>JADLBR010000041.1 GCA_020847615.1 Verrucomicrobiia bacterium
ACCCGGAGCCACCATGAAATCCACCGCCCCATTCGCACTCGCCCTCCTGATGCCCTGCATCAGCGCGGCGGGTCTTCCCGACCCCGTCCTCCCCGCCACCGTCGGGGTGAACATCCATTTCACCCGGGGGCGCGACAAAGACCTGGACATGATCGCCGCCGCGGGATTCCGGGTGATCCGGATGGATTTCACATGGCAGGGCATCGAGCGCGAAAAGGGCGCCTACGACTGGTCGGCCTATGACGAGCTCACCGCGGGCCTCGAGAGCCGCGGGCTGCGCCCCTATTACATCTTGGACTACTCGCACAAGCTCTACGAGGACCTCGTCACGACGAAGTCCCCGCCCTTCAACAAGGAGGTCCAGTCGCCCGCCGCGCCGCGGAAGCCCGAGAGCGTCGCCGCATTCGCCAGATGGGCCGGGGAGGCCGCCAGGCGCTACCGCGGCAGGGGCGTCATCTGGGAGATCTGGAACGAGCCCAACATCAAATTCTGGAAGCCCGAGCCCAACGTCACCAACTACACCACCCTCGCGCTGGCCACATGCAAGGCCGTCCGCGCCGCCGACCCCGAGGCCACCATCGTGGCCCCGGGCACATCCACGTTCCCGTGGCCTTTCCTCGAGGAGTTCTTCCGGGCCGGCGCGCTCGAGCACCTGGCCGCCGTCAGCGTCCACCCCTACCGGGATTACAGGAAAGGCCCCGAGACCGCCGGCGCCGACTACGCCCGCCTCCGGGAACTCATGGACCGATACGCGCCCGCCGCGCGCAAAGGAAAGATCCCCATCCTCAGCGGCGAGTGGGGCTACGCCACCCACGACAAGGGCGTCACCCCCGACACGCAGGCCGCCTTCCTGGTCCGACAGCAACTGTACAACCTCTACGAGCGGATACCCGTCTCGATCTGGTACGATTGGAAAAATGACGGCACCGATCCCGCCGAGCGCGAGCACAACTTCGGCACCGTCACCCACGACCTCCGGCCCAAGCCCGCCTATAGCGCCATCGCGACGATGACGCGGACCCTGGACGGCTGCCGCGTCCTACGTCGCCTCAAGACGGACAGCGAGGAAGACTGGGCGCTGCTGCTCGCGGATGCCAAAGGCGCCCACCGCCTCGCCGCGTGGACCACCGGCCAACCGCACGACATCGCGATCCCCCTCCGCGCCGGTGCGCACGCCGCCCTCGAGCGCACCTCGGGCCTGGGAGAGAAATCCCAAATTGTCCCGAACAACGGCCGCCTCGCGATCTCCCTCGCCCAACTGCCGCAGTACATCCTGCTCGGCGCCGCGACGCCGGAATAGGGGACACGAACCCGCGGACCGCGGCACTTCGTCGCGCCGCGCGCGGGGCGCCCCCGGCGCAGAGAATGTAGCCGAGGCCGTGAGGCCTTGGCGGCCAAACGCTCACGCGTTCGGCTACGGGAAGCGATGCGGCAATTTTCGGGTCAGACGTCATGCCCCGCGCGACGGGGCACCACCGGGGCAGAAAATGTAGCCGAAGCCGTTAGGCTTTGGCGGCCAAACGCTCACGCGTTCGGCTACGGGAAGCGATGCGGCAATTTTCGAGTCAGGCGCCCGCAGACTTCAGGCGCCACCAGGCACACTCCGCGGGGAAGAACTGCGAGTATCGCAGCCGATCGTAGCGGTAATGGGACAGGGCGCGGAGCAGGTCGGGCGCGCGGCGCTTGAGCGCGGCGGCATCCGGGGCAAGGGTCGCTATCCAGGCGGCGAAGATGGGCTCGCGGGCGAGCGATAGTTCCTGTCCGCGGCGCGGGGAGAGCTTGCCGAGTTCTCTGGATTGGGCCTCGGCGACCTGCTGCGCCTCGCGCGCGGAAGCCTGGGGGACCCAGAGAGCGTTGAGCTTGCGCCAGTCGGGCTCGAAGCGGGGCTCGTGGCCGTTGTCGAACTTCAGGGCATCGGGCACGCTCTCCATGGCGACGGCGGCGCTGATCTCCAGCCCTCGGCCGAGCGCGGCGCGCACGGCCCCATCTTCCTCCATCTCCCAGAGCGCGCGCATCGCGGCCACGCAATTGCTGGTGGTCCACGAGTGCCGGCGCTTGCCGCCGCCGTGGTCGTACACCATGCCGCGCTCGCACAATTCGAGGCGGCTCGCGTTTCCAGCCCCCCCGCGCTCGTGCAGGGCCGCGCGATAGATGCCATCCCATCTCGCGTCGCCGGTGACGCGGTGCATGACCTTGGCGACAAACAGCAGGCGGGGGGCCTGATAGAACAGGAATTCGCGGAAGGAACCGCGGATGTTGAAAGGCGGCTCGGCCGGCAGCTCCCAGTTGAGGCGGAGGGCCGCGTCGGCGACCTCCCGGAGCTTGGCGACGATGCGGCCCCGCTCCCCTTCGTCCGGGAGTCCGGATTCGAGGTAGCGCCAGATGCCGTAGAACCAGGGCAGCGTCTGGTCGTCCGAGCCCATCGGGTAGTGCGATTGCCCATCGGTGGCCACGCCGCGTCCGACAAAACCCTTCACCGCCCCGATGGATGCCAGCAGCAGCAGGCCGCCCGCGAGGCGCCTGGCCTTCGCGGCATCCTCCTCGGACCGCGAGTCCCTCCACCGGTCCAGGGCGGCATCCATGTAGAGGCCGTTGAAGAAAGCGCCGTTCTCGATGGGGCTCCACCACCCCAGCGCGTTGGGCTTTCCGAGGCGGCACTCTTCGGGCTCGGGGATGATCACCGAGCCGTCGAGGTCGCTGAAATCCAGCATGATGCCGTGCCGGTCGATGAGCCGCCTCCAGATCTCATCGTGGGCGCAATCGATGGCGGGCTTCGCCCGATCCGACGCGGGCGCCGCGCAAGGCTTCGCCATCGCGGCGATGGGTCCGAGGCCGATGGAGAGAACGCGCCGCCGCGAGAGTTTTCGCATATCGGGCGGACTATGCTGCGGGGGCGACGCGGATGCAATCGAATCGGTAGACGTTCTCCCGGACACTGGCGGAGGCGCTGGCGCGTCGCCGCTTTTCCAGGCAGTATGGCGGAGCGATGGAATCGGATGCGCGGGCGGAGTTGCGGGTGACGGTGGACCTGGCGGCGGGAAAGCACTATGCGGGCGATGAGCTGCCGTTGGGCGCACTGATGCTCGGGATCGTGCGGGAGGGGGCGCGCGACGTGGGTGCGCTGCTGCTCATGCCGCAGGGGCTATGGGCCCGGTACAATTCGGGCGAGGTGCGGCCGCTGCCGCGCGTGGCGGGGGCGCTGTGGCTGCGAGCGCTGCGCGCGAAACGGCGGCTATCCGTCGAGGAAATCGGGCCCTTGGCGGGCGTGCGGCCGGAGACGTTCGCGGAGTGGGAAGGCGGCGGGCAGGCGGTGTCGGTCAACCACATCCGGAGACTGCTCCGCGCCCTGCACATGGACGCGGGACCGTGAAGCGGTTGCCGGACAGAGCCCGACAGGCCGCTAGACCGGCTGCGTGCGTCCCGGCATGGGGACCGGGGGCACGGGCAGCGGCCCCAGCTCGTACTTGGGCGGGCGAAGGTCGAGCTTCGATGCGTTCATGATCCAGTCCCACTGGATGGCGCGCCCGGTGTAGACGGCGGTGCGCCCGAGGACGCCGGTCATCGTGGCCTCGACGAGGCGCGTGCCCTCGATGATGGGCTTGCCCTCGCGGATGCCGTTGACCAGCGCCTTGTGCATGATGTCGTCGCCGCTGGCGGGCTTGCCCTCGAACTTCCACGGTTTGTCGCCGAGGATCTGGGCGGAGCCACGATCGACCTCGGCCCGGCCCCGGGTGCCGTGGATGACATTGCCGATGCGGTTGGTGACGCCCTTGATCTGCGTGGCGAACGCGAACATCGTCAGGCCGCTCGGGTACTCGTAGCGGACCGCGAAGTGGTCGTAGATATTCCCGAACTGCGGGCCGGTGCGGACCTGGCGCCCGCCGACGCCCTGGGCGACCTTGGGCGTGGCGCCCATGACCCAGTTGGCGACGTCGAGATTGTGGACGAGTTGCTCGACAAAGTGGTCTCCGGAAAGCCACGTGAAGAAGGGCCAGCAGCGGATCTGCCATTCCATGTCGCTCCATTCCGGCTTGCGATCCTCGTAGTGCCACAGCTCCATGTCCCCGATCCAGTGGGACTCGATGTGCGTGAGTTCGCCGATCTGGCCATCGCGGATGCGCTGCATGAGCTCGAGGTACTGCGGCGCATACCGCTGCTGGGTGCCGACGACCATCGAGAGCTTTTTCTCCTCGGCGCGCTTCGTCGTCTCGGCCAGGGAGCGGAGGCCGACGGGATCGACGCCGCCGGGCTTCTCGAGGAACATGTGCTTGCCGGCGTCGACGCAGGCGGCGGCCATCTCGGGGCGGAAGCCGGGCGGCGTCAGGAGCATGACGAGGTCCACGTCCTTCATGTCGAGGACCTTCTTGTAGGCATCGAAACCCAGGCAGACCCTGTCCGGGGTCACCTTCGTCTGTTCGGGCGCATCCTTCTGCAGTCGCTTCAGGGAGGCGTCGACCTTGTCCTGGAACATGTCGGCGATGGCGACGAGCTCGACGCCCGGGGACGAATTCAGGAGGAACGCGGCGTCCATGGTGCCGCGGCTACCCGCGCCGACCATGGCGACCCGGACCTTGTCCGAGCCGGCGGCGAACACGCCGTGGGCGGGCGCGGCGATTGCGGCGGCACCGGCGGCGGTGGTCTTGATGAAGTCCCTGCGGGTGAGGGGTGATGGGTCGGGTTGCATGGGCGGCCTCCAGTTTCTGTGGGGGATAGGTTCTGTGGGTGTGCGGGGCGTGTCAAGCGGGGGCGACGCCATCGATTCCCCGCGGGCCAAACGTTGGGCGCGCCCGGCTACTTGAGCGACCTGCGGAACATCTCGATCCGCTGCCGCATGTCGATGAGCCGGGGCTTGAAAAAGCGGTCCGAGACAAGGTTGGTGGTCTCGAACGGATCGTTCTTGAGGTCGAAGAGCGCCTCGGCGGCCGGGCCATTCTGCCTGATGTAGCTGATGTACTTCCAGTCTCGGGTGCGGACCCCCTCGCAGGGCTCGATGTGCCGCGGGGGGGCGGGCGCGTGCTCGTAGAGGTGCTCGTAGAAGAAACTCTCGCGCACGGGGCGGGCGGGTTGCTGCAACTGGGGCTGGAGGCTGCGCCCCTGCATGGAAGGCGGCACCGGAATCGCGGCGAGGTCGAGCGCGGTGGGGGCGATATCGATGTTGAGCGCCATCTCGTCGCACGTCTGCCCGTGCTTCCCAAAGAGGGCCGCCGGGCCGGAAACGATCAGCGGGACGCGGATCGACTCCTCGTGCATCAGCCATTTCCCGAAGAAACCGTGCTCGCCGAGGAAGTGCCCGTTGTCGGAGGTGAAGATGATGACGGTGTCCCTGGCGAGATCGCGCTTCTGGAGTTCGCCGAGGAGTTCCCCGATGCAGCGGTCGACGCCGAGGATCAGGCGATAGTACTGCCGCTGGGCGTCCTGGAGCGGCCCGTCGGGCGATGGATCCTCCGCGAAGCGGAGACCCCTGTCGCTCTCCAGCGAGGCGCGAAGAAAATCGGGCTGCCGGAGTGCGTCCTCCCTGGAGACGTTGGGGCGCGACGGCATCGCGGCACCGGCGAAGGCCCCGGCAAACTCCGGGGCACAGCCGCCCCACGGGCCGTGGGGCGCCTTGAAACTAACGGAAAGGCAGAAGGGTTTCGCCGGATCGCGCCCTTCGAGGAAGGTGCGGATCTTGGCCGGGAAAATCTGGGTCTCGAGGTGGATGGGGTCCTTGAGCGCGGGATGGGGGCCCTTGTCGCCGGTGCCCTCCCTGGCGCGCGCCTCCTGGGGGCAGTCGCAGAAGAAGTTGGCGCGGTTGGTCGTGCCGTCGTTGGTGACGTAGTTGCAGCCCCTGGCGTGCCAGTAGGAGGTCTGGCCCATGTCGCCGGCCCAGAAATCGAAGGACTCGGCGCAGCGCCGGAAGTAATCACGGTCGTTCTGGGCGGTTCCCCACTTGCCCATGAAGCCGGTCCAGTAGCCTGCCTTTCGCAGGATGGCGGGATAGGTCGCGCCGAGATCCGCGAGGGGCGTCTTGAAGTCATGGATGCCGTGGCGGCGGGCGTACTGGCCGGTGAGGATCGAGGCGCGGCTCACGGAGCAGATCGAGGTGGTGACGAAGGCGTTGCGGAACAGGGTCCCTTCTGCGGCCAACCGATCGATGTTCGGCGTCTGGAGCGCGGGGTTGCCCGCGCAGGACATAGCATCCCAGCGCATGTCGTCGGCCAGGAGGACTATTATGTTGGGCTTTGCGGCATGGGCGGCCCATGCCGTCAGCAGCAGCGCGACGATGGGGGCTCTGATCATGAGGTTTGCTCCGGTCGCTCGATCCGGTATCCGCTCATCGCTCGGGGCCCGGCGCGGGGCCGGACTTGATCAACCGGGGTTCGGCCCAGACGGCGTAGTTGCCCGCTCCGCTGCCGCCGCCCGATGTCGCGAGCAACTGCAGGTTGGTGATGCCGGCCAGGGGACAATCCAGGAACTTGGCGGGCTGTCCGCCGGTGATCCGCGCGGCGCACAGTTCCTTGCCGTTGCCCAGGACGGCGAACTGGACGTCGCCCGCGGTGCCCATCCCGGCCTGGAGGCCAACCAGGGTGGTGAAGCGCTCGTACACGCCGGTCGGCACGAGATAGGTCAACGAGCTGCGGGTGCCGGTCCCGATCCCCACCGCGAACTGCTTTTCGGCCAAGGTGCCGCCGTCATCGATCACGAGTTTCAGGGGCACGGCGTTGGTGCCATCGCGCAGGGTGACATTTCGCTGCGCGTGGCCCCAGTACGGTTTGCTGAAGAACGCGCCCTGCGGGAAGGCGAGGTTGGTGGCCTCCAGCGGGACGCGCGCGGAGAGGTCGACGGTCGCGGGGGCCGGGGCGCGCCGGGCCTTGTCGTCCTGCGCCCCGAGGAGGAACACGGCATTGAGGGCATCCGCGACCAGGGCGGCACCGCGCGCCGCGGCGCGCCGCCGCGCCTCGGTGACCGTGTTGGTATCCGACGCGTATAGACCCTGGATGATGGGCACGATCTCGGCGCGGGCGGCGATGATCGCCTCGTTCGCCATGTGCAGGAGATGGAACGCGGCCTCATCGACGGAATCACCGAGCGCGGCGGGCTCGCGCGGCGCGATGTCCAAGGGGAAGCTGCCGCTCTCGATCGGGCCGTGAAGCGGGGGGTATTTCCAGGCCGCGGGCGGCGGGAGAAACTGTTTGAAGAGCGTGAACATGTTGTCGCCCGGGGCGGCATGCGCGGGACAGCTCCAGTCCTCAAGGGCGTGCGCCAGGGTGCCGGCGTAGCGGGCGGCGTCGCGCATGTTGCCGACGCGGAGCGCGTCCACCGCCTTGCCGGTGAAATATCGCAGCACGTCGTAATTCTCGACCTGGTTGCCCGGGAGGTGCAGGTTCACCAGGTACACGCCACCCGTCCTGGTATCCATCGTGGCATATTTCGCGAGATCGCGATCCGCGAAGACCCGGTCGGGGATGAGGCAGTGCTGTGAGCCCAGGGCGGCCCATTCCTCGCCGAGCGTTTGCTTTTGCCATTCGGGGAGGGTCGCGAGGGCCGCCCGCGTGATGATCGCGTGCGGCTCGCCCCAGGCCCATGCGCCACCGGGCCGGATCGTCAGCGCGATGAGCGCGACGAGAACCGGTGCTCTGGGGATGGCCATGCGCGTCTTCATGCGGGGTTGCGCTCCATCGTGGTTCAGCGGTCCCGTCGGCCGCCCGGCAAGAATCCGCCCTGGATGCCGGGGCCCATGCTCGGGGGCGCGAGGTTCTGCTGGCTGAATCCCTGCGGCACCTCGAACGCGTCGCCCGGGATGGATTCCTTCCGGATGGACTTGAGCTCCCACTGCGAGTCGGGCTGGCCTGCGGCGTCGTAGGAAACGAACCGGACGGGTAGCCCCCGGAACACGTCGCCGCCCGGGAGGCTCAGGCCCGGCATCATGCCGCTCATCGCGTCCTGGATGCTCTTGCCTAGGTCTTCAAAAAAGGTCCCCATGGCGCGGAGCGCGGCGCCGTCCTCGGGCGGGAGCGAGGCGGAATCGGCGGGGGCGACCCATGTCTCTTGGAGGAGCTTGCCGTCCGGGGCGCGGGACGCGTAGCGGTCGCAAGTCCAGGATCCGATCTTGTCGCCCGATGCCACTTTCTGCACGAGGGGCTGGGCCTTGGCCTGATCGCCGCCAAGGTTCGCCCCGAGGCCCTTCAGCATGCCCTCGACCTGCGCGCGCTGCTCGGGGGGCATCGCGGCCATCTGTGCCTGCAGCATGCCCATGGCCGAGGAGATCTGTTGCCCCACGGCGGACATCATCTGCTTGTCCATCTGCATGTACTGGCGCTTGGTGGGTTGGACGAACCAGACGAGCTGCCTGTCGGCCCGGAAGATCATGTAGTCGTCCTTGGACGCCACGTCGTGACCGGCCCCCAGCGCGCCCATGCGCACGCCGCCCGGGGCGACCAGTATCTTGGCCTCGCGGGGCTGGCCTCCCGGCAACGGCGTCTCCTCGCCGATGAGGACGGTGTCGGCGGGGGCCTGGGTAGCCAAGATCGATATCGAGGCCGCCGCGAGAAACCATGTGGCACTTGTCTTGTTCATGGAAATCACGATAGCGCAGATTTCGTGCAAGCGGAGGGGAAAATCCGCGGCGGCTCGCTCATCCGCCCCAGGCGAACAGGCAGCCCGCCGTTGCGGCCTTCGCCCACTTTCGACTCATTGGCGGGGAAACGCTTACGCGTTCGGCTACGGGATGCGCTGCGGCATTTTCGGGCCAGGCGCCGCGAATCACTTCACCGTGATCCACATCGGGGAGACCCAGACGACCTCGCCGTTGTGGATGGGGACCTCGACATTCTCGCCGCTCGGGGATTTTGCCTTTCGGGTGGTGGTCTCGCCCCGCTGCGTGCCGCGGACATAGTAATAGCTCGTCTTGCCCGGGGCGGCCTTGGCATCGGTCCACTCGAAATCGACCGCCGGTGTCTCGGGCTTGGAGGAATAGACGATCTCATCATCCTTGATGATGACGACCTCGGCGAAGGGCGCGGTGCCGACGAGTCTCACGCGGATGGTGGGCGGCCGATCGACGGTGAACTCCTCGCCCATGAGATGGTCGCCGCAGCGGACGTCGGCGATGATGTTGTCGGTGGCGCCATAGACGCGGCGTTTCCTCATGCCCTCGATGACGCCCTCGCGCGTGGGTTCCTCGACGAAGACGGAACAATAGCTCATGTGGGTCGACACGTGGTCGGAGGAGGCCTGGAAGCCCATGCGATAGCCCTTCTTGAGCGCGAGGGAGACGAAGCCGAAGGGGCGGAAGCCACCGAGGGAGAACTGGTCGCTGCTGGCGCGCGGGCCGCCCGGGCGCTCGTAGCTGTTGCGGTCGCCCTGATAGATCTCGACGACGGGCTCGACCTTGCCGCCGAAGTCGCGCCAGTCGGTGCCCATGTCGGTGCCGCTGGTGTGGCTGGCGCAGATGCCGCCGAGGGCGCCGAGGTATTTGAAAAACATGAGGCTGTCTGGAGAGTTGGGGCGCTGGGCGTCGGGGCCGAGTTCATCCATGATCTTTCCGAGGCCGGCGCGCAGGCGCGGGAGAGGCCGGACGCCCTCGCGCGCGAACACGGCGTTGCGGTGGCCGTCGGGATAGTTGTTGCTGCGCTCGTAGGACCAGACGGGGAAGAACGCGCGCGGGATGTGGTAGGCGGAGGTGGTCTTCTGCGCGATCCACCACGGGAACTCGCGGGAGCCGTTGTCGTGGTCGCCTATGCCGATCCAATCGAGCGCGGCCATATCCATGCCGTAGCGCCACATGTCGAAGATGGAGCCGTCGCCCCCGCCGTCGGAGGAGAGCTCCGTGTGCCGGTGGAATTCGCCGCGGGCGATGCGCAGGGATTTGCCTGCGACCTCCGCGCGGTAGGCGCGGATGACCTTGACGTGCGCGGCCTCCTCGGCGATCTCGGGCGCGGCCGGGGCGGGGTTATCGGCGACCTCGACCAGCCGGGGTTCCGCGTCGGGCCGGGAGACGGTTCCCGTCTCGATGAGGAAGATCTCCTGATTGAACATGGGGTCAGGATAGTCCGGGTGCTCGCGGGTGGTGGCGGGCGGTGCGTCGGCAGCGCGTTTCGTGTAGATGGGGGGAAGGTTCATCTTGGCGGCGGCACGGAAACGGCCGTCGGAGACCGCGAGCAGCGCGACACCGGATGCGGGCGAGGGCAGCAACGCGGCGGCCTGGTGGAGATAGGCGTCGGAGCCGAGCGCGGGGAATGCCGGGCGCCATTTGTCGACGTCGAGGCAGGTGAGGTATTCGACCCAGGAGTCGCCGGTGCCGGCCTCGAAGCGGGCGACCTTGGCACGGGCCGACAGCCACACGCGCCCGTCCGCCCCGATGGCGATGCGGGGGTGCGCGATGAGGCGACGGTCCTGCTCGTCAACGACCACGCCGGCGCCCGGGCGGACCTTGGCGGCCGGGAATGCCTCGGCGGGCTGCGGTTCGGGCGCGAGCCAGCGTCCGCCATCGAGCACGCGGAGCCCGACCGAACGGTTCTGGTACAGGGCGGTGCGGTTGGGGGCGAAGTCGTAGGGGCCAAAATCCTTGCCCCAGTTCTCGGGCGCAACCTCGTGGGCGACCCAGAGGCGGTTGCGGGCATCGAAGGCGACGCTGGGCCGGGCCTCGCCCTTGGGGCCGCGCGTCACGGCCTGCGGCTCCCCCCATTTTCCGCCGCCCCAGAGGCGGACCATCACGTCATAATTGCCCCTTTCGTACGTGTCCCACGCGATGGCGACCTGGCCGTCGGACGAGGCGGCGATCGCCGGTTCCCATTCGTTCGCGGGGCCGGAGGCGACGACCTCCGGGG
>JADLBR010000042.1 GCA_020847615.1 Verrucomicrobiia bacterium
ACACGCCCAGCGGTCCAGCGCACTGCCGCGCGCGCCCGCCCAATCCGCGAACACCGCGACCAGCAGCTCGCCCGGCCTCCGCGCCCGGCCCTTCCTGGCCCCCAATCCCCCGTACCCCGCGTCCGCGCGCCGCGACGGAGCCGAGGGAGAGGTCCTGGTCGCCGCATCGATCGATCCCGCGGGGCTCGTCACCGCCGTCTCCGTCTCCCGCAGCTCGGGACGAGATGACCTCGACGCCGCCGCATCCGACACCGTCCTCCACCGCTGGCGCTTCCGCCCCGCCACGCGGGCGGGTAGGCCCATCCACTCCCGCGAGACCGTCCTCGTCCGCTTCGTCCTTGAAGAATAGGCACCCTCCACCAACCTTCCCCCATGCCTAGACCACACCACGCTCTGGCCGCGGCCCTCATCGCCGCATGCCTCACCACGCAGACCCGCGCGGAGAATGATCCCATGACACAAAAACCCAAGACCGAAAAGGCCACACTGGGCGGCGGTTGCTTCTGGTGCGTCGAGGCCGTCCTCGAACGCATCCCGGGCGTCCTTTCGGTGGTGTCCGGATACGCCGGCGGACAGACGAAGGACCCCGACTACAAACAGGTCTGCTCCGGCGAAACCGGCCACGCCGAGGTGGTCCAAGTCGAGTTCGATCCCACCAGGGTCACCTACGACCAACTCCTCGCGGCGTTTTGGAAGGCGCACGACCCCACCACCCCCAACCGCCAGGGGGCCGATAAGGGCACCCAGTACCGCTCGATCATCCTGTACCACGACGAGGCCCAGCGCACCGCCGCCGAGAAGTCCAAGGCCGCCGCCGCCGCCGATTTCGCCGATCCCATCGTCACCGAGATCCAGCGCCTCGAGAAATTTTACCCCGCCGAGGACTACCACCAGGACTACTTTGCCAAGAACCCCAACGCCCCCTACTGCGTCTACGTCATCAAACCCAAGCTCCAGAAACTAGATCACTGAGCGTCCCCGGCCTGCCGCCCCTTGACCGCACCCAAGAACTCCCCGAAAAACGGCAGTCCGCCCAGCGCCGGCAGCAGGTACCTCGCCGTGCACAGCAACCCCAGCGCCGCGGCCACCGGCGCCCCGAAAAACGGGCGATAGAACCAGATGAGCGCCGCGTCCCGCGTGCCGACGCCCGCGAACGTCAGCGGCAGCAGCCCCGCGAGGATGGCCAGCGGCGAGAGCGCCATGTTCGCGAGGAACGGCGTCCACGCGCGCAGCGCCAGGATGAAAAACCATATCTGGAGCAGGTGCAGGAACCAGATGAACACCGACATCCCCGACACCACGGCCAGCCGCACCTTGTCGCCCCAGAAATACGCGTGCATCTCGTCCCACGATGCCCGCATCCGCCCCACTTTCTCACGGAGCTTCCCAGGCGCCATCGCCATGGCCAGGCCAAAGAAGAGTCCCGCGAACCGCTTCGACCCCAGCAGCAGCAACCCCAGCACCAGCCCGCCACCCACCGCCCCCGTCATCGACCAGAACAGCCAGTCCTTCTCCGGGTACAGCGCCAAACCAAAAACACACCACAGCAGCAGCGACAGCATGTCGCACGACTTCTCAAAAACGACGAGGGCCAGCGCCAGCGTCCCACCCAAGTGCCCGCGCCGCTGCATGAAGTACGCCTTGGCGATGTCGCCCATCTTCGAGGGCAGGACCATGTTCAGCGTGCTCGCCGCCAGTATGAGCTTGTTGGCCTCCCCGAACCCCAGGCGTCGCCCGGCCGGCATGAGCCACTCCAGTCTCCACGAGGTGAACAGCGTCAGCGGCACCACCATCCCGAGGCTCACCGCCATCCACGCCGGGTCGCAGGCCGCAAACACCTCCCCAAGCCGCCTCGCATCGATCTTCCAGTAGATCAGCGCCAGGATCCCCAGGCTCACCAGTATCGAGATCAGCCGCTTCACAGCGCCCGGCAGGTTGGCTGACTTTCCGGCGCCCGACAAGCTGCTAGAATGACCACATGTTCCCGCTCCGCGATGACAACCCGACGCTGCACGCCTCCGTCGCCACGTTCGCGCTGGTGGCCATCAACGCGCTCGCCTGGGTATTCGTCCAGGGCCGTAACACCAACCCTCACCTCACCGCATCCGTCTGGCGCTTCGGCCTGATCCCGGGCGAACTGCTCGGCCTCGTCGGCCCCTTCTCCAATCGCGCCCGCCTCGCAGCACGCCGCTCGCGCCTGGCCCGCATGCCCGGCTGGATACAGCGGGACTGACACCGGGCCGATCTCGCGGGTTGCAGGCCAGCCCCCTTCCGGGCAATATTGGGTGCACGTCATGGAGCTTCACGAGAATCGGTTCCTGTCTTTCTTCGGCGAATCCACACGCCGCGCACTCGAGTCGCGCGCCACCATCAGGGATCTCACCGACGGCACCCTCCTGTTCGAGGAGGGCGATCCGCCCGACTGCGTGTATCTCGTCCTGGACGGCGAGATCGCCCTCATCAAGCGCCCCACCGCCGAAAAAGAGCAGGTGCTCGCCAAGGTCGCGCCCGGCGACTACTTCGGCGAGGTCGGCATCCTGGACAACTCGGGCCGCAGCACCGGCGCACGCGCCTCCGGCCCGACGCGCGTCGCCGCCATCAATCGGACCGCCGTCGAGGAGGCCCTCCACGCCGAACCCCCCCAGGTCACCATCCGCCTCTTCCAGCGCATCCTGGAATACCTGCGGAGCACCAACGATCGCTTCGTCAGCGAACTGGTGCGCAAGGAGAAGATGCAGTTTATCGGAGAGATGGCCGGCGCGATCATCCACGACTTCAAGAGCCCGATGACCGGCATCCTGATCGCCGCCCAATTCATCGCCAAGCAGGTCGAGGACCCGAAGGTCCGGCACTGGTGCGATCTCATCGAGCAGCAGATCAACCGCATGATCGCCATGGCCCACGAGCTGCTCGATTATTCCCGCGGCTCGCCCTCCCTGGACCGGAAACCCATCCGCATCTCCGACCTGATCGCCAAGTTCGTGTCGCTCAATGGCGATTTCATCGAGAAGTCCGGGGCCGTGCTCCGCACCTACCCCATCGACACCGAGATCTGCCTCGACGCCAACCGCGTCCTCCGCGTCCTCCAGAATCTCGTCGGCAACGCGGTCGACGCCTTCGGCGGCAAACCCGGCGGCATCGTCGAGATCATCGCCCAGGCCGCGGAGGGGGGCGCCTGGCTCATGGTGCGCGACAACGGCCCGGGCATCCCCGAGAAGATACGCGACCGCCTCTTCGAGCCTTTCATCACCCACGGGAAATCCCACGGCACCGGGCTGGGCACCGCGATCGCCAAGAGCATCATCGAGGCCCACGGCGGCCAGCTCTCGTTCCAGACCGAGACCGGCAAGGGCACCATCTTCTTCATCTGGCTCCCGCAGGCTTGACCCCGATGCACCTCGATATCCCCGATGGCGACTTCGACGCATATATCTTCGATTGCGATGGCACGCTCGCCGATTCCATGCCCCTCCACTACCGCGCCTGGTGCGAAGCGCTCGCGGCGGCCGGCGCCTCGTTCACATTCGACGAGGACCTATTCTATAGCCTCGGGGGCACGCCGACGCGCAGGATCGTCGGCCACATCAACGAGCACTACGGCTCCCGCTTCGACCCGGAGGCCGTCGCGCTCCAGAAAGAGAAATCTTACCTCGCGGGCCTGCACGAGGTCCAACCGATCCCCGAGGTCGTGGATTTCGCGCGGCGCGTCGCCTCCTCCAGCCCCGTGTGCGTCGCCTCGGGCGGATCGAATCACATCGTCCGCAGGACCCTCGAGTACATCGGTGTCGCCGACCTGTTCCCGATCCTCATAACGCCAGAACAGGTTTCGCGCGGCAAGCCGCACCCGGACATGTTTCTGCTCGCCGCAGAAAAGATGGGCGTCGGCCCAGGCCGCTGCCTGGTGTTTGACGATGGCCCCGTCGGCTTTCGCGCGGCCGAGGCCGCGGGCATGAAGTGGGTCCGCGTCCCCCAACCCGGACGGGGTTGAGGGCGGCCAGATCACTTTGCTTTCTCGGCCTTGCTCTTGCGGCGGATGTCCGCCGAATGCGCGCGCTTATAGCTCTGGATGTCCTTGAATCGCCCCTTCGCGTCGCGCACGGCGTAGAGCTTCTTGCCGGAACTGCTGCGATGTGTCGTCCTCTTGGCGGCCATGGTATCTCCCTCGTTTCGTCCGGCGCTCGTGCGGACCCCCGCCCGGCCATTCGCCGCGCAAGGCACCGATCTCCGCCGGCATTGCCACAACCTGCACGGCCCCGGCAGATCGTCAATGGGCTGCCCTCAGACCACGATGCCCTGACCGCCGAGGACCCGGATCTCCGTCCCGAAAGCCGCGGACAGTTCGACGAGGCGACCGAGGATGCGGGCCGCATCCGCGCCAGTCGCCAGCCGGGGTGCCCCGCGCCAGCGCGATCCCTCGGCGCGCTCCAGCAACACCGGCAATAATACGATCCGATCGAGGGTCCCGCGCTGGAATTCCGGCATCGCCAGCACGCTATCCGCCCAGCGCGGGTCGGACGCAAAGCGCGATCTGCCGGACTCGCGCCAGCGCGCCCGGACATCCTCCGGCGTCGCCTCGGGTCCCAGCCCCGCGTCCTCGTACACCTCGCCCGGAAACCGGTCCACGCCCTCCACCTGATAAAAGAAATTTCCCAGGCTGTGGAATATCGGCCTCCCGCGATGTATCTCGATGCCCCGCAGCACGTGCGGGCCATGTCCCACCACCATGTCGGCGCCCGCGTCGATGACATCGCGGGAAAAACACCGGAGGCATTCGGCGGGCCTGTGCCGATGGCCCCGTTCGCTGGCATGCGCGTGCATCGCGAAAACGACCCAGTCCGCCGCCCCCCGCGCCGCGCGGACCGACGCGAGGATCTCCGCGCAATCTCGGGCGTCCGCCTCCTTGACCAAACCGGGTTCCTCCGACCGCCGGAACCGCTTGCCCGCCACGACGATCTCCCCGCCCCCGGGTTCCTCGTCCCCTCCCTCGAACTGCACCTTCAGCGCGCGCGCCGCCGCCATGCCCGCGTCGTCCACGTGGTACACCGTCCTGAGCCGCAAGGGATTGACGCCGGGCCTCCCCCGCACATCAGCCCGGTCGGGACCCGCCTGCGTTCCCGCGGGAAATGATGCCGTGCAAGAAATCAGCGCCACCCGTCCGACCGCCGAGTCCCACAATGCCGGCGCCCGCGCCGCCCCGAGGTGCCGGCCCAATCCCGCGTGCACCAGACCCGATGCCCCCACATGTGCCAGGTGCGCCAGCATCCCGGCGATCCCGTAATCCCCCACGTGATTGTTGGCCAGCGAGACGAGCCGAAAACCCGCCCACTTCAAGTCCTCCAGCAGCGCCGGTTCGCCCCGCAGATGCGTCCCGCCGCTCACCGCCGCAGGATATCCCTCGAAATCGTGGAAGAGCATCTCGAGATTCCCCACCGCCACGTCCGCCGAACGGATGTGCTCCACCAGCCGCATCAGGCCAGCGGGGGTACCTTCCGAGAATCCCTGGCTCACCAGAAGGTCCCCCGCCAGCGCAAACCGCGCCCCGCCACCGGGACATCGCGCCAGACCCGCTGTCTCCTCCGTCACCCCCGGAGGCTATTATCGCGCCCGCATGCGTCAAGGGCCCACCGCCGCCGCCACGTGCTCCCCGATGGCAAGGCACGCCGTGGCCGCGGGACTCGGGGCGTTGAGCACGTGCAGCGCATGATCGCGCCCCACGATTTCGAAGTCTTGCGCCAGCGACCCGTCGGGCCCCATGGCCTGCGCCCGGACGCCAGAGGGGCCCGGTTCCAGGTCGCCGGGGCGCAACTCCGGGATCAGGCGCCGGAGCCGCCCGCAGAATGCCTCGCGACTCATGGCCTGCCAGAGTTCCTCGCGCACCATCGACGGATATCGGCGCAGGAACCGCCACAGCCCAGGGAATGCCAGGGCCTCTGCCAGGTCCCTCACGTTCACGTCCCAAAGGCGATACCCCTCGCGCGCGAACGCCAGGACCGCGCTCGGCCCCGCCTCCACACCGCCGCCGATCATCCGGGTGAAATGGACCCCCAGAAAAGGGAAGGCCGGATCTGGCACGGGGTAAATCAGGTGCCGAACCAACCCAACGCGATCCGCGCGCAGTTTGTGGTACCCGCCTCGGAAGGGCACGATCCGCGTGGCCGGCTCCTCGCCCGCCAGTCGCGCCACCCGGTCGCTGTGCAAACCGGCGCAGTTCACGATCCAGTCGGCCGCAAACTCGCCCGCCGAACTCCCCACCCGCCACTCCCCCGCCCGCTGACGGATCGATGTGACCTTGGCCGATGTGACTATCTCGCCCCCCGCTCCCGCGACCTCCCCGGCCAGCGCGCCGCAAACACCCGAAAAATCCACGATGCCCTCCTCCGGCACGTGCGCCGCGGCGACACCCCCCACGTGTGGCTCGATCTCTCGCATCTGCCGCGCGTCAAGCCGCCGCAGCCCGCCCAGCCCATTGGCCCGCCCCCGCCGCAGCAGTTCCTCCAGCCGAGGCACCTCCTCCTCCCCCGCCGCCACGACCAGTTTACCGCACCTCTCGTGCGCCACCCCGTGCGCCTCGCAAAACGCGAGCATCGAGCGTATCCCCTCGACGGCCATCCGGGCCTTCAGCGACCCCGGCCTGTAGTACAGCCCACAGTGAAGCACCCCGCTATTGTGCGTGCTCTGGTGCCGCCCGACTCCACCCTCCTTCTCCAGCACCCGAATCCGCCAGGACGGATGCCTGCGCGCGATCGCCCGCGCGGTCGCGAGACCCACGAGCCCCCCCCCGATGACGCACGCACGCATCGCCGCGCGCCCCCGCCTCAACCCCCCAGGCCAAACTTGTCGTGCACGGCGCGCACGCCCTTCTCCGCGTTCGCCTCGTCCACGATCACCGAGATCTTGATCTCCGATGTGGATATCATCTGGATGTTCAGGCCCGCCGCGGCCAGCGCCTCGAACATCCCCGCCGCCACGCCCCCGTGCGACCGCATCCCGATCCCCACCACCGAGATTTTCGCAATCCCCTCCCTAGCGGAAAATCCCGATGCCCCCACCTCCCGCACCAGCGGTTCGGCCGCCGCGCGGGCCTTCGCCAGCTCGTCCCGGCTCACCGTGAACGAGATGTCCGTCACCCCGGAGGCGCTCACGTTCTGCACGATCATGTCCACGTTCACGCTCGCCGCGGCGAGCACCCCGAAAAGCCGGGCCGCCACGCCCGGCCTGTCCGGGACGCCGGCCACCGTCACCTTGGCCTGGTTGCGGTCGAGGCTCACGCCCCGCACCACCACCTGCTCCATTCCGTCGTCCTCTTCTTTCACGATGGTCCCAGGGTTCTCGTTCATGCTCGACCTCACTTCAAACCTGACGCCGTACTTGTTCGCGAACTCCACGCTGCGCGCCTGCATCACCTTCGATCCCGCGCTCGCCATCTCCAGCATCTCCTCGTAGCTCAGCTCGGGGATCTTGCGCGCGCCGGGAACGATCCGCGGGTCCGTCGTATAGACCCCGTCCACGTCCGTGTAGATCTGGCAGGACTCCGCCCCGAGCGCGTGCGCGATCGCGATCGCGCTCAGGTCCGAGCCCCCACGGCCCAGCGTGGTCACCCGCCCGTCCTCCGTCTCCCCCTGGAAGCCCGCCACGATGACCACCTCGCCGCGCCCGAGGCACTTGCGCATCTCCGCTACGCGCCCGGGCCGAAACTGCCGTATCCGCGCCTTGGTGTGCACGTCGTCCGTGATGATGCCCGCCTGCGCGCCCGTGAAAGACACCGCCGGCACCCCGATGTCGTGCAGCGCCATCGCAAGTAAAGCGATGGTCTCCTGCTCCCCGATCGCCAACAGCACGTCCAGCTCCCTGTCGGACGGCTGCGCCTTGACCTCCTTGGCGCGCGCGATCAGCTCGTTGGTCACCCCGGAGCGCGCCGAGACCACGACGGCCAGGCTGTGGCCCTCCCCCTTCCACCGGGCCACCCGGGACGCCACGTTCTTGATCCGCGCGACGTCGCCGACCGAAGTGCCCCCGTACTTTTGGACGATGAGGCCCATGCGCTACGCCCGCGCGCCCCCGATCAGGCACTCCGCGATCTGCACCGCGTTCCACGCGGCCCCCTTCAGCAGCTGGTCGCCCGACACAAACATCGCGATGCCCCTCGGGTTGCCGGGCTCCTGCCGGATCCTGCCCACCAGCACATCCAATTCCCCGCTGGCTTCCACCGGCATCGGAAAACGGTTCGCCGCCACGTCATCCACCAGCCTGATCCCCGGGGCAGACGCCAGCACCTTCCTCGCCTCGTCCGGGCCCATCGGCCTCTCCAATTCCAGCAGGACCGACTCCGAGTGCGCCCGGAACACCGGGACACGGATGCACGTCGGCACCACCGAGAGGTCGGGCGCGTGGAACATCTTCCGCGTCTCCTCGACCATCTTGTTCTCTTCCTCGTTGTACCCGTTCTCGGCGACCCGCGTGTTGTGGCTGAAGAGATTGAAGGCGATCTGGTGGGGGAACGCCTCCGGCCTCGCGGGCTTGCCCTCGAGCACCTCCCGGCTCTGCGATTCCAGCTCGGCCATCGCCCGCGCGCCCGCGCCGCTCGCCGACTGGTACGTCGACACCACGATGCGCCGCACCCCCGCCGCCCGGTGGACCGGCCACACCGCCACGCACAGGATCGCCGCCGAACAGTTCGGGTTCGCCACCAGCCCACGATGCCCCGCCAGATCCCCCGCGTTCACCTCGGGCACCACCAGCGGCACCGAAGGATCCATCCGGTACGCCGAGGAATTGTCGATCACCACCGCACCGGCCTTGATCGCGGCCGGCGCAAACTGCTTGGACCGCGTCGCCCCGGCGCTGAAAAATGCGAAATCCACGCCCGCGAACGCCTCCTCCCGCAGGGCCTCCACCCGGATCTTCTCCCCGCGGAATTCCACGGTCCGCCCCACCGAACGCTCCGATGCCAGCGGCGTCAGCTTGCCCACCGGGAATTTCCTGCGCTCCATCACCCGCAGCAACTCCTGGCCGACGGCGCCAGTGGCCCCCGCGATCGCTACATGATATGTCTTGCTCATGGGCAAAGGCCTATCACTGTAGCCGCGCCGGACGGACGCGCAATGCGATTTGCGGGCCACCCCACGCCGACACCGGCGCCCCCGGGGCCCGTTACACGGAACGGGCCATCCGCGCTAGTGCCCGGAGAAAAACTCCGCCACCGGCAGGCCATTGACGGTCTCGAGGGTCCCTATGTCCCGAAGGACATCCCGGTTGTACCCTTCCGCGATGATGGAGGGATCGCACTGCAATGCCTTCAGCGGCATCTCGCTCAGGATGGAAAAGTCGGTGATCGGCGTCCCCTGGCACGCCAGCACGACGAGCCGCATTCCCCGCAGCGTCGAAATGTCGGTGAGCTGCGGGTTGTCGCTGATGCTCAGGTACGTCAGCCGTGCGCCCGACAGCGGCGACAGGTCCTGGATCCGCGTGCCGCGGCAATCCAGCCGCGCCAGCGGCATCCCGCTCAACGGCGACAGGTCGGCCACCTCGCAATACGAGCAGCCCAGACGGCTCAGCCCGATGCCCCTCAGGGGGGAGAGATCCGCCAGGCCCGATCGCCCCCCCTCCCCGGCCTCCCCCCCGCAGCTGAAACCGCGGAGACCGCGCAGCGCGGCGACCGGCGCGATGTCCGCCACGGATCGGGACTCGCACGAAAACTCGGTGACTGCCCCGTTCTCGATCTTGTGCCGCGCGCGCCCATCATAACCCGGGTTGAGTTCCCGGAGCTTGGACACCACCCGCGCCACCTGCTGCTCGGCGGGCAGCGCCGCGACCTCCCGCAGGAACACCTCCCCCACGACAGACGACTTCGAAACTTCCGCGGTCGGCGCGTAGCCAAGGACGTTGTCCGGCTCGCGCCCCTTGAGGATCGTCATGCACAGGATGCCCGCCGCCACGAGCGCGCACGCGCCCGCGGCACCGCCGATCCACAGCGCCGGCTCGTCCAGCAGCGTCGGCTCCACCACCTTGCTCTCGGCGACACGGGACTGGCCGAGCAGTTCCTGCGAGCGGAGCGCCAGCCGCGCCCCGCAGAAATCGAGTTGCCGGAAGATCTCGGCGTGCGTCTTGGGCCGATGCTCCGGCCTCTTGGCCATCAGGCGGCGCAGCAGCGCCGAAAATGACTTGGTCAGCAGGGGATTGATCACCCGCGCGTCGGGCGCCGGCGCGTTGATATGCATGTTGATCACCTCGAGGGGCGTCTTGCCCTGATGCGGCGGCTCGCCCGTCGCCAGGTGAAATAGCGTCGCGCCAAACCCGTAGAAATCGGCGCGGAAATCCACGCTGCGCTTGCCCATGCACTGCTCGGGAGCCATGTACAGCGGCGTCCCCACGCTCACGCCCGTCAGCGTCAGGGCCACGCTCGACTCGAACTCGGTGATCCTCGCGAGCCCCAGGTCGCACAGCTTGATCTGCCGCTGGTGGTCGAGCATCAGATTGTCGGGCTTGATGTCCCGATGCACCACCCCGGCCCGATGGGCCTCCCTCAGGGCCGAGAGCGTCTGCCTCGCGATCTCTAGGCACTCCGCCTCGGAGAACCGCTCGCCGGACCTGATATAGGCCCCGAGGCTCTTGCCCTCGACCAGTTCGAGGGCCTGATAGTAGATCCCCCCCTCCTCCCCGACCGCATAGATCTGAATCAGGTGCGGGTGCGAGATCGCGGCCGCCGCCCGCGCCTCGCGCAAGAAACGCCTCAGCACATCCTCGCGCATCGACAACCGAGCCGCCAGAACCTTGAGGGCCACCGGACGATCCATCGACACCTGCCGCGCCCGATAGACCGCGCCCATCGCCCCCTGCCCGATCAACCCCTCGATCACGTACCCCCCCAGCCGGATCCCCACATAGGGATCGATGGCGGCCAACCCACCGTTGCTCAACTCACCACCGCCCATCGCCGTCAGAGGCCCTCCTTGGTACCAATCTACTCGCCAAGCCACTTTTAGGCAAAGCGATCTTGCGCCACATCGCGCCTCCGGATCCTGTGGCGCGCGGCACCCCGCCGCGCTATCCTACCGTCATGTCAGACATCCGCCTCCGCGTGAGCGTTCCCGACCAACGCCTCGAGGTCTGGGAGGGCGACACCCTCGCGAGAACCTATCCCATCTCCACGTCCAGATTCGGCATCGGCACCCAGCCCGGAAGCCTCCGCACGCCGACCGGGCGGCTCCGCGTCGCGAGGAAGATCGGCGCCGACCTCCCCTCCGGTGCCGTCCTCAAGGAAAGGCAGTGGACCGGCTCGATCTGGTCGTCCGAAGACCCATACCAAGAGGACGCCGACCTCATCCTCACCCGCATCCTGTGGCTCGAGGGCCTCGATCCCGACAACGCCAACACCCTCGACCGCTATATCTATATACACGGCACCAATCAGGAACACCTCATCGGCCAACCCGCCTCCCACGGCTGCGTCCGCATGAACAACCGCGACGTCGCCGAACTCTTCGACCAGATCCCTGAGGGCACCGAAGTCACCATCAGCGTGGCCTGACTCGAGAATCGCGCATCGCCCCCCGTAGCCGAACGCGCGAGCGTTTGGCCCGCGCCACCCGCGGCGCGGGCGGCCTCACGGCCACGGCATCGCCTCGGCCGCCTTGACCTTCGCGTCCCAGTCGCCACGCAGCCGTTTTCCCGCCGGCCCGAGTGGTTTGCGGCATGCCGCCGCCGGCGCGGAAAATGTAGCCCATCTGGCCACAGATGGGATCGTTCGGTCGGCCCGCGCCTCCACGGTCTGGCGACCGTGGCTACATCTGGAATTCTCGAGCCAGCATGGCACCATCGTCGCGGGTCCTGCCCAATGCGAAGCGTCGTGGGACGCGGCGATCATCCGCCGCCTTCTCGTTGGCATCGCGATGCCGATCGTATCCATGGGGATCGGATCGGTCACACGAACCGCCCCATCACGCCGACGGCCTCCCGAGCCTCACCGCCGCGCCTTCAGCCACGGGCGAAATCCCGTGAAGCCCTCCAGGCCGGCGGGCGTCCCGCCCGTCGCCGGATCGTGCGTGAACGCCTCGACGATGCGATGCTTCATGTCCAGGGGACTGAGATCGGGGGGATAGATCTCGACGTATTGCGCGTCGAATTCCTGCGCGAGCCGAACCAGATCCACCCAATCGCCCTGCCGGTGCCAGCCGCCCCCGGCATTGGTCCCCAGCGCCTGAAACGCCAGGCGCACCTTGCCCCTGGCCGCCCGGATATCCTCCTCGTGTCCCCACGACACCGTGGTCCGGCCATCAGCCGTTGTCCCCCAGCCGTTGGACTGGATCACGAGCCGCGGGCTCATGGGGCCCAGCCGACCCACGATCCGATCCAGGATGGGTCCCGTGATGTCGATCTGCCCCTTGGGCGGATACTTTCCCGAGAAGGGCAACTCGGCCGTCAGCCCGTGATCGCACCATTCGTCGATGAGCACATCGAATTGCTCGAGCATCCCCGCCACGAATTTCTCCTTGCTGTATCCCGGCGGCATCGGCGCCGGCGGCAGCGGGTGGAAGATCTCGTCCCACGGCCCCGCCGACCACGTCCCGTGATACACCACCACCAGCGGCTCCTTCGCATAGCGCTCCCGCATGGCCGCGTACAACTGCCGCAACTGTTTCAGGAATTCCGGGTTGTCGTACGGCATCGGTGGACGGATCGTCGTCACCCGGATCGTCGCCGGCTTGTCCCGGTGGTACACGTGCGACCGCTGCTCGGTGTCGTAGAGCCGCACCCCGGCGGCCTCGAACCACGCCGGCCCGTGCACGCCGCCCAAGGGTCGCAGGTGGACCTTGCGGTCCGCCCCCGGATGAGCCGCGTTGTACTCCCGCACCCCGTCGATCACGCGATCAAACGGCCCCCAATCGAACTCCTGATCCCGCGGCTCCAACTCCGACCACTTGATCCGCACCGATGCCGCATCCAGCCAAGGGGTCTCCCGGAATGCCCTCCACACCTCCTCCGACCAATCCCCCTGATGCACCAGCGCCACGCCACGGAATGTGTCAACCTCAGGCACCGCCGCGCATCCCAACGTGCACCCAACTGCCCACGCGGCGAGATACAGCAACCGTGGCGCCGAATTAGACCCATCAACGCCCCGCATGACCCGATGCTGCCCACGCGCCTCGAAAACCTCCATCTCGAATCCGGCCACCTGCGACAGCGGGACGCCGCGCCACCGCTGGCGGACGGCTGTTGTCGTCCCACCGCTCTGGGCCTCCGCGCCGTCCCCGCTCGACCCGCGGCACCCCGTCTGCTACGCCATCCGCATGATCGGACGGCTTCAGGCGGGGCTGGCAGCCCCCCGGAGGGCGATGGGGGCAGGTGGTGCCCACAGGGCTGCCGAAAACAAATTCCTATGCGTTGCGTCATAGCGGCCCTCTGCGCCTGCGCTGCCCCGCTCGCCGCCGGCCGCGCCGCCCCGGCACTCACCGTCAGCTTCGACAAGGTCGAGGGGGATCGTGTCGCCGCCCAACCGGCCGGGGTCAGTGGCCGCGTGACAGGGGGGCGGGGGCCGCTCTGGTGCCAGGGGGTTGAAGGCCAGGCCGCCTATTTCACCGGGGACAAGGATGAGGCCGTGCTGTTCGATGCCCCCGCCGCGCACGCGCCAGCCGCCGCCTTCGGGCTGCGAGCGTGGATCCATCCCGCACAATTCGGCGACCACCAGGGCGTGGTGTGGAAAGGGGATCGAAGCAACGTCCCCGAGCAATGCCAGTACAAGCTCACCCTGCGCCCCGAGGGCAAGGTCGAGTTCGGCTGCAAGGGCCCGCAGGGACAATGGGCCCAGCTCATTTCCGACCAGCCGCTGCCGCTCAAGAAGTGGACGCGCGTGACGGTGAGCTTTGACGCGGGCGCGAGCGCCATGTGGTTCGGGGCCACGCGCGTGGCCCAGGGCGCGCTGGCCCACCCGAAAAGCGGTGGTGGATTTGAGACCGTGCGCAGCCTGCCGCCCTGCGCTGCGCCCCTCGTGCTCGGCCGCATGGAAATGGCCGGCGGGGGCATGGCCTATCCCTTCACTGGCGCGCTCGATGGCCTGGAACTGTTCATTGGGCCCATCGAGCCCGAGGCGGTCCGCGAGCCCCAAGGACCCCCTGATCCGCTCGCTTCGCTGCTGCTCTTCGACAAGACCTTCGAGCGCGCGCAGCTTGCGGCGACCCCGTGGCTGACGGGCACGCTCAAGGGCAACGCCCCGTGGTTGCTCGAGGTCTCTGATCCGGAGAGCGGCGGGGCGAGCGTGTGGCAGCAGGGCCGCGTCGAGAAGGGCGGACTGCGCTTCCTGCTCGATGACTACACCGGGGCCCTTGACCTCGGCGACCCGGCGCGGGTGCGCTGCCGCGCCTTCCGCCGGTCGCTCGCCACACCGCTGGCCATCGAGCAGGCGCGCCTCGCCGAGGGGCCGAAGCGGGTCGAGGTTCAAGTCACGCCCCAGCAGACCTTCCAGCGCCTGCGGCGCCAGGCGGCCTACGCCAATCCCCCCCGCGCCTTCCTCACCAACGAGGGCGAGCAGGCCCGGGTCTACGGCCCGGTCTTCGCCGAGCTTCGCGAGGCGGGCATCACGCACCTCGATGTGGCGCTGGCCTCACTCTCCGCCATCGAGCCGCGAAACGACGATGCCGATCCAAAGCACCTCGATCTCGAGTTTTTCCGCTCCCAGTTCAAGGCGTCGTCCGAGGCGAAAAGCCTCGTCGGCTTTATCCGTTATGCCCGGGGGTTGGGATATACCTTCGGCATCCGCAGCACGAGCTTCGCGGGTTGGCAGGTGGCTTCCGGCGGCGGCGTCCAAACCCACCTCGTGGACGAAATCGCCGAGTGCTGGGCCGCACTCCTCATCCTGCTCAAAGAAGAGGGCCTCGCGCCGACCCACCTCGTCCCCGTGTGGGAGCCCCACTACGCCCCCGCGACCGTTGCGCGCATCTGCGCGGCGACCCAGCGGGCGGTGCGCCAGCAGGGTTTCGAAACGCCCGTTATCGGCCCCTACGTGCTCACCACGGGCGGGCAGGGCTTCGTCATGACCGCCATGCCCGACCGTTACGACACGGGGGCGCGCTACACGAAGGCCTATCTGGAGGCGTGCCCCGACGCCCCCATCATCGCGCTCGAAGATTACGCCTCCGGCACACCGCTCATCCGGCCCAACCTCGCGCGGCTCTGGAAAGAGGTCATCGACCCCCTTTCCGCCGGCAAGCCCCGCGAGCTGTGGATGATCGAGTACGGCGCCCCCTGCGGCACCGGGCCGTGGAACTTCTTCCCCTCGCGCTGGCACGGGGCCCTTTCGACCTGGGAGTCCGCCTTCCGCCTCGCGCGGGCCATGAACCAGCTGCTCGACGGCGGCGTGAGCGGCTTCTTCTTCTGGAAGGCGTGGGACGCCATCGGCGAGGATGCGCAGGTGACACCGAGCTCGTGGGGGCTCCTCAAGGGGCCGCTGCACGACTACGAGCGAAGAGCGGCCTTTCACACCGGGCGCATCTATTGGAGGAATCTGCCCGAGGGGGCGGTGCGCGTGGGCGCGAGCGCCGGTGAGGGGCTCGCGGTCAACGCGGTGCGCCACGAGCGCTCGCTCAACGTGTTCCTGATCAACCCCCGTTCCATCGCCATGCAGGCCGACGTGGTCGTGGCGCAGACCTCCCTCGCGCCGCAGGCGCGCCTCGTCACCGCCACCGAAGATGTCAGCTACCTCGAGCAGGAGGTCTACGGCCAGGGCGCCGACCGGTTTTCTGTCAGCCTCCCGCCGCATAGCGTGAGCGCGCTGCTCTGCCGCTTGAGCGGCTCGTCGACGCGCTTCACCGAAACCCGCTGGCCCGCGCCCAAGCCCGACGTGGTCTACCTCACCGACCTGCCGTGGCTCAGCTCGAGCACCAGCAAGGGCACCATGAAGCCCTACAGCGACGGCCTCCAGGTGGATTGGCGGCGCGACGAGACGATCCGCGGAGAGTGGCTCGTGCTTTCGGGCGTGCGCTACCGCCGGGGCCTGAGCCACTTGGGCAAGGGCGAAATCCAGTTCGCCATCCCCAGCGGGGCCGCGCGCTTCGAGGCCCGCGTCGGGGTGGATGATGGCTCGGTCGGCGCAGGCCCTGCGGGCTTCACCGTGAAGGTGGATGGCCGCACCGCAGCCGAAGCGCCGCCGCTCAAGAAAGGCGAACCCCCGGGTGAAGTCAGCGCTGCCTTGGGCGAAGGTCGCGTGCTGACTCTGCTGATCGATACGGAAAACCCCAAGGTGAACGCCGCTTTTCTCGAGGCGCGCTTCGTGCTCGCCCCAGGGCGTTAGCCCCGGACAGTGCACAGCCTTGCGGGCCGTGATGTGTCCGGGTTCTGGGAACACCTTGCGATAGCAACAGGTTGAGATGCGGGCAGGTGGTGCCCGCAGGGCTGCCGAAAGCAAAGTCCTGCTATCCGTTTCCAGTACGATCGATCACCCCGACCCCTCGCAGTCGCCGGAACTCCAGCGGCCCCATCCCGGCCACGCGCCGAAACACCTCGCGCATCCGCCGCGCCTCGCCAAACCCGCACGCCGACGCCACCGCCTGCAGGGTCAGCCGGTCGGGCCCGGACAGCAGTTGCTTGGCCCGATCCACCCTCAACCGGTTCAGGAACTCGTACGGTGCGCACCCGAGCGCCGATCGGAACCGCATCTCCAGCGCGCGCCTCGACAGCCCCGTCCAGTCCAGCATCCTCTCGACCCCGTATCGCTCGCCGATCTGTTCGCGCGCCCGTGCCACGGCCAACGCGACATCCGGATCCTCGATGGCCACCGAATCCGTCGATGCCCTCCCCACCACCCCTCGCGGAGCCACCAGAATCGCGCCCCTTCCGACGCCCCGTCCCGACATCAGCCGATCGAGCACCTCGGCCGCCCTCATCCCATGCGCCCGGTCATCCCGATCCACGCTCGTCAGACCCGGACTGCTGAACTCGCAAGCCACAAGATCATTATCGACGCCCACCACCGCCACGTCCTCCGGCACCCGATGTCCCGCCCTCGCGCACGCCTCCAGCACCATCAGCGCCCGCTGGTCATTTCCGGCCAAGATCCCAACCGGTGGCCTCAGCCGTCCCAGCCACCTCACCAACTCCTCCCGCTCATCCACCCATCCGCGCGGCGACTCAAAGGGCCCCGCCGCCCACAGCGCCTCCACCCGTCCACCCCCCTCCACCGCCCGCCCCCGAAAACCTTCATGCCTCCGCTCGCTGTACCACACGCCCCGCGGGCCAAAATATCCAAACCGGATGAATCGCCGCTCCAGCAGATGCTCCGCCGCGATGCGACCGATCGCCAGATCGTCGGCCGCCACGGTCGCCACGCCGGGATGCTCCAGATACCCGCCCAGATTCACCACCGGCATCCGCAGCCGCCGCGCCAACGCCGCCTGCCGCCGATTGGTCACCACGACCAGCGCCCCATCCCCATCCCAGTGCCGCAACCATTCCACCGACAGATCCAGTCGCTCCGGCGCCCGACTCACCAGCCATCGGCCCCGGGCGCGCGCGTACTCCAATACCCCCTCCACCACCCGCTCGAGCACGGGATTGCCCACCGGGAACGAAAGCGCCACCCGCCTCTCCCTTCGCCCACCAGCGCTCGTCAGCCTTTTGCGCAAAACAGTCTTCTTCTTGCGCAAATAGGCTCTATCGCGCAAGTCGCTAATGTGTATGATGGCGAGCGATGAGCCCGCCTAATGGCCCGCAGCCGCCCCCATCTGGCATGCGCTGGGTCATCTGCGGCCTTCTGTTCGCGGCGACCGCCATCAACTACATGGACCGCCAGATCCTCGGCATCCTCGCCCCGACCCTCGAGCGCGAGATCGGCTGGGACGAGATCGCCTACGGCCACATCGTGACGGCCTTTCAGGCGGCCTACGCGATCGGCCTCCTCGGTTTCGGCCGCGTGCTGGACACTTGGGGCACGCGGGTCGGATACTCGGTCTCGGTTGCCTGCTGGAGCCTCGCCGCCCTGGCCCACGCGCTGGCGTCATCCACCCTCGGTTTCGGGGCGGCCCGTTTCGCCCTGGGGCTCGGCGAGGCCGGCAATTTCCCCGCCGCGGTCAAGGCCGTCGGCGAGTGGTTCCCACCGCGCGAACGCGCCCTGGCCAACGGCATCTTCAACTCGGGCGCCAACGTCGGGGCCATACTGGCCCCGGCCCTCGTCCCATGGATGGTGTCGGCATGGGGCTGGCGCGCCGCCTTCATCGCGCTCGGCGCCACGGGCTTCGCCTGGCTGGCGCTCTGGTGGTGGCTTTACCGGACACCCCCCGACGATGCCCGGGGCGCAGGCCAAGAAACGCCCGAACCCTCGGCCCCGACCCCTTGGCGCCGCCTCCTCGCCCACCGCCAGACGTGGGCCTGCATCATCCCGTTCGCCCTCTCCGCCCCGGTCTGGTGGTTCTACCTGTACTGGCTCCCCAAATTCCTCACCTCGCGCCACGGCCTCGAACTCGCCGCCCTCGGCCCACCCCTCATCGTTGTCTACACGATGACGTGCGCCGGCAGCGTCGCCGGCGGCTGGCTCTCCTCCGCCCTCCTCCGCCGCGGCCACTCCACCAACGTCTCCCGAAAAGTGGCCATGCTCGCATGCGCCGCCTGCGTCCTGCCGGTCTGTCTGGCCCCTATCGTCCCCGGCCTCTGGACCGCCACCCTCCTCATCGGCATCGCAGCCGCCGCCCACCAGGGCTGGGCCGCGAATCTGTTCGCGGTCGTCGCCGACCTGTTCCCCAAACGCGCGGTCGCCTCGGCCGTCGCCCTCGGGGTCATGGCCGGCTCTCTCTCCTCCATGGCCTTCTCGCAGGCCGCCGGCTGGATCCTCCAGACCTCCGGCTCCTATTGGCCACTCTTCGTTTTCGCCGCCACCGCCTATCTGGCCGCCCTCGCCCTCATGCACGCCCTGAGCCC
>JADLBR010000043.1 GCA_020847615.1 Verrucomicrobiia bacterium
CCTGCACGAGCCGCTGCTCCGCCGCCAGGATCTCGGAGGCCGACGCGCTGCCCATCTCGCCCGCGCGCGAAACGCAGGCGGACATCGCCGCGGCCGCCGTCAAAATGCCTACTGTCGCCCTCACGATCGCACTCCTCCTAAAGTCACTTCGAACCCATCTCCGCCGCGCCCTCGACCATCTTCTTGTCGGGTCCCGGCTCGAAGGCCACGGGCTGCCGCACGACCGGCCTGGCCCGTTCGATCTCGCAGAAAGTCGGCCAGTTCTTGAAGCTGTTGGGGTCGTCGAAGAACTTCCGGTTGAAGGGATCCCCGTCGGGCTTGACGAGGTTACAGGTCACGAACACCAGCATGTTCTTCTTGAGGCTCTGCTCGATCTTCGAGCGGAACAGCCGACCCACCAGCGGGATGTCGCCGAAGAACGGGATCTTGTCATCCACCTTCTGGAACTGCTCGCTGATCAGGCCGCCCAGCACAACCGTCTGCCCGTCGCTGACCTGGACCTTGGTCTCCACGCTGCGAACGGAGAAGACCGGCTTGTTGATCGTGTTTTCGGTCAGCAGGATCCTGTTCTGGGCCGTGTCCGGGTTGCCCAGGTCGATGGAGTAGATGGGGGTGCCATAATTGATGAATCCGTCAAATTCGACGATCCGCGGCACCAGCGTCAGGTCGATCGTGAGGTTGTCCGGGCCCACGGCCGGGTTGACGGTGAGGGCGACGCCGATCTCCTCTTTCTCGAAACTGGTCGGCGTCGAGGGCGTCACATTCCGGAAGGGCGAGAACCCCAGGCCGGAGTTCGGCAGGAGGCTCCGCGTGGACTCGATCTCGGGCTCCTCGAACTCCTCGGGATAGAAGAACTCGCGTATGACCTTGATCTCCGCCTCCTGGCCGCTCTTGACCGTGACCTTGGGCGCGGCCATCAGGTCGCGGCCCGTCTTCTGGGAAAGGGCGTAGGCCAGCACCTCGAAATCCCAGGGCGCCAGCGACATGGCCGTCTGGAGCGTGTTCCCTATGGGCCCCGCCGCGATCGACGCGGCCCGCGACAGCAGCCCATCGAGCGAGCCGATCGAGACGGCGTTGTTCGCGACCTGAAGCTCGGGCGGGACGGTGTTGTTGTAGATAGACGGCACCGAGGTCCGGAGCCCCGGCGTATCGGTCACCTGGGACTGCTGCTGATTGTCTTTGTTGATGTTCCAGCGGAACGACAACTCGTCGATGTCATCCTGGTTGATCTCGAGGAATTTCGCCTCGACCTCGACCTGCGGGACAACCTCCTCCTGGCCGCGGAGCGCCTCCTCGATCAGGTCCAGGTTCGCCGGGGTGTTGCGGACGACGAGCTTGTTGCCACTGGGCAGCAGGACGGCGGTCGCGCCCGGCGGGAATTGGACGCCGAAGCTCTCGAGTTTCTTGCGGACCTCTTCGCGGAAAAATTTGACATCGGCGTCCAGGGCCCCGCCCTGCTCGGTGCCCACCTCGATCTTCGTGCTGACGAAGTCGGGCGGCACGCGGAACTCGCGCGTCACGAGGGTGTCGAGGTTCTCGACCGCGGGGGCGATGACCACGGCGTGCTCCTCGACCTTGTACTTCAGGTCGGCCTGCTTGGCGACGAGGTCCAGCACGTTGAGCAGCGGCAGCGCCTCGAGCGTCAGGGTGATCTTCTTGTCGGCCAGCGCGTCGGTGATGGCCATCGTCGCGTCGGCGCCCTCCCCGCTGGTCGCCATCGAGGAACTCTTCAGCACGAAGTTGATGCCCCTGCCCTCCGAGTCGAGCGTCTTGGACTTGGACCTGAGGAAGTCGATGGCCTCGCCGACGGTCGCCTCCTCCAACTGGATCCGGTCGATGGTGATGCCGTTGAGCTTCTCGGTCATCTTTGCGATGTTGCTCAGGTATGTCGGCAGCGCGGTCTCCCCGCCGGCCTCCTTCAGCACGGACCGCTTGATCGGCGTGCTCCAGGTCTCCTGGACCTGCAGGAGCGCCTCCTCGCGGCTGTGGAGGCGCGCGACGTCGTAGTACTCTCTCTTGACGTCCGACATGCGCTGGAGGCTCTCGCGCGCCAGTTCGTTGTACGGGTCGATCACGAGGACCTGGCGGTAGCGGTCCACGGCCTTGTCGACCTGGCCCGTGTCACGCAGCCGGTCACCCTCGTACAGGAGTTCCTGCACCCTCTGGACGGCGCGGATGAACTCCGGCGTCATGGCCGTGTTGATCTGGTAGGCGGGGATGCCGCTGTACGGATCCATGGCCTTCGAGGCGATCTCCAGGATCTCCTTCAGGCGCCTGTTCTCCGGGTCGAACTTGAGGCCCTCGAGCGAGAGCGCCCTCGCCCGCTCCCAGTCCTCTTTGGCGGCGGCCTCTTCGGCGAGATGCATGTTCGCGCTGACGAGCCCGACGGCCGCGTTCTGGTGCGTGCTGTAGGTGTTCGGGCTCATCGGCACGTTCTCGAGAACCCAGCGAAAACGCGTCGCCGATGCCGTGTACTCGCGCGCAGCGTAGAGCTTCGCGCCCTCGGAGAGCGCGCGCTGAGACTCGATCACCAGATCCATGCGCCGCGTCTTCTCGTCCTGCACCGCCTTGCGGACCGCCATCGGGCTGTCGCCCGACACGGCACCCAAGCCGTCGCAGAAAGACGCGGATTGAGAGACGGCCAAAAGGACCGCGCACACCATGACGCGCGAGTGCCCGAATCGTTGCTCGAACATGTGCCGAATGGTGCGCCCCATAAGAGCGATTGCAAGAAGAATTTAACCGGAAATCGGCCCGCCCAAAAAGTGCCCGATTTCTGGCGGTGGCCGGCCCCCCATGGAGCCCCTGATCCGCGGGGGAAAGTGCAGGGCAAATCGGACGGCCTCGACAATTCATGGCCACAGTGGCCAGACCCTGGCGGGACGAACGATCTCCGGCAGCCGCCGGACCCGATGGGCTACATTCTCCCTGTCCTGCGTTGCCCCGTCGTGCGGGGCTGACCTGAAACTTCAAAGTTGGGGATACTTTGATGTGTGTCACAAGAGGCACGTCATCAGCAGGTTATGCGAATGCCGCCTGAAGGCGGCACTACGAGCCCAAGACCACGGGAATGTTCGTAGTGGTGCCTTTAGGCACTCCTCCACCCACCAGAAGTTTCCACATGAATGATGCGGCGCGTCCCCGCGCCGGCGGCGGGGCTAGCCCGCATATTTCACGCGCATGCGCGAAATATGCCGGCTCAAACGAAAACCGCGCTCTGAAATGCGGGTCCCCGATCGGTTTTCGGCACTGGAAACGCGGCCACAGTTTGTGATTTCGGAAAATGGCGTTTGGGAGCGCGCGCCTACATCTCAACCTGGTGCTATCGCGCGGTTTTCCCAGAGCCCGGACACTTCACAGCCTGCAAGGCTGTGAAGTGTCCGGGCTAGCTCGAAAATTCAGGTCTGCACGGGGAGCGGGGTGATCTGGACGGCATAGCCGAGGTTTGCGATGCGC
>JADLBR010000044.1 GCA_020847615.1 Verrucomicrobiia bacterium
ACATGAGCGCTTTGCGCTCATGCAGCGACCCGACGATCCGGAGTTCCGACACGCCGCGATGGGCCATCTCGCGATCCACGAGCGCCTTCGGGATCACGCCCACGACCTGACCGCCCGCCGCCAGCGCCGCGTCCGCCAGCGCCCCCATGAGCCCCACCCTGCCGCCCCCGTACACCAGGCGCCAACCGGAGGTCGCCATCAAGTGCCCGACCCGCCGGGCGGCTTCCATGTAGGCGGGATCCGCACCAGAACTCGACCCGCAGAACACGCACACCGTCTTCATCGCACAAGAAGTCTCCACCACGGGCCCCAAACTATCAAGCGCGGGCGTCGCCGGCGCCAGGGCGATGCCTTCACGCGGCCGCGCGGCGAGGCTGGGGAATCACGGACGGGCCCCGCGCAACGCGTCCTCGCCCGGCGGCGGACCGTGCCCCCAGGACGGGATTCCTCCCGCGGATCCCCCAACGCAGCACCCGTCCAAGGTAGGCGCCATTGATCGCGGCCACGTACTTCAACGTCCGCAGGCCCCCGGGCCGCCGCGCGTGCCGCCAGAGCCGCCGCGCAATCCGCCACGGGGAGTAGAACTCTCGCACGACCCAGTCGTGCCCCTCTTTGAGGGCCTCCGGCGTCATGCCGCGGGGCGAGAACACGGCATGATGGAAATCATAGTGCGCCCAATCGCGATCGAAGATCCGCCCCGACATCACGCGGTGCCTCGGCGTCCCGGGCAGAGGGGTGAAGATCGACACCTGCACCGCATCGATCTCCAGATCGTCCAGCAGCCTCAGCGTATCCTCGAATACCTCCGGACGGTCGCCGTCGAATCCGAACACGATGCCCGCCTCGACCCCGATGCCATGCCCGTGCAACAGGCGGATGGCCCGGCGATATCCCCCGACCCGATTGAAGGACTTGCCCACGCCACCGAGGTTGCTCTCCGAAAAACTCTCCAGACCCACGAACAGGCCGATGCAGCCCGCCCGCGCGGCCTCCGCCACGAAGCCGGCGTCATCCGCGATGCCCAGGGTCGATTGTGTCACCCATCGCTTCCCCAGCGGTTGCAGCGCGGCGAAGAGCGACCGGGCATAATCCCGGTCCGCGGTCAGGTTATCATCCACGAATAGAAAAAATTCACCGGGGATCTCCGCCACTTCGGCGGCCACCTCAGCGACCGGCCGGCGCCGCTGGCCGCGCCCGTGAAAGGCCGAGACGGCGCAGAAATCGCAGCCGTGCGGGCATCCCCGCGTCGCCTGCACGGCGTGCACGGTCGCATAGCGATCCCCGTGCAGCAGGTGCCGCGGCACGGGCCTCAGCCCCGCCAGCGGCGGCGGCACCGGGTTCCGGTACACGCCCTGCAATCGCCCAGCCTCCGCATCCCGCACCACCCGGACCCATGCGCCTCCCTCCGCATCCCCAACCACCACCGCGTCCGCGTGCCCCAGGGCCTCGTCCGCGCACAGGCTCGGGTGCATCCCGCCCAACACCACCGGAACACCCCGGGCCCGATATCGCCTCGCGATCTCGTACGCCCGTGGCGCCAGCGCCGTCATGCACGTGATCCCCACCAGGTCCACCGGCTCCCACCAGGGCACTCCCTCGATTTGCTCATCCACCACGCGCACCTCGTGCCCCCTGGGCGTCTCCGCCGCCACGCTCAATAGGCTCAACATCGAGAACCGGAACGTCTTGCCGCCCAACACCCGATGCCGCCCCACCCCACGCCACTTCCCGCTCGCCGGCGCTATCAAAAGTATTTTCATCGCCATCCTCATGCTCCTTCCTGCTCCCAAATTCGCAGGGGACATGCCAAATGGTTCGAGTAGTCATAACATGCTATTAATAAGGTACTTCCGAAATACGATCCGAAACTAATGAACCGTGAATGCAGTACATGAGGTACATAACTTGTATATGGAACAGGCATAAATTGTATTGGCTCTTGCGGAAAAATAGTGGTTGCCGAAGGGAAGATGGGCAATCGGGAGATCGGCGGTTTCATCGGGAATTCACGAACTCAGGAAGGGCCGGGAACGGAATTGCGCTCAGTCAAGTGATGTTTGGGAGGGCTCGCGGCCTCTCGGGCCGCGCCGGCCACGGCAACGGGGGCGTTCGAGTGGATGGCGGACGCCGGGGCCGTCCAGATTGCCCACCAAATTTCTTGAAGAGCCAATGTATTCCCGCGTCACGGGCCGGGTCCGCCCCCCGCCGGCCGTCCTACTCGTACCTGAGCGCCTCGATGGGATCGAGGCGCGACGCGCGACGCGCCGGGTAAAAGCCGAAGAAGATGCCGACGGCCGCGGAGAACAGGAACGCCAGAGCGACGGATTCGGGCGGCGTCTGCGTGGGCCAATTCATCTGCCGGGAGATGACCTCGGACGCGGCCAGCCCAGCCACCACCCCGATGATGCCCCCGCCCACGCTCAGCGTCACCGCCTCGATCAAGAACTGCATCAGGATGTCGCGCCGCTTGGCGCCGACGGCGAGGCGTATGCCGATCTCGCGCGTCCGCTCGGTCACGCTGACCAGCATGATGTTCATGATCCCGATGCCGCCCACGAGCAGGGAGACGCCCGCGATCGAGCCGAGCAGCGTCGTCATGATCTTGGCGGTCGACGTCGCCATCTCGGCGAGCTCCTGTTGCGTGTGCACGTGGAAGTCATCGTCGCGCCCCTCGGGGATCCGGTGCCGCTGGCGCAGCAGCGCGGTCACCTGCTCGAGGATCGGCTCGACCAGCTTGTCGCTGGCGGCCGATATCTGGATGGAGCGCAGCGCCGTGATCCCGAAGAGCCTCCGCATCGCGGTCGTGTGGGGCACGATGACCGCGTCGTCCTGATCCTGCCCGAAGAAATTGCTGCCCTTGGACGACAGCACCCCGGACACCACGAACGGCACGCCGCGGATGCGGATCGTCTGGCCGACCGCCGAGGTCTCGCCGAAGAGTTCCTTGACGACCGTCTTGCCCAGCACCGCGATGCGGCTCGCCGACCGGACATCGGCGGCCCCGAAGGCGCCGCCCTCCTCGATGGGCCAGCGCCTGAGGTCGAAGTACTCCTCGCTCTCGCCATAGATCGAGGTGTTCCAGTTGACATTGCCCGCCGTGACCTGGGCCGGAACCCTCACCTCGGGGCTCACGCACGCGACACCCTCGACCTCGTTGCGGATCGCCTCGGCGTCCTCGACCTTGAGGGTGCCGGCAGACCCCATGCCGCTGAACACCCCGCCGCGCGACACGCCCCCGGCCATGACCAGGATCACGTTCTGGCCGAGGGCCGCGATCTGGGCCTCGACCTGCGCCTTGGCGCCGGTGCCGATGGACACCATGGCGATCACCGCCCCCACGCCGATGATCACCCCGAGCGCCGTCAGGATGGTGCGCAGGACATTGCGCCGCAGGGCGCGCAGGGCGATCCGCAGGGTTGCGAGGAGTCGCATCATGGCAACAACTGCACCGCCTGCTGCTCGGCATCCAGCTGCCGCATCTGATCGCCGGCAAAGAGTCGCTCGCCCACGGCCTTGTCCGACACGATCCGCCCATCCCGCATGACCACGTTGCGGCGGCAGTACCGCGCGATGTCCAACTCGTGCGTGACCATCACGATGGTCATGCCACCGTCGTTGAGCCGCTGGAATACGCCCATGACCTCGACGCTGGTCCGCGTATCGAGGTTGCCCGTGGGCTCGTCGGCCAAGAGGAGCGCGGGCCTCCTGACCAGCGCCCGGGCGATGGCCGCGCGCTGCTGCTGGCCGCCCGACATCTCATTCGGCAGGTGGCTCGCCCTATCGGCGAGCCCCACCTCGCGCAGGGCGTCCATCGCCCGCCGCCTCCCCTCCGATGGGGACACCGGCGGATGCGCGTACAGGAGTGGCAGCTCCACGTTCTCCAGCGCCGTCGTCCTCGCCAGGAGATTGAATCCCTGGAACACGAAACCCAGCTTGCTGTTGCGGATCTCCGCAAGGGCGTCCGGCCCCAGCCCGGACACGGCCACGCCGTCCAGAAGATAGGCGCCGCTCGTCGGCCGATCCAGGCACCCGATGACGTTCATGAGCGTGGATTTGCCCGAGCCGCTAGCGCCCATGATCGCCACGAACTCGCCCGGCATCACCTCCAGCGAGAGATCGCGCACCGCGTGCACGCTGGTCGCCCCGGTCTGGTAGATCCGGTTGACCTTTTGGAGTGCGATGACGGGTCCCATGGCGCCAGAGCCTCCCCCGATCACCGGCGCGGGCCGCCCTTCGGTCTCATGGGCGAAAATGGGTTGGTCGTCTCCTTCTTCTCGGCCTCCACCAAGACCGTGCCGACCGCCACGCGGGCGCCCTCGTCGATGCCCGAGATGATCTCGGTGTACGCGCCATCGCTGATGCCCGGCGTCACGGTCACCGCGCGCAGTTCCCCCCTGCCGCGCCCGTCGGCCACCGCCGACGCATCGATCACATAGAGCGTCTTGGTCCCGCCATTGGATCCGGAGGCCTCGCCCCCGCGGGCACGCTCGCCCCCGGGACCGCCGCCGCGACCGCGCCCAGATTCGCGCATCGCGGCCCGCTCCGCGTCGTCCAACTGCCCGTCCCCATTCCTGTCAAACCTCTCGAGCATCCGGCGGCGCACGTCCTCCGGCATCGTGCCGGCATCCCCGCGCCCCGCCCCGGGGACCGCGGGCGCGGCGCCCGGCGGGCCGTTGGTCGCCAGACCCGCATTGCCCGCCGGCACCCCCTCGACGCGGGCACCCTCCGGGGGACGAAACCGCAGCGCGGCGTTCGGCGCCCGCAGGACACCGTCGCGCCGCGCCGTGGTGATGGTGACGTTGGCGGTCATGCCCGGCTTCAGCTTCAGGTCGTCATTCTTCACCCCGATGATCGTCGCGAATGTCACGACGTTCTGCACGGTCGTCGGATTGTTGCGGACCTGCTGCACCGTGCCCTTGAACTGCTGGTCGGTGTACGCGTCGACCGTGAACGTCACATCCTGCCCTTCGGCGACCTGGCCTATGTCGGCCTCCGACACGTCCGCGGAGATCTCCATGTCGCGCAGGTCGCGCGCGATCTCGAAAAGCTTCGGGGCGGAGAAACTCGCCTGCACCGTCTGGCCCACCTCGACCGCCCGGGATATCACGATCCCGTCGATGGGCGAGATGATGTTCGTGCGCTCGAGGTCGACCCGGGCGTTCATCAGGGTCGCCTCCTTGATCTTGACCGTCGCCTCCTTCTGCTTGAGCTCGGACTGCGCCTCGTCGAGTTCCGATTGCGCGATCAGTTCCTTCTGGCGCAGTTCGGAGGCCCTGCGCGCCTTGATCTTTGCCAGCTCGAACCCCGCCTGCGCATTGAGGAGCTCGCCCTCGGCCTGGACTACCTTGGCCTCGTAGGTGGCCGGGTCGATCTTCGCGACCAGTTGGCCCCGCTTGACGACATCGTTGAAGTCGACGTGGATCTCTTTCAGGTTCCCGGACACCTGGCTGCCGATCTCGACGGTCTCCACCGCGCTGAGCTTCCCCGAGGCGGTGACCGACTGCACGACGTCCCCGCGATCCACCTCCCCCACGCGATACTCCGGCCCTTCGGGCGCCGCGGTCTGCGCGCGCTGCCAGAACCAGTAGCCTCCCCCGCCGACGAGCGCCAGGACCGACAGCCAAAAGAGCCTCTTCATCATCTCGCCCGCTATTGCTCCGGCAACGACACCATCACGCGCCCGGGGCGGCCAGCCCCGCGGCAACATCCTTCCACGGCACCTCGTGCGGCAGGCAACCCCGGGCCGCGGCCACCGCGGCGCACGCGCCGGCCGCCTCGCCCATCGCCACCGAGTTGCCCGTGACGCGATAGCTGCTGTGCGCCAAGAAATCCCCGCTGATGCAGCGCCCCGCCATCAGCAGGCCATCGGCGTCCTTGGCGATGAGCGCCCTGAGCGGCACATCGTAGGGCTTCGTCAGCGACTTGACCTTCCCGCCCTCGATCCCGGTGCTGTGCGCCTTGCTGGTGGAATGCACGTCGATGCCGAAGGCCACCCGGCAGACCGCGTCCTCGTGCCGCCTCGCCGCGATCGCGTCCTCGACGGTCACCCGGTATCGCCCGTGGATGCGCCGTCCCTCGCGCACGCCGATCTGCGCGGCGGTGGCCACGATCCGCACGTTCTGCCAGATGCCGCCCAGCAGCCGCAGCGCGTCGATGTTGTGGTGGACCTCCTCGCGCGCATGCAGCGTGGCGTCGGTCAAGGCCCCCGCATCGATGCCCGAGTAACCGTACTCGTGGTTGATCATCCACGCGTAGAGATCGGGCCGGATCTCGAAGATCGTGGGCTTGCCGTATGAGGGCTCCACCCCCGCGCGCTTGAATTCCGCAAAGAGCGCGTCCTTCGGCGCCCCCCACGGCTGCCCCACGCGATCATGGAACGCGGCGGTCGCCTCGCGGTCGATGCCCGTCACCAGGCACATCAGGGTCATGGGCTGCATCTCGCCCGCCCGCTCCGGTCCCTCCCCGCCCGGCCCCTCGGCGGGCCGCCCCAGGTCAAAACCGCAGCCCGCCCGCGCAGCGAGATCCCCGTCGCCCGTGCAATCGATGAACGCCTTCGCGGCGAAGGCCTCGCGCCCCGACTTGGATTCGCAGACGCAGTGTGTCAGCCGCGCGCCGTCGCGCACCGCCGCCACCACCCGCGTGTGCAACCGGATGCGCACCCCGGCACCGCGGCACACGTCCTCCAGCACCAGCTTCATCTGCTCGACGTCATAGGGGATCCCGCCCTTCCCCTTCCATCGCACGTCGCCGAGAAATCGCGCCCTCTCGTCGATCCGCGCCGTGATCTCGCGCATCACCCCGCCCTTGTTGTCGGCATCCAGGACCCACGACAGCATCCCCGTCGTCCAGATGCCCCCCAACTGCCCGTGCGCCTCGATCAGCCGCACCTTCGCCCCCGCGCGCGCCGCGCCAACGGCCGCCGCAATCCCCGCCGGCCCCGCCCCGCACACCACCACGTCCACCGCCTCCGCCACCGGCACGTCTCGCGCCGGCTCGCGCACCACATCGCCCGACGCCCTCGCGCCCTCCGCGCCTCCCGCGCTCCCACCCGCGCCCAGCCCGGCCACCGCCACCGCCCCACGCGTCAAGAACCTGCGTCGATCCATAGACCTCACAGGATGGCGCCCCGGCCCACCGAATGCAATCCGCCGCGAAGTGCCCAAGCATCTCAGCCAGCGCGACACGGCGGGTCGCCCGCGCCATCTTCCGGGCTTGCCCCGCCCCGCAAGACCCCCTATTATATGATCGGAGTTGATCATGACGACCCCGGCATCCAACGGCATCGTGGCGCGCCTCCGCGAGGGCGGGGTGGTGGGCGCCGGGGGAGCGGGTTTTCCGGTGCACGTCAAATGGGCGGCGAAAGTGGACACGGTGATCGCCAACGGGGCGGAGTGCGAGCCGCTGCTGCACAAGGACGCGGAGATCATCGAGCACTTCGCGGCCCCGGTGCTGGACGGATTGAGGCTGGCGGCGGAGGCCACCGGGGCGGGCAGGCTTTTTTTTGGGATCAAGGCGAAGAAGAAGGCGGCGATCGCGGAACTGGAGAAGCACGCGCCATCGCGGCGCGTGGAGCTGTCGCTGCTCGGGGATTACTATCCGACCGGCGACGAGTTCGAGCTGGTGCACGCGGTGACGGGGCGGCTGATCCCTCCGGCGGGCCTGCCGCTGGAGGTGGGCGTCGTCGTCAACAACGTGGAATCGCTGCTGAACGCGGCCATGGCGTCCGAGGGCAGGCCCGTGACGCACAAGTTCGTCACGGTGGCCGGGGCGGTGGGCAGACCGGCGACATTCCGGGTGCCGCTGGGCGTCACATTTGGCGAGGTCATCGCGGCGGCCGGCGGGGCGACGGTGGAGAAGGCGGCCATCTTCGTGGGGGGTGTCATGATGGGGCGCCTGACGCACGATCTCGGGGAGCCCGTCACCAAGACGACCACGGGCCTGATCGTCCTGCCCGAGGAACACCACCTCGTCGGGCGGATGACGCGGCCGGTGGCGTCGATGAACCGGATCGGCAAATCCGCGTGCGACCAGTGCAGCTCCTGCACGGAGTTCTGCCCCAGGTACCTGCTGGGTTACGACGTGCAGCCGCACAAGGTCATGCGCGCCCTCGGCTTCAGCGCGCTGGGATCGGACTTCTGGAGCAAGTGGGGCGACCTCTGCTGTTCCTGCGGCCTGTGCACGCTCTATTCCTGTCCGGAGGAGCTCTACCCGAAAGAGGCGTGCGATCAGGCGAAGTCGCGCATGCGCCAGCTCGGCCAGAAGTGGCGCGGGCCCGATCTGCCGCTCCAGCCCCACCCGATGGCCGAGGGCCGCCGCGTGCCCCTCAAAAAACTGGAGCAGAAGCTCGGCATCCTCGAATACGAGCAGCCGGCGCCTTTCGACAATCGCGACTGGGCCCCGCGGCGCATCCGCCTCCCCCTCAAACAGCACGCGGGCGCCCCCGCCTCGCCCGTCGTGGGCCCCGGCGACCGCGTCACCGCCGGCCAGAAGATCGCCGACGTCAAGCCCGACCAGCTCGGCGCCCCCATACACGCCAGCATCGCGGGGCGCGTCGCCTCGGTCACCGAAAAAGAGATCGTCGTGGAGGCCTGAACATGGAACGCCCGAAAAACGCCCTAGGCATGATCGAACTGACCAGCATCGCCTCGGGTTTCGCCGTCGCCGATGCGATGCTCAAGGCCGGCGAGGTCGAGCTCCTGCTCTCGCGCACGATCTGCTCGGGGAAATTCATGGTCCTGATCGACGGCATGGTCGCCTCGGTGCGCGCCGCGGTCGACGCCGGGGCCGCGGTCGGCGGCGCGGCGGTCATCGACCACAGCGTGATCGCGAATCTCCACCCCTCGGTTTTCCCGGCGATCTCCGGCACCGCCGCCGTGGGCCAACTCGAGGCCCTGGGCGTGATCGAGTCCTTCTCCGTCGTCTCGCTGCTCGAGGCCGCCGACGCCGCGGTCAAGACCGGCAACGTCACCCTCATGGAGATACGCCTCGCCATGGCCCTCGGCGGCAAAGCCTTCGTCACCATGACCGGAGACGTCGCCTCCGTCCGAGCCGCGGTCGAGGCCGGGGCCGCGGTCGCCGCCGAAAAGGGCCTCCTGGTCAATAGCGCCGTCATCCCCCGCCCCAGCAAGGAACTGCTCCGCGACTGGGTGTAGCGCGCCCCGCGCCGCACACCCGGGCCCTTCCGGGCGCGACCCCATTCTTGACCTGAATTCCAAGGGCCCTAACATGTATCCATAGGCCGCGTCATGAAGAATTCCGTCCGACTCTGCTCTGTTGCCTGCGCCGCGTGGCTGGCCGGCCTCGGCCCTCAATCGGCCCCCGGCCAGTCGGCGAATTACACGTGGGGCGGCGGGACCAGCTCCGATTGGACGGTCACGAATAACTGGAGCGGCGGCAACATGGCCCCGACCGGGGGCGTCTACGACGTGCGCCTCAACATCGTCAACGGGGGCAACAACCCCCTCGTGCATTCTGCCGCCCAGGGCCACACGATCTACGACCCGACCAACAATTCCCTCGCCCGGGCCCTCGTGATCGGCAACAGCACAGCCCGCGGCGCCATGGAGATCACCGGCGGCACGTTCGAGTCCCGGGCCGACCAGGCCGATATCCTCGGAAACTTCGCCGGCGCCTCGACGCTCACCATCAGCGGCGGCAACTACGTCAGCACGAACCAGAACGCCTCGGGCAACGCCGACAACACCCTCCTGGTGCTGTACACCACCGCCAATGCGACCGCGGTCGTGAACGTCGCGAGCGGATCGATGGCGGTCAGGACGATCCAGTTCGGGAATAGCGGCGCCGCCGCCAACGGCCTGGGCGCCATCAACCTGAATGGCGGCACGCTGTCGGTCGAGGTCATCCGCCGGCTCGCCAGCCTCCCGGCGACCACCGACACCGAGATCAACTTCAACGGCGGCACGCTTCAGGCGCTCAGCAACAGGACCGATTTCCTGCAGGGCCTGACGCGGGCGAACATCAGCACGAACGGGGCGATCATCGACAACAATGGCTTCAGCGTCACGATCGGCCAGTCCCTGCTCCACGATGCGAGCCTGGGCGCCACCCCGGATGGCGGGCTGCGGAAGATCGGCGCGGGCACCCTGACGCTGACGAACGGGAACACCTACACCGGCCAGACCACGATCGAGACCGGCGTGCTCCAGATCCGCCATGGCGCCGCGCTCGGCGCGTCCGGCGGCGGAACCGTGGTGTCCAACGGCGCGCGCGTCGACATGGTGGGCAGCATCACCGTGACGAACGAGTCGATCACGATCAATGGCATCGGCGGAAACAACCAGGGCGCCCTCCAGGCGATCGGCGGCACCAGCACCTGGGATGGTCCCGTCATCCTTCGTTCGGGCACCGGCAACAATGGCACCCGGGTCGGCGCGGCCAGCGCCGGAACGCTTCGCCTCACGGGACCCATCACCACGAACGGCGGCAACTGGGATTTCGCCGCCCGCTCCGACGCGCCCAACAGCACCGTCGTCGTCGCCGGGACCAATAACGCATGGCGCGATACCTACGCGGTCGTCGGCGGCCTCCAGATCGATGGCGGGGATGACCGTCTGCCCGCCGGCACGGTCCTTCACATCGGCAACGCGGCCAACGTCAGCGGCGCCACCTTCGACCTCAACGGCTTCAATCAGCGGATCGCCGGCCTCGTCTCCGACGGCACGTTCATGCCCATGGTCGTCACCAATGGCCAGGCGGGCCTCGCGACGCTGACGGTCAACAACACTGCCACTCGCGCGTTCGGGGGCATCAGCAACAATGCGCAAATCGGCGGCAACCTCTCGCTCGTCAAGACGGGGTCGGGCACCCTCGACCTCTCCAGCGACAATACTTACTCCGGCCCAACGGTGATCTCGAACGGCGTCTTGGCCATGAATGGCACCCACATCGGCGGCGGCCAGTACACCATTCATGGCGGGGCCACCCTGCGGGGCACGGGAATCATCGAGGCCGCGGTTCTCTCCCTCACCAACGGCACGGTCGCACCCGGCAATTCGATCGGCACGCTGACGTTCCACGGCGACGCGGAACTCGACGGCATCCTCCAGATCGAACTGGACGGGGCCGGCCTGGGGTTCAGCGACGTGCTGGTCGTCACCGGCGCCCTGGACATCTCCCAGACGATCTTGGATTTCAACGTGCTCGGGGCCCTGGACGACGGTGCCTACATCTTCGCCACCTACGGTTCGCTCGCGGGCGCGGAGTTTGCCTCGATCCAAGATCTGCCATCCGGCTATGGCGTGGTCTATGGCTATGGGGGCAACAATATCGCGCTGGTGATCCCAGAGCCGCCCGCCTTTGTCCTCTCTGCGCTGGGCCTGTTCCTCGTCGCGGCCTCCCTGCGGCGACGGCGCTAGCGCAAAAATGGCCGCACGCATCCCGCGGCCGAACGCAATTCCCGTAGCCGAACGCGTGAGCGTTTGGGCGCCAAAGCCTCACGGCTTCGGCTACGTTTTCCCAAGCCAGTGGTCCGGCAACCGCCGGACCAGATGCGCTACCGTTTCTTCAGGCTCACCCCGATGCCCGAGGCCCCGGCGCTGAGGAACAGGGTTTCCAGTTCGGGGTTCTTGGTGATGGCGTCGACAAAGCGCGGGTCGGCCTGGCGCTGGTTCATGTTGTGCGCGATGACGAGGCCGCCAGGGCGCAGCTTGGGCAACAGCTTGTTCAGGTAGTCAATGTAGCCCTCTTTGTCGGCATCGAGAAAGACGACGTCGACGGGCCCCTCGACGCCCTGCACTTTCTCGTGCGCGTCGCCGAACACGAGCGTCACGCGATCCTCGACGCCCGCGCGCTTGAAGTTCGCGCGCGCCGTGGCGGCCCGCCCCTCGTCGATCTCGAACGTGGTCAGCTTGCCGCCGGTGGCCTCGAGCGCGAGGCAGAACCAGATACCCGAATAGCCGATCGATGTCCCGAGTTCGACGACGTGTTTGGCACCGGCCGCCTCCGCCAGGATTCGGAGGAGGCGCCCGTCGTTCGCCGGCACGCTCATGCTCCCGCCCCGCTGGGTCTTATCCATGTCTTCCAGCACGGCGAGAACGGCCCGTTCCCGCTCATTTCTCGGGACCGTCGCCGAAGGGAAAAGCGGTTCGCCGCCGCCCATCCTCGGGCCCTTTCCGGGTCCCGGCGGACCAGCGGGGGGCGGGGGGGCCGGTGCCTGGGCCGCCGCCGGCGGCATGGCGCACGGCATGATCAGAGGGATGGACAGCGCGAGGGCGAGCAAGCCGATGGAAGCACGGGGTGGTTTCTTCATAGGATCGTGAACCCACCCCGATAGAAGAAGTTGCGGGGCGTGGCAAGGGTTCAATCAACCCGGCGCCGATCGGGCCAGATGGCGAGGGCGTCGGTCACGATCCGCTGCGCGTAGCCGAAGCCCGTGGCGTCGGCTCCCGGCGCCCCATCCGCCCGCTTCTTCCCGAACGCCCGCCAGTCCTCCTGCTTCAGCCGGTCATCGGTGTGGCTGTATTGGAAGGCATTCAGGCCTTGGAGGAAAACGTAGCCGCAGCGGGTCTCGCGGCTCTCCTTGAGGATCGCCGCGAAGGCCGCGTCCGGGTCGCCGCAGAGCGCCAGTGCCTGCGCGGCCATGATGCGATTGCCGGCCATGGGGTCGCGGGCGACCATCGTCCCAAGCGCCCGAAGCACATCGGCCCCTCTGGGGCGTGCGAGGAAGACGGCGTACGCGCCCCAGTGCCGCACTATCGGGTCGCCGTCGGTCAGCCATCCGAGGTACTCGGGCAGCCTGACCGGATCGCCAAGGCTGGCCGCCTTGGCGACCCCGAGCAATCGCTCGACCGGGTACCGGTCGCTCTGCGCGTACTCGAAGAGTGTCTGGAATGGTTTGCCGGGGCCAACGAGATCCGAGAAGAGCGGCTCCGGGATCAACCCGATGTCGCGGGTCTCGATCATCCACGCGTCGAGATCCCTCTCGAGCCTCTGAAGGCATTCGCGGTGCTCGGGAGACCCGGCCAGGTTCCTCACGTGCCAGGGATCGGCCCTCGTATCGAAGAGTTGGACGGGGGGCTTGGGCAGAAAGAACTGGGATTGGATCGGATCGCACTTGCCGGCCTCAAAGTGCGCCTCCCAGGCGCCCCAGTTGGCTTGCACATCGTAGCCGTAGCGGGAGTCCCGCCCCGGAGGCCGGTGCGGCATGAAATTCCGGACATAGTAGAACTCGCCGTCCGTCACCGCGCGGCTGAGGTCGTAGCGCTCCGCCATCCGATCGCGATAGAAGTGGACCGTGCCGGGCGCCGATTCCGCCCCGGGACCGAGGAAAATGCGCCCCTGCATCAGCCGGGGCACGGGCAGGCCCGCCAGCGAGACGAAGGTCTTCGGGATATCGATGAAGCTCACCAGCCGATCGACCGCGCCGCCGGGTCCCGCGGGCGCGAGGTGCTGCCATTTCTTCGGGAATCGGATGAGGAGGGGGACCTGGGTGCCGACGTTATAGATGTATCGCTTGGCGCGGGACAGCATGCCGCCGTGATCGGAATTGAAGAATACGATGGTGTCATCCGCCAGGCCCGCCTCCTCCAACTCGCGCAACCGCTCTCCCACCATGCCGTCCATGAGGGTGATGAGGTCGTGGAGGCGCGCCCAGTCCTCCCGGATCGCCGGCAGGTCCGGGTGGTACGGGGGCAGCGCGATCTTCTCCGGTCTGAGGCGTGGCGTCGCGGGGATCTGCTGCTTCGCCACATAGTCCGCGATCCTCTTTGCGCCCAGTTGCGATTCGTGGGTCACCGTGATGTTGAAGACCGCGAGAAACGGCTGACCCGCCTTCCGGTTCTTGTAGTGTGCCCTACCGCTGGATTCGTCCCAGAGTGTCTGGTCCCTCTCGAGATTTGAGTTGTAATCCTTCTTGCTGTTGTTGGTGCAGTAGTACCCTGCCTCGCGGAAGATCCTGGGGTACGCCGGGATGGACGGTGGCAGCTGCACGCTCGAGCGCATCTGGTGGGTTCCGATCGTGGGGGAGTACATTCCCGTGAGCAGCGTGGAACGCGCCACCGCGCAGACGGGGGCATTTGCGTACGCGCGCGTGTAGCGAAGGCCCTCGCCCGCCAAGCGGTCGAGGTTCGGCGTGTGGGCCTCCCTGCAGCCATAGCAGCCCAGGTACGGGCTGATGTCCTCGCAGGTGATCCAGAGGATGTTGGGGCGCGCGGGTTCGCCCGCGGCGACGCTTCGCGCAAGGGCCAGAAGACAGACGAGGACGAGGCGCTGCATGGTCGCAGTATTGGAGACGAGCCATGGGCCGCCGTCAATCGGCGCGATCTCAATGCGCTGGACCCGGGCCGCGGCATCGGGGAAAATGCGCGCATGTCGCGATATCGTGGTGTTTTGGTGTCCTCCCTGGGCCTTGTTCTCGGGTGGGCCGGGTCCGCCCTCGCCGCCCCGGGGCCCAACGTGCTCTTCATCGCCATCGATGATCTCAGGACGGATCTCGGGTGCTACGGGCATCCGGTGGTGAAAACGCCCCACATGGATCGCCTTTCCCGGCGCGGGATGCGGTTCGACCGGGCCTACGTGCAGGTGTCATTCTGCAACCCGAGCCGGTCGTCATTCCTGACGGGCCTCCGGCCCGACGCCACGCGGGTCCTCAACAACGAGGATCACTTTCGGAAGAACATCCCCGATGTGGTGACGCTTCCGCAGTTGTTTCGGGAGGCAGGGTATCACACGTCCCGCCTCGGAAAGATCTACCATGGCGCCGGCGACATGGAGGACCCGAAGTCTTGGGACGCGGTCGAGTACCCGAAGGGAACCCCGCTGGGCAAGGAGAAGCACGAGGGCCGGAATCTGACGGGGGGCAAGCTCAAGTGGTGCACGTGGGCTTCGGCCAAGGGCGGCGACGAGGATCAGCCCGATGGCGAGATCGCGGCGAAGGCGGTGGCCTTTCTGGCCGGGAGACACGACAAGCCGTTCTTTTTGGCCGCGGGGTTCCACAAGCCGCACGACCCGTTCGTCGCGCCCAAGGCATACTTCGACATGTATCCGCCGGAGTCACTGCGGCTGCACCGCGACCCGCCGGGGGCCTCGCCGACACCAGAGCGCCAGGTCGGGGGTGCCACCAAGAAGGTTTTCGACGCGTTCACCGACAGGGAGCGTTTGGAGTTCCAGCGCGCGTACCATGCCTGCACGACCTTCGTGGACGCGCAGATCGGCAAGGTGCTCGACGCGGTCGAGAAAAATGGGCTGGGCGGAAATACCCTGATCTTCCTGCTGAGCGACCACGGCTACCACTTGGGCGAGCGGGGGTGGTGGAACAAGACGACCCTGTACGAGTACTCGTGCCGCAGCCCCCTGATGGTCTACGCGCCGGGGATGAAGGCGAAGGGCACGCCGTGCTCGCGGCTGGTTGAATTCGTGGACGTGTACCCGACGGTCGCCGGTCTGGCGGGGCTGAAGGCGCCGGCAGGATTGCACGGCAGAAGCTTCGCGCCGCTCCTCGATGACCCCGCGCAACCCTGGAAGGAGGCGGCGTTCTCGCAGGTGAGGCGCGGCCAGGTGATGGGCCGGACCGTGCGGACGGAGCGCTGGCGATACGTCGAATGGGAGGATGGCGCCGATCCGGAACTCTTCGACCACGACGCCGACGCCGGCGAATGGAAAAATCTCGCCGCCGAACCCGCCCAGGCCACGACCATCGCCCGCCTCTCGGCCCTGCTGCGGGCCAGCGTCATCCGGTGACCCCCGGCCCCTACTTCCAGGAGGCGACGAGATCCGACGTGTTCATCTCGCCGACGCTCTTGGCGGGTCCCCGCGACCACGCCGCGAACACGCCCTTGACGTCGCCCTTGGGCTGGAAGCGCGATGGGATCTGGGTGATGGCGTTGCGATCGATCTTCCCATCGTAGTCGAAGTCCATGATCATGTAGAAAGGGTTGCCGAAACCGTCGACGAGGTAGCCGCCGAGGCCGCGCGAGTCGTTGTCCTTCATCTGCTTCTCGCTGAACTCGCAGAAGGAGATGGTCTTGGGGTTGAGGCGCTTGCCCACGTCGTCGTCGACGTCCCCGGTGATCGCGGACAGGAGTTCTCGGCCCATGGGCTCGTCGGATTGGAACGAGATGTCGCCGCCGCCCCCGGCGCCGCTCAATTGCGGCATCCTCTGGTACTCCGTGTAGTACTGGTCCAGGCCCATCTTGATCGAGGCGAACAGGGTCTTGGTCTTGACCTTGCGCACCTGCATGTTGACGCCACCTGCGACGGGGAAGAGCAGGCCGGCCAGGGCGGCGATGATGGACATGACGACCAGGAGCTCGACCAGCGTGAAGGCGGAATGGCCGCGGGAAAGGATGCGGTATCTCATGGCAATGAAACGTAGGACGGTCGCGGCGCGAATCAACACCATTCCGGCATCCGTATGGGTCGCCACGGGTTCGGAGAATGTCGCCCATCTGGTCCGGCAGCCGCCGGACCACCGGGAAAGAAAATGTAGCCGAGGCCGTGAGGCATTGGCGGCCAAACGCTGACGCGTTCGGCTACGGGATGCGCTGCGGCCATTTTCAAGTCAGTCCCGCGTCTCTCTTTCGAGGCGCTCGGCGAGCCACTGCTTGATCATGCTCTGGTAATTGAGGTATCGCTGTCGGGCGAGGCGCTTGATGCGCGCGAGCATGCGGGGATCCATGCGGAGGGATATGGTCGTGGACTCGGACCCCTCGGGGGTGTACAGGGATCCCTGGATGAGGCCGCTGTCCAATTCGGTGGTCTCCCAATAGCGGCGCTCGGCGGCCAGGGAGGCAAAGGTCGGCACGTCCTCCCAGCGGGCCAGCTTGCGATCGATGGCCATCAGAGGCTCTCCCGGAGCTTGCGCTCGTAAAAGGCCTTTTCGCCGGGGGTCATCTCCCGGGCGCAGATGACGCGCATGACCTTCCCCGTTGTCGCGTGCGCGATGGTCCAGTGCCGGCCCCCGGCGTCTTGGCCGAGGCAGAAGAAGCGGTTCTGCTCGGCGAAGCGTTCGGTGTCCGGGATCAGGCGGAGGCCGAAGGGATCCTCGAAGCACTCCTCGATCTGCTGCTGCGAGGCGGCGCTGCCGGCATCGTGCTGTGCCCAATCGAATTCCATCTGTTAGAAAGCATGCCCTTTCCGGGGGCCACGACAAGCCGCGAACTGGAAGCCGGCGATGGGGACGAGCGCACCGGAAGCGGGCCGTCGCACAAGCCCCGTTCCCCGGCCACGGCGCCCTGACGGTCACCTCGCCCTGCCCGACCTCGGGTGAAACTTCCAGTGCGTCGCCTTGATGCGCTGTTCGTCGGTGTGGGTGTAGACCTGCGTCGTGGAGATGTCGGCGTGGCCCAGCATCTCTTGGATGGCGCGCAGGTCGGCCCCATTCTGTAACAGGTGCGTCGCGAATGAATGGCGCAGCGCGTGCGGATAGGCGCGCTTCTTGATCCCCGCGGCCCTGGCCACGGCCCTGACGATGCCCCAGACGCGCGCGGTCGTCAGTCTCTTGCCGTGGCGATTGAGGAAGACTTCGCCTCCCGTGCGGGGTCGCACCAACTCCGGCCGTCCCCGGGCCAGGTAGTCGCGAAGCGCGGCGGACGCGGCACCCGCCATGGGGACCACGCGCTCCTTATTCCCTTTGCCGATCACGCGCAGGCAACCCTGCTCCACCATCACGTTCTCCAGGCGCAGGCCCGTGAGCTCCGAGACGCGCAGCCCGCAACCATAGAGCACCTCCAGCATGGCCCGGTCCCGCAGCCCCAGCGCCCCGGCGGCCAAGGGCGCCTCCATCACCCGCTCCATCTCCGGCTGCGTCAGGGTCTCCGGCAACGTCCTCTCCAGCTTGGGCAGTTCCAGGAATTCGGCGGGATTCGTTCGCCCGGCACCCCGGCCGACCCACCAGCCGAAGAACTGCCGCAGGGCCACCGCGTGGATCTTCAGTCCCGCAGGACGCCGCCCCTCGCGCCGCTCCGCCGCCAAAAAATCGCGCAGTTCCTCCGCCGACACCTCGGCGAGGCACCCCGCCCGGCACCACCGAAAGAATCTCGCCAGGGCCCGCCGGTTGATCTCGCGATAATTGACCGACAGTCCCCGCTCCACCACCAGGTGGTCGAGGAATGCTTCGGCCTCCGACGGAAAGTTCAATTCATCTGCCTCGCCCGCCCGCGCCCCGGGCCCGGGCCGCGATCACGGGCAACCGCAGCCGCCGCCCCCCTCCATCGGAAACCCGCCCGCCTGCATGTTCCGAAATCCGCCGATCAGCGACCTCACCCTGGAATACCCCATCGCCTGCAGGTTCACCGCCGCCAGCACCGAGCGGTAGCCGCCGCCACAGTACAGGATCAATTCGGTGTTCTTCTCCGGCACCCGCGCCACGATGTCCCGCTCGATGACCCCGCGACCCATGTGGACCGCGCCCCTCGCTCGACCCTTCTCCCACTCGCCGTCCTCGCGCACATCCACCAGAATCGCCTTCGGGTTCTCGGCCAGCCGCCGCTTCGTCTCCTCCAGGGTGATCTCGGTCACCCGGGGCCTCATCGAGTCCACCAGATCCTCAAACTCCGACGAATGCGCCGCACTCATTGTTTCTTCCCTCCTTCGTTGTGCAAAAGCCGCCTCAGGCCATCCTCCAACTCCTGGAGCGCCTTGATGCCCTCCGCGCCCAGCGCCTCGATCCCCCCCTGCGCGGGACCCACGATCTTCGGATCCGCGCCCCACGAGCTCGCGATAAGCCGCGGCCTGGGGCAGCCGAAGACGATGCGCCCGACGACTTGGCCCGACCGATCCACGACCTCCACCTCCCAGTGCGCCGAGGCATCGGTCTGCGGGCGCAAGAGCAAGAGCCGCACCCGGTGGCACTCGACCTCCGCCATCTCCGCCAGCTTCCCCGCCCTCTCCCTCAGCTGCGGGATGTGGTCCTCCAGATCCGCCGCCACCAAGGGCGCCAGCGCCAAGGCGCTCGCACCGTCGATCGTCCCGGCGCGGTCGTCGACGACCTTGCCCCCCTGCACTTCCACCAGCCGCCGGTTCCCGCGAAAATTCCCGTCCTCGAAGAGGCACTCCCACTTCTGCACACCCTCGGATTCCGTCACCCGGATCGCCAGCGGCATCGTCCCCGCCGGCAGGCTCAGCTTCCCGGCCACGATCTTGATGACGTCCGAGGGGCCCGCATCGGCGCCCGGCGATGCCGTCGCGCCAGCCAGCGCCACCGCCCAAATCCATCCCATCCTGGCCATTCGCATCGCCTTATGATGCTCCACGCCCCGCTGCGCTTCAAACCCCTTTTCAGGAACCGCCCCGCGCCCGCCCCTCACTCCACCCGCAGCGGGATCACCAGATTCCACGTGTTCGAAGCCGCGCGGAACCCCCCGGGGCCATCCGCGGTGGCCGCGAAGAGGAAGGCCGGTTTCCCATTCTCAAACAGCAACTGCGGGCGCTCGAGCGACCCCTGCGTGGTCTCGGTCCCATCGCTCCAGCGCACCGTGCGGGAATACGCCTTCGGCTCCGGGGGCAGCCGCCACGCCAGCCCGTCGTCCGAGATGGCGTGCAGCCCCGCATGCTTCTCGCCCGTGATCCCGCCGGTCATGTCCTTGGCCACCATCTCGTAGTGGTCGCCCGACTCCCAGATGTAAGGATCCTCGACGAAATTGCCCCCCGGTAATTCCAGCACCGGCCCATCCGAAATGCGCTCGTAGGGTCCGTCGAATGTCGCCGCTCGCGCCGCGCCAAGCCGGAGGCCCTGGGGGGTGTTCGACCGATACACGAGCATCACGCTCCCGTCGCGCCGCACGCACGCCGCCGGATTGGTCACGATCTTCCCGTCCCACTTGCCCGGACGGGGCTCCAGGATCGGTCGCCCGCGACGCTCCCACGGCCCCCGCACGGAGCGCGACGTGGCCAGCCCGATCCGGATGTTGTCGTACGAGCGCCCCAGCCGCGCCTTGCCCGAACGCAGCTCCTCGTCGCCCGGGCCATCGCCGGCGTACGTGCTCCCGATGTAGTAGAGGAGAAAGGTGTCCCCCGCCCTGTGGATCGTCGGGTTGTGGGTCATCCGCCCGTCCCAGAATCCCTCGCCCCTCGCCGGCAAGACCACCTCCTCGAAACGATACGGGCCCGCCGGATGGTCCGACGAGGCGCGCACCACCTCCGAGTAAAATACGTACCCCTCGAAGAACGGATGCCGCTTCGGCCACCGCGACGCGAACATGTGATAGCGCCCGTCCTCCCCCCGGATCACCGACCCGCACCACACCCAGTACCCCTCCATCCGAAAACCCCCGCCCACCGGCGCGGGCAGCAACCGATCGGCGAAGCCCCCGGCACACCCCGTCGCCCAGCCCACGCAGATCATCGCCGCGCAGAGGCCGGACCGCAGCCATCGCGCCACTGCGTTGCCGGACGATCGGAAGCCAGTATGCCCTGCCATAGGCCCCAACCCTACACGATCTTCTCCGCCGGGCGGAAGCTCGCCGCGCTCCGCAGGTGGAACTGCGCAGCCGCCAGCGCCGTCTGCGGGTCGCGCCGCGCCAGCGCGTCGAGGATCGCCATGTGCTGCTCGTGCCCCCTCGCCAGCCACGCCGGATCCTCCCGCCCCGCCTCGTAGCTCGCCCGCTTGAACCCCCAGCACCGGCGGATCGCCTCCGCCAGCGGCATGTTCCCGCAATGCTCCGCGATGGCCAAGTGCAGCGCGTAGTCGAACTCCCGCGCCGCCAATGCCCAGCCACGCCTCCCCGGACGCGCCCGCTCCCCAAGCGCCCGCAACCCCGCCACCACCTCGTCCCCGATCCGCGTCGCCGCCATCGCCGCCGCCTCCGGCTCCAGCAGTTCCCGCAACCTGTGCACCTCCATCAGCCAATTCTCGGCCCCGGGGCGCACCACCGCCCGCCGATTCACCTCGTGCACCACGATCCCGTCCGCCTCCAGCCGCTGCAGCGCCTGCACCACCGGCGTCCGGCTCACCCCCAGATCCCTCGCCAGCCGGGTGCTCTTCAGCTCCGCGCCCCCGCCCAATTCCCCGCGCACGATCCGCAGCAAGATCCGGTCGTACACCCGGTCCACCAGCGACGCGCACCCCTTCCCGGGGGGCCGCACGAACCCCGCCATCGCCCCGCCATTTTTCCTCTTGACCGCCATGCCCACCTCGATTAAAGTGAATTCACTTTAATGCGGTGTCGTAGGCCTGTCCAGAGGAAAAGAACTTCAGAGGGACCATCGAAACCCGAATAAAGGCCATAAAGTGAATACAGTTATGGGGACAGTCGGTGGCCGTTCGCTGCGCGCGGGGATGGTCGGCACGGGGATGATCTTCGACGACACGTATCGCCCCTTCTTCGAGCGGGCGCGGCTCGAGGGGATGCACGGGCGCCGTTTTGGGGCGATCGAGGTGCCGCTGGTGGCGGTGGCGAGCCGGACCGGCAAGCGCGCGGAGGCGTACCGCAGCGCGGCGGGCGATCGGATCGGCGCTTTCGAGAGTTTCTCCGGGGAGGACGCGCTGGACCGGCTGCTGGGCGCGGGTGTGGATTTCGTGTGCGTGGCGACGCCCGACGACCGGCATTTCGCCGCCGCGCGCAAGGTGCTGGCCGCCGGGAAACACCTCCTGGTGGAAAAGCCCTCGGTGCTCTCGCTTCAGGAACTGGACGAGCTGGAGCGGCTCGCGAAGGAAAAGGGCGTGCTGGCGAAGGTGGTGTATCACAAGCTGCTCGACCCCGACCACAAGAAGCTGCGCACGCTCGTGGCGGACGGCCTGCTGCGGCACGCCAACAGCGGCTACTGCTCTCTGCTGGAACCGAGGCAGGTGTCCGGGAGCCAGTTCGCCGAATGGATCACGGGCCGCAACCCGGGCACGTACGTGGCGGTGCACTACATCAAACTGATCGACTTCACGTTCGGGGGGCGCCTCAAGACCGTGGCCTGCACGGGCCAGAGGGGCATCGTGGGCGCCAGCGGCGGCACCACGTGGGACTCCACGCAACTCCGCCTCATCTATGACCGCGGCGACGGGCGCGAGGCGGCGTTCGATATCCACACGAGCTGGGTCACGCCCGACAACTTCCCGGGCTACGTCGAGCAGGAGGTCCAGTTCCGTTTCGACAATGGCGTGTGGAACGCGCACGGCCGGCGGCGGGGCGTCGAGTGCACGATCGAGGGCAAGACGCCGGTCGAGGTCAAGATCTCGATGAACAATCATTACAGCGCGACATGCCTCGAGCCATGGGGCGAGCGCTCCCGGCGCGGTTACGGCGTCGAGGCGATCGAACGTTTTGTCCGCGAGGTGGCCACGGTGGAATTCGGCGGCCCCGCGGACGGACGCCCGGGGCGCCTCGCCGAGATCCGCGCGCTGGCCTACGATGATATCTGCGCTGACCGCCAGACGGTCGCGGCGGTCCATGCGATGGAGGCGATCCTCGCGCGGCACGCCGCGGGAGAACCGGACTGCGTGGCGCGCGTCAATCACGACGGCCGGGGCCTGGCGCTGCTGCGCCCCGGCGATGGCGGAGTCGATGTCCTGTATGAAGGGACCGTATGAGGAGCATCCCATGAAAACCGAAACCATGACCCCCACCGACACCATCGCGCACGCGAACGAGCCACGCTCCAACGCCGTGCGCCAGCGCCTGGCCCGCGTCGAGCCCCGGAGCCAGCGGACCTTCACGCCGAGCCTCGCCGTGATCGAGAGGGCCGAGGGCTCCTTCGTGTTCACCCCGGAGGGACGCCGGCTCGCCGACTTCACCTCGGGTGTCCTCGTGGTCAACCTCGGCCACAACCCCGCGCGGTGGTGGCGGCGGGTCTGGGATCTCATGGGCATCGCGCCCGGGCACCAGGCCGACGGATTCATGCCGGCGGCCCCGCTCACCGCATACAATGCCGCCCCGGAACTGGAGGTCCGCGCCTGCGAGCGACTGATCGAATGCCTGCGAGCGCAGCCCGGCGGCGGGCGGTGCGAGCAAGTCCTATGGGCCGCCAGCGGCAGCGAGGCGATCCAGAAGGCCCTCTGGGCCGCCCTCGCCCGCCGTCCCGACAGGGACGTCATCCTGGCCACCCGCC
>JADLBR010000045.1 GCA_020847615.1 Verrucomicrobiia bacterium
AGAAAGTCCTCCCATGCCGGAAATTCTTGCGGCTCCATCTCCGTGCCGTTCCAACGCACAGCCGGCTGGTCAGGGTCCCCGCCGTTGTACTGGACTCGGCAAATTGCCCGCGCCGCCTCCCGCAGTGCTGGGGTGGTCATTTGGCCTTCTCCATTTCAGCGCGGATGGCGGCGAGGGCTGATATATGCGTCCGCTGGTGGAACGGGTAATTGGCATCTATGAAATCCTGCACCAGCCGCGCCAGTTCCTTTGCGTCGCTCACTTCGCCCTCCGGTGCTCGCCAGCGTTCGGACAGTCCGAGAAGTGCGACACGTGGCGGCCCGGCTGGAAAACGTCGTCGCCGGGCTCGACCGTCTCGGAGTTCACCGGCATGTTCTTGCCGGCCGCCGTCTTGAGCCACACGATTTCGCGACCGCATGAGCGACAGGTGTTGGCGATGCGCTTCTCTGGCGCAGGCACGCGCTCCTGGAACCGGCGCGCCTGAGCGGACCAGCATTTAGAGCACAGCCGATCCGGGCTGTTAGCCTGCTCATCGCTGGATTCGTCATAGCATGACCCGCACTGCGGGCATGTGGTGGTGTAGCTCATGGTATCGGACCTCCGTCGTTCTTCGCGCTGCCTTCGGAGTCTTTGATGATTTGATCCAGGATAGGCAGCAGGAGCCTCGCCGTATCTGTGTGGTAGATGCAGAACACAATCAGCCGGCTTACGACCATCGGAACAATGGCTCCAGCGATCTTGATGCTCGATTTGCCGGGAATTCGCGCCGTGTAGCCGACGATGGCGAATTCTTCTTGCTTTGTGCCCGCTACGCCAAAAGTCGCTGTTGCTACGCCGGATGTAGCATCCCCGTCTTCCGCGCTCATTTCCCGGCCCTCTTGGCGCGGAGCTGGATCAGCCGCTCGCAGCGGGCGCGGAGATTGATCAGTTCCTTCAGATGCCCACGATCATCGGCAATGGATGGGATGAACCCCTCCGGCTCCGGCGCGGCGATGGCGGTCTCTCGCAATGACTTGCTCACTTGATTGCCCTCGGTTCAATTGTCAGCCAAACGGATATATCGTCATTTGGATTCGGGACCAGACGCCGCAGCTTTTTCATTTCGTTATGGTTTGCATCAAACCCGAACTGTCCACTGTTGACTGACTGCCAGACGAAGCCAGCTATCCGCAGCGGCTTTGCCTTGCGCTTTACCTTTGCCATGTAGACGCTCCCACCAGTCGGTTAATCTCGTCCTCGATCTCCGGTTCGCTGATGCCCGGAATGATCTCCGTACAAACCTTCGGCACGACCCGCGCCCAAAGCGCCTGGAACTGGTCTTCATCCATGCTGGAGAAGCTGATCGACTTCGGCACCAGATACGTTTCTCCAGTGGCCTTGTTCACAATCGGATCAGCGTGGCCGGCCAGCAGCTTGAGATGCGCGTGAACCAATTCTGGTGAACCATAGTCCTCGCTGTTGGCGTAGATCATGTTCACCAGTGCGAACCAGCGCCGGTGAGCCGACAGGTTCCTCGGCCGCCTCACTTCCACCCGCACCACGTCCCCGACCTTCACTTTCCGCAGTACGTCGCGGGCCGCGTCGTCGTCGGGGGACAGGCCGGAGATTGTGCGGCGGCAGAGGATGGCGGTCATGCCTTGCGCCTTTCCGCAGCGACGTGGTGCTTGTAGCAGTCAACGTTTGCCGCATGGCTTGCCAGCGACGGGCTGATGCCCATGTCCTCGGCAATCTTCACCAGCCGGTTATCCACGCAAAGCCGGTAGCGGCGCTTGATCTCGGCAACCTGGTCTGGCGTCAGCTTCGGCCTCTGCCCCTTCACCCTCATGCGGCCTCCGCATAGAGCGATTGCAGCCGGGCCAGCTTGTCAGCAAGTTCGGCCTGAAACTGGATGACGGACGCGGTGATTTCCTCAATGCGCTTGGGGTCACGTGGGACGCGGACACAGAAGAACCGCATATGTTGCGGCATCCGTGGGTCGAAGCTCACGAAGTCCCACCACGTCCGGCCCGTGCAGGCCATGCCCCACTGCATCTGGTCGGTGTATTTCGACGGGATCGAGTCGGAGAGCAGTGTTTCGATGTGTGTAGCCGTATTCGGGCACTTGATCTCCAGCCCGCCGTCCGCCATGACCAGTCCGTCAGGTGACGCTCCGCTCATGGGGATCGTGGGATGGTCGATCAACCCGACTTCCTGAACGTCGTGCCCGGTGAAGAACTCATAGGCGGCGCGGGCCTGCGGTTCGGTCTCGGTTCCCCACTGCATCGCCGCGTTCGTGAAGCTGGTCGCCGGTACGCCGGTCAGGCGCTCGGCGATCAGTTCGGCCATGTAGTTGGCGCGTGAGGCGCCAAACCCTGTCTTGGTCTTCGCCATCAGGTCACCGATGCGCGAAGCCGTGACCTTGCCGCACCGGGCGGCCAGCCATTCTGGCGATCCCTGGATCATGACTTGGCCCTCTTGGCTTCCAGCGCCTTGACGGCATTGGCATAGGCGGAAGCGGGAATCTGCTCCAACGTCGTGACGCGCATGTAACGCAGGAACTTGTCACGGTCCGCCCCAACGTCCTCGATCAGCGCGGCGAGGTCGGCAGCCTGTGTTTCGCTGATCCCCGGACTCTGCGGCGCGATGTTGCCGTCGTCGTCGTCCTCGCCCACGGCCACGTTGAAGATCATCTTCAGGAGGTAGCGCATCCCGTAGGACACCGCCGCTCCGGTGGCGTGGGTCTTGGTCATCACATCGCCGCCCTTAGCGCCCTTCCCATCGGCGGGCATGTCGATGTGGTACTGGCGGGAGAACCCGCCCTTGGCAACGGTGCAGGTCACGCGGATGGCCTCAGGCACCGCCGCCGGCTCCGTGCTGAAACTGAGCGAGAACCCATGCTTGGCGTAGATGGGCCGCAGGTGTCGGTCCAGTTGGCCGTATGAGGCGTAGCGGCTGCGGGTTTGCGGGTTATTGGCGTCCGCCGAAATCCGGCCCATTTCGGACTGGGCGCGGGTCATGGCCTCGTTGAATTCGGCCTCCGCATTGCGGTTCAGGATGCGTTCCTGCATCTCCAGGAGCCGCTCCATCTTGTCGAGGTCCACGGACGGGTTGCTGGCGGCCCGCTCGATGACCTGAATTATCGTCGTGACCTCCGGCTCGGCCCGGACCAGTGCTTGCTCTGTCATGTCGTTCCCCTTCGGTTACCAGATACTCGGACTCGCGCCCAACACCATGAGGACGGCGAGCAGAAAGAGGGTGGCGAGGGCGGAAAATTCGGTGTCGTCGTTCATCACGCAGCCTTCGGCGGCACCGGCCGCATCCGTTCCAGGTCGTCGGCCACCTTCCCCAACGCATCCGACAGGACGCGGATGCCGTCCTTCGGAAAGCGCGGGACGCGTCCGTAGGCGTCGTCCTGCTTATTCGTCTCCCGGCGCTTGATGATTTCGACCATCAGCGCGGAAGCGACTTCCTCGGCCTCTTCGCGGGTCAGCATCACTTCATGGCCTCCTCTGCGGACTGGCTGTAGGCGCTGGCGATCATCTCGAAGATGATCGCCGCGAACGTCTCCCGGTCGCCGCGCTTCCACGCCTTCCTCAGAGCGGAAAGCCGCTCGGCGTTGAGCTGCTCGCGGTAAGAGTCGGCGAAGTCCTGCGTGGCGGAGGTCATGTCTATTGCTCCACCCACCAGGACGGCAGCTTCTTTCCGCCCTTTCCGGCGTTAATGGTGTCAACCGTGGCCGCAGCCACGCAGTGCGATGTCGCATGGCCAGTCTGCTTGTGCAGTACGTTGGCTTTGCTCATCAGCCCACCGACGCCGCCGCGCATGTCCCTGAGCTTCTCGATGGCCGCGGCTTCGTTGAGGGCGCCGTTGTAGCGCTGGCAGACGTGGGCTATGCCGTCCAGGACCGGCGCGGTCATGCCCGCATCGCCGAACGCGTCGCGGATAATGCGCAGGGTGCGCGCGAGGGTGTCGGCATCGGCTCGGCTGTAGATCTTCACCAGGGTGCCGACGGCGCCAATCGCCCCCTCGTCCTTGGCCCGCCCGATCTTCAACCCAGCCCGTTCGACGACACGCGCAACGGCGACCTCCACCTGGCGGCCGGCCGTGACGCGGATCTTGAACTTGTCGAACGTAGTGACTGCGAGTTGGTTGTTGAGGCGATCGAACATGCTCGCCTCTTCCTTCTCGGTCAGGTGCTGATAGACGCGGCATTCGAGTTTTTGAGACTCCCAGTCGGCGCCTACGAAGATTTTGGCGGCTTCGATGCGATGCTGGCCGTCGATGATCCAGTAGTATCCGTCGCGCAGATTCAGGACCGGATAGCCCAGTTGCTCTGGGTCAAATTCATTCGCCAGCAAGACCACGCGTGCGGGCTTCAGCTCGCGCTGCGCGTTGACCGATACCCGCATCTTTTTCAGCGGCACTAGCTGGATGGTGGAATGAGCCTTCTTCAGTTCGTTAGCCATTGGCAATTCCTTGCAGGGATTTCAGCAGCCAGTTGTAAGTGGATAGCGCGGCCTTCAACTCCCCGGCGAGAGCGGCCGCGGCGCTCTGGTCGAACGGAAGCGGCATGGACCTGATGGCGTTGAGGCCCTGTGCGCCGCCCGTAATGCTGTAAATGGCCTCGGTTGCGACACGCTCGACATTGAGCTTGTGCGCTCCCTTGATCGCCCGATCGGCGAGGGGGATGCTTTCCTCCTTCGCGATCTTGCGCACGTTCTCGGCGCTGGTCCGGGTCTTTTCGGCGATCTGCGTAACGGTATGGCCGCTTGCAGTGAGGTCGCGGATCTGTGCGGCGCGCTCGGCGCGTGGGAGGGTGCTCTGCGCGGCCTTTTCCTCGGGTGGCGCCTGGATCACCGCGGCGGCGCGCTCGGCCTTGGGGCGGCCAGAAGGGAAAAGGTGGCTCAAAGATGAAACCTCTACGCCCGTAGATTTTTGGTCGGCGGCCTTCAGGTAACGCGCCGCGGTGCTGTACTGAAACTCGCAATTGCCCTCAATCCACGCCTGAAACTCGCCATGCGCCAGCCCCGCCTTCACCTGCTGCAGCAACTGCCCGCAGCGGATGGCATGCTGGACGGCGTTCTCGGCACCGGCCTTGGCGAGTCGGTGCTCTTCGTTCACCGACTCGGCGCTCACAACGATCTGGCTGGTCTGTGGCGCCGGCAATGATTCTGCTGCGCTCATCGGGACGCCACCTCGACCGTCTGCGCCGGGCGCGGCGGCAGGTCGGTCAGCACCACGAAGCCCAGCACAACCACCGCGGCAAGCACGACGCCGGAGAGGAAGCAGATCACCGCGCGGTCGGGGAAGGCGATGCGCGCCTCGTTGTACGGCGCCTCGTCCAGATAGTTCCCGGGGCGGGAGAAGTCGCGGGTGGAGTACGTCACGACACCACC
>JADLBR010000046.1 GCA_020847615.1 Verrucomicrobiia bacterium
ACGAGCCGTCGCGCTCGACGTCGTCGCGGGGTGCGGACGACCCGCCCGGCAGACCGGCGCGCGAGGCCCACTGCTGAAAATTCTGGGTCACGGTGACTCCAAATTCCTGGGAGACCGAGTTGCCATCCAGGTCCGTCGCCGTGACCGTGATGGTCGTCTCTCCGGGCTCGAGCCCCGAGATCTCCAGCTGTCCGGCGCTGACACCGGCGCTGGCGACAGAGGGGTCAGAGTTGCCGGTGACGGCATGGCTGACCGTGGGGATCGGCGCGACCGATTCGATCAGCACGAGTTTCGACTGGTCGATGGTCGGCGGGGCCGACGGGGCATCCATCGGGCAGTCGTCAAGTGACGCGTCGAGGCCATCGAGGTCGATGGTGTAATCGCCGGTGGGGAGCGCCGCGATCTGGTCGACGACCGTCATGCCCGGGGCCGCCACGCGCCCGAAGGCGGTGAATCCGCCATTCTGGTTGTCCAGGCTGGTGGGTTCGTCCGGATCGTTGTTGTTCGAGAGATTAAAGAAGAACTCGCTGGTGGCGCTGTTGGGGTCTCCGCCGCGCTTGGCCATCGCGATCGTGGCGCGCGCGTTGGAGACACCGGGCTCGTTGGGGGGCGACGGCTGCGTCGGGATGTGCGTGAAACTGTCGGGGGCCGCGGTGGCCCTGTACCCGCCCCCCTGGACCACGAACCCGGGCACCGATCGATGGATCGCCACGCCCTCGTAGTCGCCGCGATCCGCATAGCCGAGGAAATTGGTCACGGTCTGTGGGGTGGCCGAAGGGAAGAGGATGATATCGATGTCGCCCAGGCTCGTGCCCATGCGCACCGCGGTCTCCGCATCCAGATCGCTGAACTTGTCGGCCAGTGGCACGGTCGCGGTGCCGCCCAGCGGCAGGGCCCGATCCGCGATCGGGGCGGCGACCGCTGGAGGTGCGGCGGGGCGCACGATGCGCAGCGTCAGGGTGCGGTTGTCCGTCCATCCGTCCTCGAACTGCGCCTGCATCGTCACGTGGAAGATTCCGGTTTCCGATGGCGTGCCGCTGATGACCGCGGTGGCCGGATTGAACCCGAGGCCCCCGGGCAGCGGCCCCACGGTCAGCGAAGTGCGCGGGACTCGCGCGGTGGTCTCCACCTGATAGGAGAAGGGCGCGCCCCACTGGATGGGCTCATGATCCCGCCCCAAGAAACCGTCCCTGGTCGCCGCCGACGCGACCGGCGACAGGGCCGAGTAGATGTCGCCCGCCGACCCGGCGGCGTGAAGGGCCCTCACCGAAAACTCCAAATCGATCCCCGACGGGAGATCCCCGACGGCGAGCGCGGTGGCGTTGGAGAACGCATAGTCCCACGCCGTCCACTGCGTGTCGCCCGCCTCGCGCACCAGGATCTGGAAGCCCTCCTCCACCCCCGAGTTGTCCTGCCACGTCAGATTGACCGTCGTGTCCGACGCCGCGGCGGCCTGGAGATTGGACGGCGCGTGGAAGGGCGTGGTCGCCCCGGCGACGTTGGACGGATCCGAATCGATGATCGGGGCGCCCGCGCCCGCCTGATACGCCGCCAGCACGCGGAACTCGTACGTGGTGCCGGGATAGGGAAGGTCGGCCGCATCCAGAAGGACCGACGTCGCATTGGCCGAAACGTAGAACAGCCGCGCCCAATCGGTGTCACCCTGTATCCGCGCCTCGATGGCATAGGCGCTCTCGTTCTCCGAGTTGTCCTGCCATTGCAGTTGCACCGACTTCTCCCCGGTCGCCGTCGCCGCGAGTCCCGAGGGCGCCCCGAATGGCACGTGCACCGTCGCCACGGGCGAGTACGGGGTGTACTCTTCCGGATCGCCCCGGGCGCCCCTCACTCGGAACTCGTAATCGGTCTCCGGCGCGAAATAGCCGGTAATCGTGACGTTCGTCCTGTTGAACGAGACATAGCCCAGTTCGGCAAAATCGCCGCCGGATGCCGGGCGGTACTCGATCAGAAAAATCTCCTCCGAGGTCGAGTTATCGTGCCAGCTCAGGTAGACGCTATTGTCCGTGATCGCGGTGGCCACGGCCCCGGTGGGCGCCCCGAACGTGATCGGCGGCACCAGCAGGTCGTACACGTTCGACGGATCGGACCAGTCAGACCCGCTGACCGCCCTGACCTGGAAATACTGATGGTTGCCGATGGTCACGTCGAAATAGCCCGACGCGGACGTCACGTTGGACGACAGCGTGCCCAGGTCGACATAGCCGCCGCCCGGCCCAGAGAAACTGCGCTGCAGGCGGAATGCGTCCTCGTTGTTGGAATTGTCCTGCCAGCTCCACACGCCGTACGCCCAGCCCGAGCCCACGTGCGTGAACGATAGCCCGAGGTTCGACGGCGCCGCTGGACGCGCGCCCATCGCCGAGCCCGCCAGAACCGCCCCCATTATCCCCAGCGGCACGAATCCGCAACACCTCCGCGCCCGGCGGTGGCGCGGGACGCGATCGGCGATGGACGCATCCTGACTCATGTCTGCCAAAAGCCCAAAAACCGAATCAGTGTGGCCGACGTGGCCGCCTTCCGTCAAGCGCCGTCCGCGGTCGTGACATCGCCGCAACCGGACCGCCGCACGGGTCGATGACTCAAAAATTGCCCATCGCTTCCCGTAGCCGAACGCGTGAGGGTTTGGCCGCCAAAGCCTCACGGCTTCGGCTACATTTTCCCAAGCCGGTGGTCTGGGGACGGATCCTCGAGCTGCACGTGTTTGATCGCCGAGCGCCCGCCGGGAACGCCCAGGGTGTACGTGCCATGGAGGGTCCCGTCGCGCGCCTGGATCAGCGACGGATACGACGCCTCCCCCGCGCCGAAGACAGGGCGAGCATCGCCAGCAACCCCATCCATCGAGGAGCCGCGCCCCCGAAGCCCCGCCACCCTACCGATCCCCGCGGGCCCCGCATCCCCCCGCCTAAAGGTTCGCTCCCGTCGAGGCCGCCGCGACAGAGCAGAATTTGACGCCCTTGGTCGCCTTCAGCAGGTTCGCCAGCGCCTCCACGGCCGACGGGCGTCCCCGCACCACGACGATCTCCAGGCAATTATCGTGGTCCAGGTGCACGTGCTGGGAGGAGAGGATGATCTTGTAGTGATCGTGCTGGATGTGCGTCAGCCGGTGCGTCAGATCGTGGCGGTGGTGGTCGTAGACCATGACGATCGCCGCCGCGACCTCGCCGCCCGCCTTCCACTCCTGCCTCACCAGGCTGTCCCGGATCAGGTCCGCGATCGCCTTCGATCGCGTCGGGCAGCCCTCCCGCGCCGACTGCCGGTCGAACCGCGCCAGAAGATCCCCCTCGATCGATACGCTGAACCTCGTTAGCCCGGCCATGTCTGCCTCCTCGCCCCATGAAAGCACCTCCGGCGCCATCCGCAAGGGCGCGCATCCGCCCTCGACGATCAGGGCGCCGCATCACTCATGTCGAAACTTCTGGTGGGTCGCGGAGTGCCTGAAGGCACCACTACGAACACTTCCGTGGTCTTGGGCTCGTAGTTTCAGGTCATCAGGCCCCGCAGACGGGGCACCACCGGGGGTGAAAATGTAGCCCATCTCGCGCAGAGATGGGAAATCCACGCCCTCCGCGGGCGTGGCAACGGATCCCAAGCAACCCATCTGGTCCGGCGGTTGCCGGAGATCGTTCGATCCGCCCGCGGGTCCACGGTCTGGCGACCGTGGCTACGAATTTTCGAGCTAGATTCCATGCCCCGCAGACGGGGCACCGCCGGGGTAGAAAATGTAGCCGAAGCCGTGAGGCTTTGGCGGCCAAACGCTTACGCGTTCGGCTACGGGGAGCGATGCGGCAATTTTCGAGTCAGAAACCGTACAGCCCCACGTCGATGCCGCGCGGCGGCTTCGGCCTGGAACCACGCACCGCGATGACGTTCTCGCCCTTGCGCAGCAGCCCGGCCTTCTCGCTCAGATTGACGTCGTCGTAGTGCCTCTTGCCGCGGTGTTCCTTGAGTTGCAGCAGCAGTTCACCGTTGAGGTACACGTCGGCGTCCTGGACGGAGTAAAAAGTCATGCCGAGGCCCTTCGGTGGCTCGGCGACATCGAAGCCCCGGCGGAGCCAGATGGCCGGCTTCTCCCAGTCCGCGTTCTTTCCGATGAAGGGGTGCTCGCCGCCGCGGAACGGCGCCTGCCCCTCGCGCCATCCGGAATCGTCGAACTTGGGTCTCTGCCAGCCATCGGCGGGTTTCTCGAACGTGTAGCGCCATGGCTGCGGGGCCAGCTCGGCACTGGGCGTGAGCCACGCCACCTTCGGGACGGGGCCGTAGAGCGGCGCGTGGGTTCGCGCAAGATCCGGCGCGTCGAGCTTCAGCACCGCGCGGTCATAGGTGAGGTAACCATTGACCTCGCCCTCGACGTCGGTGGTCTGGGTGTAGACCGCGGCCGCGAGCCCGCGCCCGATCAGGGGCACGAGGTTGCGGAACATTTTCTCATAGCGCGCGAGCAGATCGTCCTTGCCCTCCATGTTCTGGTATCCCCAGTTGCGCTTGTCCCACCAGAGGTGGTCCTTGACGGGGAGCCCGAGCCCACCGAACTCCCCGAGGACGACGGCGCGCCCCGGCGCGCTCTCGGGCGGCACCATGCCCGGCCCGGGATACTGGTGCACATCGATCACGTCCCCGGCGCCGCGATCCGTCCATCCACTGACGGCGTTCCCCAGCCGCGAGGGATCCCACCCCTTGACCTGTTTCGCGACGCGGGCGGTCTCGTACTGCCCCCAGCCCTCGTTGAAGGGCACCCACATGATGATCGATGGAAAGAATTGGAAATCCTGAACCACCTCGCGCAGCTCGGCCTCGAACTGCTTCGCCGATTCCTCTGGCCGGGCCCAGTCCTCCTTGGCCTCGGGCCGCACGTGCTGGATCTTGCCCTCCGCCGAACGGAACCCGCTGGGCATGTCCTGCCAGACGAGTATCCCCAGCCTATCGCAATGGTGGTGCCACCGCGCCGGCTCGACCTTCACGTGCTTGCGGATCATGTTGCAGCCGATTTTCTTGGTGATCTCGATGTCGTATCGCAGCGCCTCGTCGGTCGGCGCCGTGTACAGGCCGTCCGGCCACCAGCCCTGATCCAGCGGGCCGAACTGGAACAAGGGTTTTCCGTTCAGGAGCAACCGCTCGAAACCATCGGCGTCCTTGCCGCGCCCAATTTTTCGCATGGCGAAGTAGCTCTTCACGGAATCCACGACTTCCCCATCGCGCAGTAGTGCCACATCGAGGTCATAGAGGTGGGGCGAATCGGGCGACCACAGTTTGGCGTCGGGCACGGGGATGGCGATCGCCTCGCCCACGGCGCCCTCGGCCCGGCCCACTTCCTTGTCCCCGTCGCGCGCCACGACGCGGGCGCGTCCGGCCTCGCCCGGCCCGCGTTCTGAGACCGTCACCCGCACGATGCCCGCATCGACATCGGCCACGGGCAACACCGACGCGATCGACGCGACCGGCACCGCCTCGAGCCACACCGGCTGCCAGATGCCGGTCACCGACGTGTACCAGATGCCCTTGGGTTCCCGGACCTGCTTCCCGCGCGGCTGCTCGCCCTCGTCGGTCGGGTCCCACACCGAGACCACCAGTTCCTGCGTGACGCCGGGCTTCAGCGCCCCGGTGATGTCAAACGCGAACGGGTCGTAGCCGCCCTTGTGCTGACCCACCTCGAGGCCATTGACGAACACCGTCGCGTCCCAGTCCACCGCGCCGAAGTGCAGCAGCAGCCGCGAGACCTCGCTCGTCTCCGGGGCCTCGAAGGTGCGCCGATACCACAGCCGGCTCGCCGCGCCGACGAATTGCCTCACCCCGGAAAGCTGCGATTCGATGCAGAAGGGCACCACGATCTTCCCGTCCCACTGGCGGGGCATTTCGTGGTCGGCGGGCAGGATCGTGTAATCCCACTGGCCGTTGAGGCTCGCCCAACCCGGGCGCACCATCTGCGGCCTCGGGTATTCCGGCAGCGGGGCCTCGATATTCACCGCACTGGCCCACCTGGACCTCATGCCCGCCAGCGGGCGACCGTCGGCATCGGCCGATGGCTTGCCCTCCGGTTCGGCGGAAGACAGCGCGACCCCGGCCGCACCGACCATCAACCAGAACATCATCTTCTCCTGTGCTTTCATGCGTGCATGTCCTCGGTTGCCGATAAGCCCTACCGCTTGGCATCTCAGAATCTCTGGGCCTCGTCCGGTCCCGGCGTCGCGTAGGCGGGATCTTTGGCGCGGATGCGGGCATCGCCGTCGTCGCCCACTTTCACCTCCAGCGGGACGATGGTGGTGCCGCGCGGGTTGATGGTCTGGGCTTCCTCACTCAGGTCGCGGCTTTCGATGCCCTCGCGGGGGAGCGGTGGGACGTTGGCGTTGAAGAAGGCGGTGCACCACCACTTGCCGTCGCGCGTTTGGAAGGGCGTGCCGTGGCCCAGGAATCGCCCGGCGAGCCGCCTCGGCCCGTACGGACCAGTGATCTTGTCGGCGGTGCAGTAGTAGAGGTTATAGGATCCCTTGCGTCCCCGGTCCGTGGACCAGGCGGTGCCGAAGTGGACGTACCTCGTCCCGATCTTCCGCATGGTAGCACCCTCGTGGCCGATGCGGGAGATCGTCTTGCCGGGTTTATCCGGATCGGGACGGCTGCCGGAGGGATCGATGCGGACGGGATCGGCGGCGAACTTGGTGAAGTCGCCGCCCAGCGGCGCGATCTCGGTGTTTCCCCACAGCATCCACCAGGTGTCACCGTCCTTGAAGAGCGACGGGTCGTGCTTGCGGCCGAGGTTCGCGCCCATGGGGTGCGCCCAAGGGCCCTTGATCTCCGCGCCGGAGGTGAGGGCAAAGTTCGCCTTGGGGGCCGGACAATGGACCAGCGCCCAGCGATCCCCCAGCCAGTGGAACTCCGGCGCCCATACGAGGTCGCCGGCTTCCTTGTGCCAGCTGTCTTTCAGGGTGAATGGCGTGCCGAGGTATTCCCAATCGATCAGGTCCCGGCTCCGCCAGAGCTGGACGGTCGATCCCACGATGGACTCTTTGAAGAGCCCGATGTTATAGGGATCGGTCTGCTCGCGCGGGTCCTTCGGGTTGGGTGTCGTCCCCGTCAGGTAATAGAACTCATCGGGGCCCAGTATGATATACGGGTCGCGGATCCATCCGCCCTTGATGTGGAGCGCTCGGTCGTGGCTCGCGAGACCCGCCCGGATCATCTCCGCCGCCATCGCCGTCGCGGGCTCCGGCGCGGCGAGGGCCGAGGCCTGGGATGGCGCACCCGCGGGAGGCGGATCGACAAACAGGCACGCGTGCAGTCCCCGTAATTCGGCGGCGGGAATCTTCACGACCTTTCGGTCGTAGGTCATCAGGCCGTTGATCTCGCCCTCGACGTCGGTGGTCTGCGTGTAGACGCCGCCCGCGATGCCCTGCCCGCGAAGATCGTTCAGCATCCTGATCGAGGTGGCATAGCGCGCCTTGTATTCCGCCTCGTCCTTCGGCAGGCCGCCATAGCCCCAGTTGCGACGGCCCGCGTCCCAGAGGTGGCCCTGGACGGGGTAGCCGTGTCCCCCGAACTCCCCGACCACCTTGATGTAGTCATCGAAGCGCCCGCCCTCGTTGAGTTCGAAGGGGAAGCCGGGATGCGGGTACTTGTGGGCATCGGCGATGTCGCCCACGGGCCAGAAGTTGCCGCCGCTGGCGATGTTGACGAGGCGCGTCGGATCTCGCCTCGCGACCCACTGGCCGACCTCGATCGTGCGGTGCTGGCCCCAGCGCTCGTTGAACGGCACCCAGACGACGACCGACGGGTGGCTCTCGAGGTTGTCGATCATGCGCTCGAGCTCGAGCATGAACTGCCCGTGATGCGCGTCGGGCCATGTGGCATCCTCCGGGTTGGGCTTGAGGAAGGTCCACTTCGGGCTCTCCCCGCCGCTGACGTGATCCTGCCAGAGCATCATGCCCAGCCGGTCGCAGTGATAGTAGTAGCGCCGCGGCTCGACCTTGATGTGCTTGCGGATCATGTTGAAGCCGGCCGCCTTCAAGAACTCGATATCGAACGCCATGGCCTCGTCAGACGGCGGGGTGAGCAGGCCATCGGGCCACCATCCCTGATCGAGTGGCCCAAGATGGAAGATCGGTTTGCCGTTGAGCGTGAACCGCAGGTGCCCCTGCGCGTCGCGGGACTTGCCGACGTCGCGGATGCCCGCGTACGAGCGGACCCGATCGATGGCCTTGCCCCCCTGATCCAGCAGCGTGATCTCAAGATCGTAGAGGTGGGGCGAGTCCGGCGACCAGAGCCTTGCGTTTTCTATGGCGAGCGTCAGCCCCTTCGAATCGCCCCTGGCCTCGGCCACCAGACGGTCCCCATCCTTCACGGCGACGCGCAGGGTGCGGGCGCCCCGGTCGCCGGCGACCTCGGGACGGAGCGTTATGGTCCCGCCCTTCGCGTCAGTCGTGATCGTGAGATCTTCGATGTGGCTCGCGCCAACTTGCTCGAGCCACACCGTCTGCCAGATGCCGGAGACCTGCGTGTACCAGATGCCCTTGGCGTCGAGCACCTGCTTGCCGCGCAATTGCCAGCCCTCCGTCTCATCCTCGACCCGTACGATGAGTTCGTTTTCCCCGTCGCGGATGGCTTCCGTGACGTCCATCGCGAACGGCGTATTCCCGCCCTGGTGCGTCCCCACCGGTCTGCCATTGAGGGAGACCTCGCACCGATAATCGACGGCCTCGAAATTCAGCAGGGTTCGGCGCCCGGAGGCGGGCGCGGCCCGGAAGGTGCGCCGGTACCACAGCGCCTCCGTGGCATCGAGCAACCGCCGCACCCCGCCCAGTTTCGATTCGAGGCAGAACGGGACCAGGATCTTGCCGTCCCATGCCGACGGCGGGGTCTTCTGCCCGACGGGCGTGATGGCGTAATCCCAACGGCCATTGAGGTTCTGCCACTCCTCGCGGGCCAGCCCGGGTCGCGGGTATTCGGTCCACGCGTTCTCCGGGGTAACGTCGGCGCCCCACTTCGTGATCAGCTCCGATTGGAAGGGCGTGGTGACGCGTTTCGCCGGGGGGAGCTCGGGGACGTTCCCGGCGTCGACGAGATGGGCGTCGATGAATTGGCCGCCGGTCGTCTGGCGACAGTGCACCGCCATGACGTTTTCCCCGGCCTTGAGCGCCGCGCGATGCCCCTCCTCGATCGGGACGGTCTTGTAGCCCTGGACATAGCCCTTGAGCGCCGCGACGCGCACGCCGTTGATGAACACCTCGGCATCCTCATCGTGGTGGATCAGGAGCGCCGGCCTCGGGGGCACCGCGTCGAGCCGAAAGGTCTTCCGGATCCAGATGTCATCGGTCTGCCAGACCGTGCCCACGCGCGCACCGGGCGTGTCCCGTGTCCCAAAACCCCCGGGGCCGTCTTTCCAGTCCCGGTCGTCAAAGGCCGCCTGGATCCAGCCGTCGGACGGTTTGCGGAGGGTGTACCTCCACGCGTCGACGATGGGGGGCTGCGCCGGGGCCAAACCGCAGCACAATGCGGCAATCGCAATCGTGGCTCGCTTCATGGTCATCACTCCTCGTATTCCCGCGTCACTCGCGTCTCTTCTTCTTTGGTTTCTTCGCGACCGGCGCATCGCCCGCGCCCGCCTCGCCCGGCCCGGGCACGAAGGCGCCGGTCTCCGCGCGCCACGCGGCGAGCTTGGCGCGCATCGCACGGAGGCGATCCGGTTCGCCCAAGGCGAGATCCCGTTTCTCTGAGATATCGGCGGCGAGGTTATACAACTCGGCGACCCCCTCCTCGAAGAACTCGATGAGTTTCCAGTCGCCCTCGCGCATGGCGCCGCCGGGAGCCCATGTCGAGCCGTGGTAATGCGGGTAGTGCCAGAACAGCGCATCGCGCGCCGGGTCCGCCCCGCCGCGCAGCAGGGCCGAGATGTCGATGCCGTCGCGATGCTGCGCCGGTCGCGGGGGCGCTCCGGCCAGCGCCAGGAACGTGGGATAGAAGTCGGTGCTGATGACCGGGACATCGGTGGTGGCACCCGCGGGCGTGATGCCCGGCGCACGCACGATCAGCGGCACGCGGATGCCGCCCTCGTAGAGCCAGCCCTTGCCGGCGCGCAGGGGCTCATTCGACGTGGGCCCGGGCTGCTCCTTGGTGGAAAGCCCGCCGTTATCCGAAAAGAAGATCACGACCGTGTTTCCGGCCAAGCCTTTGGCGTCGACCGCATCGATCACGGCGCCGACAAACGCGTCGAGTCCCGCGACCTCCGACCCGTAGGCCGCGTCATTCTGCACGACGCGCGTCTGCCCTTCGCGCTC
>JADLBR010000047.1 GCA_020847615.1 Verrucomicrobiia bacterium
CCTTGCGGAAACCCTTGGCGACGAAATCGGCGCCAGAGATCTCGCGCTCGGCGGTCCAGCGACGGTAGTGCTCCCTGAGCAACTGCGCCCCGACAAAGCCGGCGGCGGCGGTCATCGCGAGAAGAAGGAGGCAACCGATGCCGCAGCCGATCCAGAACGGTGCCCGGCCTTTGGGTTTTTCGCTCATGGGGGGGTTCTAGCAGCCTGGGCCATCGATGAAGAGGCGTTTTTCGCGGCGGCGCAGGCGGAGCGAGCCAGGCAAGTTCAGATGGCACGGGGCGCCCGGGGCGAGGATCGCCAGGGCGGATTCGGTTTCTGCGAAGCCGGTATCTGGGACGCCACGCTCGGCGAACCAAAGGAGCAGGACGCGTCGGGCGAGGCAGGCTGGCAGGGCGGCGAGGGCGGGGGTGACGAGCCGGGCGGGACGGGATCGGTCGCGGCATGTGGCAAGCGCCTCGCGGGCGGCCAGATCGAGCCACCGGTCCTCGTCGGCCAAGATGGCGGCGGTGCGGCAGAGTCGGAGGGCGATATCGGGGGAGAATTCGCTGCGGAGGAGGGGCATGAGGCGGTGCCGCACCCTGGGACGGAGCCAAGCGCGGTCGCGATTGAAGGGGTCCTCGCGCCACGTCAGGCCCCGCGCGCGGGCGCGGGCCTGGATCTCGGCGCGTGGGATGCCCAGCCATGGCCTGAGGATGCGGATCCCGTCGCGCTCGGATTCGGGCCGCATGGCCGCCAGACCGCGCGCGCCGGCCCCGCGGAGCAACCGCATCAGCAGCGTCTCGGCCTGATCGTCGGCATTGTGCGCGGTCACGACCGCCGTGAGCCGGCGGCGCCGGGCGACGGAGACGAGGAACCGATAGCGGGCCTCGCGGGCGGCCTCCTCCGAGCGCGGCGACCCGGGCACCGCGTGGGCGGCCGCGAAGGGCAGGCCGAGCCGGGCCGCGAACCGCGCACAGAAGCGCGCGTCGGCGTCCTCCCGCCTGGCCCAGCGGTGATTGAAATGGGCGACGACCGGCCGCCGCCCGGCCGCCACGAGCCAGTCCAGCAGGCAGACCGAATCCACGCCGCCCGAAAGCGCGAACACGAAGCGCGCGGGGATCTGGTCGGTCGGGGCATCGGGGATGGCCATGGCGGCGCAGTGTAGCAGGGAAGTGGGAACCCAGGCAAATCGCCATGCATGCTCGACCCCGCGGCGCTCGCATGCGGGGCGGTATTTCCGCGTTGGCGGGTTTTCCGTTTCGGGCGGCTTTTCCGTTGACGGGAGGGGGGCGCAAACCTAATTTTGCCATTCCCGTCGCCGAGGCGGGGTTGAACGAAAGGTATAGAGATGCAACCGGCCAACAGAGCGACAGTGATCACGCCCTCGCAGACCCTTGCGATCGATGCGAAGGCGAAGCAACTCAAGGCCGCGGGCGAGGACGTGATTGGCCTCGCGGCGGGCGAACCGGATTTTGACACGCCGGAGCACATCAAGGCCGCGGCCATGGGGGCGCTGGAGGCGGGGTTCACGAAATACACGCCGTCGTCGGGTATCCCGGAGCTGAGGCAGGCGATCGCCGAGAAACTGAAGGCGGACAACGACCTGGACTATGAGCCCTCGCAGATCATCGTGAACTGCGGCGCCAAGCACTCGTGTTTCAACGCGATGCTGGCGGTGCTGAACGAGGGCGACGAGGTGATCATCCCGGCGCCTTACTGGCTGAGCTATCCGGAGATGGTGCGGATGGCGGGCGGCGAGCCGTACATCGTGGAGACGACACCGGAGACCGGGTACAAGCTGACGCCCGAGCAGCTGCGGGAAAACATCTCGCCGGGCACGAAGATGCTGATCCTCAATTCGCCCTCGAATCCGACGGGTTCGGTGTATACCGAGACCGAGCTCGTGGAGCTGGCCGAGATCGCGCTGGAGGAGCAGATCTACATCCTGAGCGACGAGATCTACGAGAAGCTGGTCTACGGCGACGCGGAGCACACGAGCATCGCGGCGTTCACGGACACGACGCTGGCGAACACGATCGTGGTCAATGGCTTCAGCAAGTCCTACGCGATGACGGGCTGGAGGCTGGGCTACCTGGCCGCGCCCAAGGAGATCGCCAAGGCGGTGGACAGCATCCAGAGCCACAGCACGTCGAACCCGACGTCGTTCGCGCAGAAGGGCGCCCTGGCGGCACTCAAGGGGCCCCAGGAGTGCGTCGAGGAGATGCGACAAAAGTTCGACGAGCGGCGCCGGCGGATGTTCGAGCTGCTCAAGAACATGCCGTCGGTGGGCGTGGTGGAGCCGCTCGGGGCATTCTACATGCTGGCGGACATCTCGGCGTTTGGGCTCGACTCGTCGACGTTCTGCTCGCAACTGCTGGAGAAGGAGAAGGTGGCGCTGGTGCCGGGCGTGGCGTTTGGCAACGACCGGACGGTGCGCATGAGCTTTGCGACGGACCTCGAGAACATCGAGAAGGCGCTGGGCCGGTTTGCGCGCTTCTGCCAGTCGCTGCGCTGAGGCGGCGGACGTCCTGGCGATGGGGCCGATACGGTTCGTCCCTCTGTATCAGGAGAGGGTGTGGGGCGGCAGGCGCCTCGGGGAGGAGCTGGGGCGGGCGTTGCCCGGGGGATCGCCGATCGGCGAGTCATGGGAGGTCGTTGACCGGGCGGGGGCGCAGAGCGTCGTTCGCGACGGGCCGCTGGCGGGGCGGACGCTGCACGATCTGTGGGTGACAGAGAGGCGCGGGGTCTTCGGTTCGCTCGCGCCCGAGGGCGAGAGGTTTCCGATTCTGGTGAAGCTGCTGGATGCGGCGGAAAAGCTGTCCTTGCAGGTGCATCCGCCGGCGGAGGTGGCCGGGCGTTTCGGGGGCGAGCCGAAGACCGAGATGTGGTACGTCCTGGGGGCGGCGCCGGATTCGGAGCTGTACGTTGGGCTGCGGCGGGGCGTCACGCGGGAGCGTTTCGCCGGGGCGATCGCGGCGGGGACGGTGGCCGAGTGTTTTCACAGGATCCCGACGCGGGCTGGGGACTGCATGTTTTTGCCATCGGGCAGGGTGCATGCGATCGGGGCGGGGCATCTCATCGCGGAGATCCAACAGAATTCCGACACGACCTTCCGGGTGTACGACTGGGACCGGAAGGGCCTGGATGGCCGACCGAGGGCGCTGCATGTGGCCGAGTCGATGGAGTGCATCGATTTCTCCGATGTCGAGCCCGGGCTTCAGCGGCCGGATGGCGAGGTGCTCGTGCGGTGCCCGTTCTTCGGGGTGACGCTATCTGCGCTCGGCGCCGCGCGGACATGGGACGGGGGCGGGGAGCGGTTTTACCTGTTCATGGCGGTCGGTGGGGCGGTCGAGGCGGGCGGGCGCGAGATGGCGGCGGGAGAGTTCTTCCTCTGGCCGGCCGGGGGCGGGCCCCTGCGGATCCGCCCGATGGCGGCGGGCGGGCGCGTGCTTGTCACGACCTGGTGAGGCGATCGCTCACTCGTTGGGGCCGAGCTCGAGCGTCTTGTACAGGGCGGCGAAATCCTCTTCGCCAAATCCCATGTCCTGGGCGAGGGCGTAGGTTTCCTCGAGGCACTCGGTCTGGGGCAGGACGAGCCCCAGGTCCATGGCGAGGCGCAGGGCGAGGCGGAGGTCCTTGTGCATGTGTTTCACCGCGAAGTGAGGGCTGTAATCGCCCGTGAAGATCTTGGCCTTCTTCAGTTCGCTCACCCCCGACTTGGCGACATTCTGATCCAGGGCGCGGAAGAACAGCTCCCGGCTGATGCCGGCCTCCTCGGCCAGCGCGAGGCCCTCCGCGAGGGCCTGGAAGGTGTTGGCGATGATGAGGTTCATCGAAAGTTTCAGGGACGTGGCCGAGCCGACTCCGCCCACGCGGATCATGTCTCGGCTGATGGGCCGGTAGGCATCGGCGATGGCATCGAGGTCGTCATCCCCATCTTGCCCGACGTAAAAGACGACATCGCGCTTCTCGGCGGCGGTCTTGCTTCCGGTGAAGGGCATGTCGATGAACGTGGCCCCGCGGGCGGTGACGCGGCGGCTGAAGGCGAGGGTGTCGGCCGTGCCGATCGTGCTGTGCTGGACGACGGTGACGCCGGGGCCGATCTCGCCCTCGATCTGGGACAGGACGGCATGGACGGCGAGGGGGTCGGCGACGACGATGGCCACCAGCTCTGCGCCCTGGGCGGCCGTCTTGGCATCGGGCGTGAATCCGGCGATCTGCGGCCGCGGCGTGCGATTCCAGGCTCGCAGGTCGTGGCCGTCCTCGCGCCAGTGGCGCGCCCAACTGCTTCCGATGAGTCCCAAGCCGAAGACCGCAATCCTCATGGGGCACACCCTACGGCGGGAGGTTCCCACGATCAAGCCCGGGGCGGTCGGGCGGTTTCCGGCGGAGGAGACGAGACGCGGAATCATCGCATCGGGAATATCCAGAACGTCGCGTCCGACTCCTCGAGCAGGTGCGCGAGCGCGCGTTGTCCGACGGGCCTGTTGTCCGCTAGCCGGAGCAGGCACGCGTCGGCCAACGGCTTTCGGTCCGGGGGATAGTAGCCCCGCTTCAGGTAATAGATCGCCCGTTTTCGCGGATCGCCCGTGCGGGTCTGCCGGATCTGGGTTTTTGCATCCACCAAAAACCGCTCGGGCCGGAACCGGCATAGGAGTCGCCGCGATACGTTGTATATTTCGTGGTTTGTGAACGGCACCTTGCGATAGCGGCCTTCGCGAAACTCCGGGAAGATGTCGAACGCGATGCGCACCGCCTCCGCCCGCCCAAATGGCGCGCTTCCCTTTTCGAGGGAGTAGACCGTGTAACCGATGACGCGCCCGCGGTCCTTGTCGTCGCGCGGATCGTACACGGTGAATATCTGGAATCCCATGACGTCGTCGGGCAGGCAGGGTATCTCGACGACCTCGAGGATGCCGCCGCGGTGCAGGGTCGTGAACCCGTGCCGCGCCCCGTCGAGTTGCGAGCGCATGTTGACGATGTGCTGCGGGTCGAAGTAGCCCGCCATGTTCGGGGCCCTGCGCACCGCATCGGCAAACCGCGACAGTTCTTCCCCCGCCCGCTCCCCGGCCAGCGGGAGCATTTCGATGCGGGCCGTTTCCCGGATGTCCCGCTCGCGGATGCGCTCCCGTTCCCGCGCCGCAAGCCGCGCCGCGCCGTCCTTCCCCAAGAATCCCCCGGCCTTGCGCCGGAAGACTCCCCGGCTCTCATCGGGTTCCGACAATCGGTTAAACGTAAGCTCTTTGCCCGCGGTCTCAAGAATGGGAGAGGCGACGGAGTGAATGATTGAGGGGCAACTCTGCGGGCAGAGGGAATCGAACCCTCAATAAGAGATTTTTCATCCGCTGAAGTTACGCATGTTCACAATCAACGAGTTACAACATAAAGAATTACCATTGACATGAGCAAACGTTCTGACTATGTTCTGACATGGCTTGTCTTGTGAGGGACTCGAGGGGGCGCTCCCCCTTCTGGTATTGTTCCTATACCACGGCCGAGGGGCGGCGGCTGAAGAAATCGACCGGGATTCGGATCAAGCCCATACCGGGGGAACTCCGGGAGGACGGCAAGCTGACGACGACCGCAGACATGCGCAGCCGCGCCCTAGAAGTGTGCTTGGGAATCCAGCGGGCAGAGCGCATGGCGGCTGAGGAGACGCTCACAGAGCAGGCGGTGAAGAAAGTGCTCAGCGAGATCTTGGAGCGTGCCACCGGGGCGGGGATTCCCACCGTCAGTGCCGAGCAATGGCTGAATGACTGGCTTGGGGAGAAGCGGAGGGTTCGGACTGCCAGCACCATGGAACGGTACGCTCTGTGTGTGCGGGACTTTATTGCGAGCTTGGACCAGAGAGCGAAGTTGCCCGTCCAGGCGATCACGACTGGCGATGTCGTGCGCTACCGCAATTCGGATCTCGATAAGGGGAAGTCCCCGGGCACGGTGCGCTTGAACGTTGTGGTATTGTCGACCGCGTTCAACGCGGCTCGGCGACGAGGACTGATCGACCGCAACCCATGTGAGGCGGTGGAGCATCCTCCCGCGCAGAAGGCTGAGCGTCAAAGTTTCACCCGCGAACAGGTCG
>JADLBR010000048.1 GCA_020847615.1 Verrucomicrobiia bacterium
GGTGGCGGGGCTTGCGCGAGAACTCCGTAGCTGTGGTCGCCAGGCCGTGGGCCCGGCAACACTCACCCCGGAATCAGCTCCCCCACCAGCGCCCGCTCCTCCTTCAATTCGGCCACCGTCGCATCAATCCTGCCCCGGCTGAATCCGTCGATCTGCAGCCCCTGGACGATCTCCCACCGCCCGCCATCCGAGCGTACAGGGAACGAGCTAATCAGCCCCGCCTCAACCCCGTAGCTCCCGTCCGAGCACACGCAGACGCTGTGCCAGTCGCCCGCCGGGGTCGGTTGCACGAGATCCCGCACCGTGTCCACCACCGCGTTTGCCGCGCTCGCCGCAGACGACGCGCCGCGCGCTTTGATGATCTCTGCGCCGCGCTGCTGCACCGTCTTGATGAAATCGCCCTCCAGCCACGTCCGGTCCGCGATCACGTCCGCCGCCGCCTTGCCCCCGATCTTGGCGTGCACGAAATCCGGATACTGCGTCGCCGAGTGGTTGCCCCAGACCGCCAGGTTCGTCACCGCCGAAACCGCGACCCCCGCCCGCCCCGCAAGCTGCCCCTTCGCACGGTTCTCATCCAGTCGCGTCATCGCAAACCACCGGTCCCGCGGCACCCCGGGCGCGTTGCTCATCGCGATCAGACAATTGGTGTTGCACGGGTTGCCGACCACCAGCACCCGCACGTCGGGCGCCGCGTTCGCCTCGATGGCCCTGCCCTGGCCCGTGAAAATCTTCCCGTTGATCCCCAACAGGTCTTTGCGCTCCATCCCCTGCTTCCTGGGAACGCTCCCCACCAGCAGCGCCCAGTTGACCCCGCGGAACGCCTCCGCCGGATCCGTCGTCGCCACGATGTCTGTCACAAGCGGGAACGCGCAGTCGACCAACTCCATCACCACGCCTCGCATCGCCGCCTCGGCCTGCGGCAAATCGAGCAGGTTCAGCGCCACCGGTTGCCCCGGCCCAAACATCGAACCCGAAGCAATCCGGAACAATAGGGAATACCCAATCTGACCGGCAGCCCCGGTCACCGCCACACGTATAGCCTGTTTTGACATGGCAGGAACATAGGGATACCCGACCGCAGCGCAATACCCCCTTTCGCGCTTTCCACGGCCCCCTCAAACCTCCACCAAAAATGTCGCCCTATGGCGGAAACGACCAGAAGTCATACAAATAATCCATATCACATTGAACAATTGTCCAGAAAGGGGCATATTAATTGTCTGTAGCGGTGAACACGCCATTTGCAGCCGAAGGGACCATCTACTACGGGGACCTGTTCACGTTGACGGATGAGGTCCAGACCCTGGCGAACGCCGGCAAATCGGGATACCTCGAAATCCAGACCGAGGGTCAGCCCTCCTACTTGTTCTTTGACGAGGGGCAACTCATAGACGCCGTGCATGGCGAGCGCCGCGGCACGGATGCGGTGTTCTCGCTCCTCAAACTGCCGAAAACCACCACGACCTATACCCAGGACTACAAGCACCCCTACAGGACCATCGAGCAACCGACCATCGCACTTCTCATCGAGGCCGCGCGCAGGGCCGACGAGGCCAACCAGCGCCCGCCCCGGGAGAACGAGGCGGCGGTGCCCGCGCTCCAGATTTTCGCGGGCTACCAGACGGCAAGGCATTTCCCGCTCGAGCGCCAGCTCCTCAAGATCGGTCGCTCGATGGACAACGACATCGTCATCGCCGACCCCTCGGTGTCCCGCTACCACGCCCGGCTCGAGGTCCATGATTTCGGGGTGATCCTCCGCGACCTCGGTTCCCGCAACGGCACATGGCTCATGTCCCATCGCATCTGCGACGTCGTGCTTCAGCCCGACGACAGCCTGCACTTCGGCCTGGTGTCCGCGCGCTATGTCCACCGCGCCTTTGTGGAACTCGGATGGGAACCCGCATCCGCCCCCGAGGTCGTGGCCGCCGGGGCCAAGAAGCCTACCAAGACCCTGGACGATTTCGCGGGCCAGCCCGACGAAGAGAGCCCGGCCTACCCCCCCCAGGCCGACGCATACTGGGGCCGCACAGCCGCCGCCTGATCCCCGGTCACCAGCCCTCGGTCACCTCGGCCACGATCTGCCGGGCCAGGTCCTCCGAAAGCAAACCCATCGCCTGCCGCTCCGCCTCCTGCAGATCCTGCCCGATGAAAAACTCGGTCTCCCCGGTGAATTCCTTGCCCGAGAGGATCGGCTCCGCCTCGCCGCGCTTCCTCATCGTGGCCTCGGCCTTAAGTTCGACCCGATATTCCGATGCCACCCGGGTGTCCCGCCGACCCGAGCGCTGCGGCTTCCTCTCGAACTCGACCAGCTTCACCTCCAGCGTCGCGTCCGCATCCGCCTCGCGAACGACCCTCAGCGTCCCGTCCCGGTGAAAATGCTGGATGATCGAATCGGTGACCATCACCGCGATGTTCGGCTCGTACGTCTCGTTCTTCACGACCGGCACGTACACCGTCCTGACCCCACGCAGTTCCTCGCCCGCGATGCTGCCCAGCCGATAGGCGCAGCCGCCCAGCGCGACCGCCGCAACGCACGCCGCCATCATCCATTGATTCCTCATAAAGCACTCCAGGCCCAGGGGCCGCCTACTGCACCGCCGGTTCCGGTAGGACCGGCCCGATCAACTCGTCCTCCCCAGAAGGTTCAGCGGCCACCGCCACCGGTTTCCGCAGCGCGACATCCGGCATCAGGGGCCTCGCCGCCGCACGCGCCGGCGCCCCGCCCCCCACGTCCATCGCGGGCAACACCTCCGTCGCATCCACCCTCTCCCGCACCGCCGCCATCTCCGGGCCGTCCGGGATGTCCGCCCCCGCATCCTCCGACGGCTTCTCCCGCCCGCGCTCTCTCTCCGGCTTCTCCCGGTCCCTCGCCATGGCCTCCGCCGCCCGCTCCTGATGCCGCGCCAGATCCTTCGGCATCGCCGGCCCCGACTCCGTCATCGGCGTCAGTTCCTCGATCCGCTTGAGCGCGATCTTCGCCATCTCCGAATCCGGCCCCTTCTGGATCACCTCCCGATAGTAGATCACCGCCGCGTCCGGCCTCTTCTGCGACTCGTAGAACTTCGCGATGTTGAAGGAACCCTGCGTCAGCCGACCCTGCACCACCGCCAGATTCTCCTTCGCCTGCGCCACCTTGTCGCTGTTGGGAAACCGCGCCATGAACTCCGTGAACGCCTGGATGGCCTTGTCGGCCGCCCCCTGATCGTAGTCCGGCCGCTCCGCCGCCTGGAACCACACGTAGCCTATCTGGTAGAGCGCGTCGTCGGCGATGTCGTGCCCCGGATACCGATCCAGCACCGCGTTGTACGCCGCGATCGCCTCGCTCCACTTCTTCGTCTTTTCGTTGCACAGGCCAATCTTGAACTGCGCCTCGGCCGCGTAGCGCCCGTACGGCGCGTTCTTGATGATCTGGTCGTACATCTTCGCCGTCTGCTCCCAGGACGCCGGCAGCGGCACCTTCCACAGCCGCTGCGGCTCGCCCACGAGAAAGAGATTCGCGATCTGGTACTGCCGCTCCAGCGCCTTCTCGAAATACTCGCTCGACGGGTACTTCTCGATGCACTTCTGGTAATCCTTGAACGCCCGCGGAAAATCCGCCTGCTGCTCGGAGCACCACCCGATCCGGTACTGCGCCTCCCCCGCGTTGAACGAGAATGGCCATTTCCGGACGAGCGCCAGATAGGCGGACTTGGCCTCTTTCCAGTTCTCCGCCTTCTCCGCCTTCTTGCCCGCCTCCAGCTGGTCCCGCGAATTGGCCGCCGTCGGCCCCCCCTCCTCCGCGTCCTCGTTGACCCACCCCTCGCCGGGGCGCCACACCAGCGCCGCCTGGGCCGTCAGCCCCAAGAGCCCGGTGTACACCAAGACTGTCCCCAAGATGCGTCGCATGACTCTTTAATATCTAGCCAATTTGGCCCGTTGACAAGCCCCAAGCGCGCCCAACTCGGCTCTTTACAGGCCCCCGCCCCTCCGGTTTATTCACTCCCCCCGTATGGAAGCCATCCGCATCGGCATCGCAGGCCTGGGCGTCGTCGGTTCCGGCGTCGTCAGACACCTCTGGGCCAACGCCGACCTCATCGCCGAGCGCACCGGCTTCCGCCTCGAGATCGCCCGCGTGGCCGAACGCGACCCCGCGAGGCCGGCCGCCCTCGGCATCGACTCATCCCTCGTCTGCCCCGACCCGCTGGACCTCGCCCGTGACCCATCCCTCCACATCGTCGTCGAACTCATGGGCGGCACCGGCATCGCGCGGGAATTCATCGACCTCGCCCTGCGCCAGGGCAAGGGAGTCGTCACCGCCAACAAGGCCCTCCTCGCCGAGGCCGCCGAGTCCCTCGTCGGACTGGCGACCCAGAAGCGCGTCCCGCTCTGCTTCGAGGCCAGCGTCGCCGGGGGCATCCCCATCCTCAAGGCACTCCGCGAGGGGCTCGTCGCCAACCGGATCATCAGCATCCATGGCATCGTCAACGGCACCTGCAACTTTATCCTCTCCTCCATGACGCAGTCGGGCCAACCCTATGCCGGGGCACTGGCCGAGGCCCAGCGCCTCGGCTACGCCGAGGCGGACCCGACCCTCGATGTCGGCGGTTTCGATGCGATGCACAAGGCCTGCATCCTCGCGGCCCTAGCCTACGGTTTTTGGATCCGCCCCTCCGACGTCCACACCCGGGGCATCGACGGCATCGCGCCCGAGGACCTCCACTTCGCCAAGGTCCTGGGCTACACGATCAAACACCTTGCCGTCGTCCAGTGCGACGAGGATGGGGCGGTCGAGGTCCACGTCGGGCCCACGCTGATCCCCTCCGGCCACGTCCTGGCATCGGTCGCCGGCGTGTTCAACGCCCTGGCCGTGCGCGGCGACGTGGTCGGCGACACCCTCTTCTACGGACGCGGCGCCGGACCAGACGCCACCGCCAGCGCCGTCATCAGCGACATCGCCGAGGCCGCCTCCGCGCTGACCCAGGGCTACCACTTGCCCGCCTGCGGGATCCACGGCCTCTACAACCGCTTCCGGCCCTTCGCCGACACCCGCAGCCGCCACTACGTGCGCTTCGCCGTCGCCGACAGGCCGGGCGTCCTCGCCCAGATCGCCGACGTCCTCGGCCGCCACCAGATCAGCATCGCCTCCGTGTTCCAGCCCAAGGAGCACCCCGGCGAAATGGTGCCCCTCGTCATGCTGCTCTACCGCGCCCGCGAACAGAACCTCCGGGACGCCCTCGCCGAGATCGCCAGGCTGCCCGTCACCCGCGGCGAGCCCGTCGCCCTCCGCCTGGAGGATTTCGACCGATGAGCTGGCGCGGCGTCATCGAGGAGTTCCGCGGGCACCTGCCCGTCACCGGCTCCACCCCGGTCGTCACACTCCTGGAGGGCAATACCCCGCTGATCCCCGCCCCCAAGCTCGCGGCGCGCCTCGGCCGCGGACGGAAACTCTTCCTGAAATACGAGGGCCTCAACCCCACCGGATCCTTCAAGGACCGCGGCATGACCCTCGCCATCTCCCTCGCCCTGGAGCGCGGCGCCCACACCGTCATCTGCGCCTCCACGGGCAACACCAGCGCCGCCGCGGCCGCCTACGCGACCCGCGCCGGCATGCGCTGCGCCGTCCTGCTGCCCGCCAAGAAGATCGCACGAGGCAAACTCGCCCAGGCCCTGATGCACGGCGCCAAGGCCATCGCCCTCAAGGGCAACTTCGACGACGCCCTCCGCGTCGTCCGCGAACTCGGCAACGAGCCCGGCATCGCCATCGTCAACTCCATCAATCCCGACCGCATCCAGGGCCAGAAGACCGCCGCGTTCGAGATCGTCCGCGACCTCGGCGACGCGCCCGACATCCACGCCCTCCCGGTCGGCAACGCCGGCAACATCACCGCATACTGGAAGGGGTACGGCGAATTCTTCGACCAGGGCCTCAGCCGGAAACGGCCCGCCATGTTCGGCTTCCAGGCCGCGGGCGCCGCCCCCATCGTCCTCGGCCATCCCGTCAAGGATCCCGAGACCATCGCCACCGCCATCCGCATCGGCGATCCCGCGAGCTGGGAAGGCGCCGCCGCCGCCATCCGCGAATCCGGCGGCCACATCGGCACCGTCACCGACGAGGAGATCCTCGCCGCGCACTACTGGCTCGCCTCCAACGAGGGCGTCTTCGTCGAGCCCGCCAGCGCCGCGGGCATCGCCGGCCTCCTGAAACTCGCCGCCTCCCCAGAGTGCCCGATACCCGACGAGGCCCGCATCGTCGTCACCGTCACCGGCCACGGCCTCAAGGACCCCGATGTCGCCATCGATAACGCCCCCGGGCTCATCAAGTGCCGCGCCGACCGCGACAAGGTCCTCAAGAAAATCTTGGCGGACGACAAATAGGTTCGCGCGCCGCGCCCCGTTCGTCGCACAATGCGCGCGATGAAATCGCTGCTGCCGCTCCTCCTCGCCACCTCCTGCGCCGCGGCCGCCTCGCAAACCCCCAATTTCGTCCTCGCCATGGCCGATGACCAGGGCGCCGGCGACATGGCCTATTGCGGGCACCCCGCGCTCAAGACCCCGCATTTCGACACCCTCGCCCGCGAGGGGCTGCGCCTCGATCGATTCTACGCCGCCGCACCCGTCTGCTCGCCCACGCGAGGCAGCGTCATGACCGGGCGCACCCCCAACCGCTTCGGCTGCTTCAAGTGGGGCTACACCCTCCGCCCCCAGGAGATCACCGTCGCCGAGGCCCTCCGGCCCGCGGGCTACACGACCGGCCATTTCGGAAAATGGCACCTCGGCTCCATGCGCGCCGATAGCCCCACCTGCCCCGGCCAGAGCGGTTTTGACAGCTGGTTCTCCAGCCCAAATTTCTTCGAGATCGACCCCTGGATGTCCCGGGACGGCAAGGCCATCCAGACCACGGGCGAAGGCTCCGAAGTCATCGTCGATGCCGCCCTCGAGTTCATCCGTGCCGCCGCGAAAGCCGGGCGCCCGTTCCTCGCCGTGGTATGGTTCGGTTCGCCCCACGCCCCGCACATCGGCACCGGGCCCGACCTCGCGCTCTACGAGAAGCAACCCGAGAAGATCCGCCACTTCTTGGCCGAGATCACCGCCATGGACCGCGCCATGGGCAAACTCCGCCAGGGCCTCCGGTCGGCCGGTGTCGCGGACAACACACTCCTGTGGTACTGCTCTGACAACGGCGCGATCCCACAGGGTTCCACCGGCGGCCTCCGCGGCAAGAAGGGCGACATCTGGGAGGGAGGTCTCCGCGTGCCGGGCCTCATCGAGTGGCCCGCGAAGATCCGCTCCCCGAGGACATCCGCCGTTCCCTGCGGCACCTGGGATATCTATCCCACGCTCCTCGATCTGGCCGGCGCCAAGTCCCCGCATCCCATGCCCCTCGACGGCATCAGCCTCGCGCCATTGATCGAGGGAAAAATGGACGCCCGCCCCAGGCCCATGGGTTTCTGGGATTACACGATCCAGGGTCTCGCCACCAAGAGCACCGAGTTGCTCCAGACCCTCGCCCGGGAGCAGGCCTCCGGCAATACCCGGCCCGCCGCCGAGGCCGAACCCATCCCCCCCGCGCAGCTCCGCTCCGATTACCCCACGGACTCCTTCCCCGGCCATGCCGCGTGGACCGATGGCCAGTGGAAACTCCACCGCATCCAAGGCAAGAAAGACGCCATCACCTGGGAGCTCTACAACCTCGCCGACGACCCCACCGAATCCCAAGACATCGCCTCCGCCCAGCCCGCCCGCACCGCCCAGATGCGCTCCGAGCTCGAGTCCTGGCTCCACTCCGTCGCCTCAAGCCTGAACGGCAGAGACTACTGACGATACAACCGCCGGGGTTGAACCCGGGGCGCCACGGCCCTATCATGACGGCATGGCGGAGGTAAGATCGGGCCACGATATCGAGCCGACCCCGTAATCCCCCGACCGCGCGGATCCCGCCATGTCCCACGACGCCAAAGCCACCCGCTCCTTCTTGCGCACCAGCCTGATGCTGTTCGTGTGCACCAACGCCTCGAGCGTCTTTCAGTTCGTGTTTCAGTCGCTGATGCGCCGGGAACTCCCGACGGGTGACTTCTCCCTGATGAACTCGGCCTTTGGCACGGCCTCCCTCACGGCGCTGCCGGTCGCGATCTGGGGACAGGTCTGGGTCCGGAAATTCTCCGAGATGCGCGCCCGCGGCCAGGTCGGCCTAGCGTTCGCCAGCGTCAGGCGATTCTCGGCCTACGCGCTGTTGCTGGCCCTGGCCGTCGTGGGCTTGGCCCTCGGCGCCGCGCCCGCCCTGGGGGCATTCCTCAACACGACCAACACGGCCGCCGTGATCGCCCTGGCTTTCTTGCTCGGCGCGAGCGTCGCATTCCCCATGACCGGGGTCGTGTTTCAGGGCATGCAACTTTTCGGGGTCATGTCGCTCGTCGCCATCCTGGGACCGATCGTTCGGCTCACCCTCGGCCTGGTCCTGATCCACCACGGGCTCGGGGCCGCGAGTGGAATCTGGGCCACCTCGACCGCCGCGCTCGTCCCCGCCGTCGTGGCCGCGCGCCTCATCCTCAGCCGCGGATGGTTCTCCCTGCCGCCCGAATCCGGCACGGCAACCACCGGCTGGCGGTTGCCCGACCTCTGGGTGCCCGCCGCCGGGGTCGCCATCACCACCATCCTGGTCAACACGGACTTCGTGCTGGTCCAGAGGTTCTTTGCCAAACCAGATGCCGACCGCTTCGCGACCGCCGCCATCTTCGGGCACAGCATGATCTTCTTTCTCATGCCCATCGCCTCGGTGCTCTTGCCCAAGGTCGTGGACCACTTCGAGGGCTGGGAGAAATCCGAGCGCAGCGTGGCGCGCAAGGCCCTCGCCCTGGGCCTCGGGCTGGCCCTGACCATGGCGCTCGCCGGCACCGCCCTCGCGCCCCTCGCGTTCAACATCTTCGCGGGCGAGTCCGACCCCGAGACCGTCGCCCTGATCCGATGGTTCCTGTGGGCCATCATCCCCACGGCCCTCGCATGCATTGGCATCAGCGCCCTCGTCGGGCGACTCCAGCAACGACTCATACTCGCGTGCCTGATGGTCAGCCTCGCCCTGCCCGCACTCATTATCTGGCGACACGAGACCGTGGGTCAGATCCTCGGGGCCCACCTCGCCGTGGGCGTCGCCCTCCTCGCCGTCATCGTGGGCGGCAATCTCCCCCGCCGCAGGTCCGAACATCGCGCGTGATGCCGCGCCCGGATGACGCCGGATCTCGGCCCGATGCCCCTGCGGCACCGGCGCGCCCCCGCCCCGCCAGACTTGAACGCGGGCGCCCCCGCCCTTATCGTCGCCACCCATGAGTGTCCTGATCGTGGGTTCGGTGGCGTTGGATTCGGTGCGCACGCAGCATGAGGCGCACGAGAATCTCCTCGGTGGCTCTGCGTCGTACGCCTCCGTCGCCGCGAGTTTCTTCGGCCCGGCCCGCATGGTCGGGATCGTCGGGGAGGACTTCCCGGGCGCCTATCTCGATCTGTTCGCGGGCCGCGGCATCGACTGCGCCGGGTTGCAGCGGGCCAGGGGCAAGACTTTTGCCTGGAGCGGCGAGTACGAGACCAACATGAACAACCGCCGGACCCTCTCGGTCGCCCTCAACGTGTTCGAGACATTCCGACCCGATCTGCCGCCCGCGTGGCGGGACACCGAATTCGTCCTGCTGGCCAACATCGCCCCGGTCCTCCAGCACCATGTGCTGGACCAGATGCGCCGCCCCCGATTCGTCGTGGCCGACACGATGGACCTCTGGATCCAGACGACCCGGGATGACCTGGTCGGCTTGCTGCGGCGCGTCGACATGCTGATCCTCAACGACAGCGAGGCCCGCGAACTCACCGGCATCGATTCGCTGCCCCGCGCCGCCGCCGCGTTGCGCGCGATGGGTCCCGCGTGGCTCGCGATCAAAAAGGGCGAGCACGGTTGCCTCCTCTTCGGGGACGACGAGTTCTTCACCGCCGGCGCCTTCCCGCTGGAGGAGGTCAAGGACCCGACGGGATGCGGGGATTGCTTCGCGGGCGGCCTGATCGGCCACCTCGCCGCGTCCCGCGCCACCGACGCGGCCGCCCTCAGGCGCGCCGTCGTCTACGGCAGCGTCATCGCCTCATTCAACGCGGAGTCCTTCAGCCTCAGGCGGCTGGAGGGCCTCACCAGGGCCGACGTCGACGCGCGCTTCGAGGCGTTCCGACGATTCAGCAGGTTCGAGTGAAGAGGCACCCGCCATCGCAGGATGAGTCCGCGGCGCTCTTGCGCGCCAGTCGCCTGCGGGCGACCCCGGCGCGGATCGCGATCCTCAGGCTCCTGCGCGCGGCCCGGCGCCCCCTCTCCATCGACGAGATCCATCGGGGCCTGAGGCGCGCGGGGGATTGGGCCACGGTCTTTCGTTCCCTAAGGCACTTCGAGTCGGCGCGGATCGTGGCGCGCTGCGAGTTCGGCGACGGCCAATCCCGCTTCGAGTTGGTCTCCGGGGGCTGCGGCGCAGGCCACCACCACCACCACCTCGTGTGCCGCTCGTGCGGCAAGGTGCTCCACGTCGGCGACTGCGGCCTCGGTGACATCGAGCGGGATCTGCAGAAACGCCACGGCTTTGCGGCGGTCACCCATTCCCTGGAATTCTTTGGCCTGTGCCCGAAGTGCCGGGCGAAAGGCTGATGCTTTCCTTTCGACACCGGCTCCGCGCGCGCCCATAAAGGGACCGGATGGAAGACAATAAAACGTTCCTCAAGATCAGCCGCGCCAATGGCGAACTCGTCTTCTTCAACCTGCGGCACATCTCGATGGTGTTCGCCGATCCCACGGACCGGTCGATCCTCATCGTGGGCACGGGATTCGAGAAACGCTTTCGCTCCGAGGAAGCACTGCACGTCCTCCAGACCATCGACCAGATGACGCTGACCGGTCCCGCCGACGGCGCTCACTGAGGCCCGGCCGCGACAAGCTCCTCCAGCACGCGCCCCAGGTTCTCGCGCGCGAGCCCGAGGCCCGACACAAACCGCAGAAAAGCCACCGCGCCTCGGGGGCGCCGCGCCATCGCCCACAGCAACTTGCCCGGGGTTGGCTTACTCGCCCGGGCATCCCACGAGGCATCGAGCAGTGCCACGGGCAAGTCTTCCGACGCCGCATCGCTTATCGCGCGGACCCCCCCCCACGGGATGCCCAGCCGATCCGCGATCGGGCCGATCACCCCCGACTCCATCTCGCAGCACAGCGCCCCGCTCTCACGGAACAACCGGGCCTTGTCGGCCGCCCCACCGATCACGCGCGAAACGTGCAGGATGTTGCCCGCGACCGCCCGCCGCCCGCGGCCCAGCGAGGGCGGCGAGAAGCCGCTGGGAAAAACAGGCGCGACCACGACATCGCCGCGCCGCAACCCAGGATCCAATCCCCCTCCATATCCCGCGATCCAAACGCGCGACAAGCGCGGCACCTGCGCGAGAAGCTCCCCCGCCGACCCCGCGACCGCCTCGCCCATCCCCGCGGCCATCACCACGGTCTCACGGCCCCCCAGGATGCCGGCAAACGCCGGAACCCCCCCGATCAGGTCGCGTCGCACATCGCCCATCCGCCACAGCACCGACCCCAGCTCGTGAGGCACCGCAAAGAGGATCCCAACCCTGCCCGGGCCCGCGTCGTCCTGCAAATATCTCACGACCCTCACAACTTACGCCGGCACCCACGGCCCGCCAAGCGTGCAGTCTGGCATCGCGGGCACGGGGCACGCCGGGGACGAGCATGCGGCCGAAGCCGTGAGGCCCTGGCCAAACGCCCGCGCGTTCGGCTACGGGAAACGCTGCGGCTATTCTCGAGCTAGCCCCGCCGACGGCGCGGGGACGCGCCGCATCATTCATGTGGAAACTCCTGGTGGGTCGCGGAGTGCCTGAAGGCACCACTACGAACATTCCCGTGGTCTTGTGCTCGTAGTGCCGCCTTCAGGCGGCATTCGCATAACCTACTGATGACGCGTATCTTGTGACACACATCGAAGTATCCCCAACTTTGAAGTTTCAGGTCAGATTCCATGCCCCGCAGACGGGGCATCGCCGGGGTAGAAAATGTAGCCGAAGCCGTGAGGCTTTGGCGGCCAAACGCTTACGCGTTCGGCTACGGGGAACGATGCGGCAATTTTCGAGTCAGCCTGTCGGACTTTGCGAAATCCGCCAGGCCGCTAGAAAGCACAACCGCCTGATCTGCA
>JADLBR010000049.1 GCA_020847615.1 Verrucomicrobiia bacterium
GGGCTAGAAGTTCCCCCATGAGGAGAAACATCATTTTGTCGGGTCTGTTGGCGGTGGGCGCGGGTTTTGGGTGCTCCGGCCGGGTGGAGTCGGGCGGTTTTGACGGGGAGGTGGGGTTGCAGCTGTATAGCCTGCGGGAGGATTTCAAGAAGGACGTGGCGGGGAGCCTCGAGAAGGTGAAGGCCTATGGCTTCAAGGAGGTGGAGCTGGCGGGGACGTACGACAAGACGCCGGAGGAGTTCAAGAAGATGCTGGACGGGGTGGGCCTGATCCCGGTGGCCGCGCACTTCCCCTACAACAAGCTGCGGGACGACATCGAGTCGGTGGCGAAAGAGGCGAAGGCGCTGGGGCTGAAGTACGTGGGCTGCGCGTGGGCGGGGCACAAGCCGCCGCTGGATGAGAAGCAGACCCTCGAGATCGCCGGGGTGTTCAACCGGGCGGGGGAGGCGCTGGCGAAACACGGCCTGCGTTTCTTCTACCACAACCACGGATTCGAGTTTCAGCCGCACGGCGACGGGACGCTGTTCGATCTGCTGATGAAGGAGACCAAGCCGGAGTTTGTGGCGTACGAGATGGACATCCTGTGGGTGCAGTTCCCGGGCCAGGATCCGGTGAAATTGCTGGAGAAGTATGGTTCCCGCTGGGAGTTGATGCACCTCAAGGATCTGGCGAAGGGCGTGGAGACCGGTGCCCTGACGGGCAAGACGGACACCAAGAACGACGTGGCGCTCGGCAGCGGCCAGGTCGATTACAGGGCCGTGCTCAAGGCCGCGAAGAAGGTGGGCGTGAAGCATTACTTCATCGAGGACGAGTCGCCGAGCGTCCACGAGCAGATCCCGCAGAGCCTGAAGTTCCTCAAGAGCATCAAGCTGGACTGAGGGGCTCTTGGGCCCGGCCCGCGCGCAAGGTGGCCATGAGGATCCTGTACCTCGACTGTTTCTCCGGCATCAGCGGCGACATGCTGGTGGGCGCCCTGTGTGATCTTGGGGCGGACATCGGGCGACTGCGCGAGGAACTGGGCAAGCTGCCCTGCGCCGGGGAATTCGACATCGGGCTGCGGCGCGAGCGTCGGGGCGCGCTGGAGGGCGCGAAGTTCGAGGTGCGCCCGGTCGAGGCGCACGGGCACCATCACGGGCACGGGCACGGGGACGAGGGCGGGCACCACCCGCATGGCGGCCACGCGCATCGCGGGTTCCGGGAGATCCGCGCGATGATCGAGGGTTCGGCGTTGGGCGATCTGGTGAAACGGCGCGCGGTGGCGGTGTTTGGGCGGATCGCGGAGGCGGAGGGGCGCGCGCACGGCATGCCGCCGGACGAGGTGCATTTCCACGAGGTGGGGGCGCTGGATTCGATCGCGGACATCGTGGCCGCGTGCGCGGCGATCGAGCTGCTCGGGGTGAACGACGTGTGGGCCTCCGAGCCGCAGGAGGGGCGGGGTTTTGTCGAGTGCGCGCATGGGGCGCTGCCGATACCGGTGCCGGCGGTTGTGGAGATCCTCAAGGGCGTGCCGTTCAACCAGACCGACGAACCGCATGAACTGATCACGCCGACGGGGGCGGCGCTCTTTGCCGAGTTCGTGTCCCGGATCACGCCGTGGCGCGGCCTCCGCGTCGAGCGCGTGGGGTACGGTCTCGGGACGCGCGAATTGCGATCGAGGCCGAACGTGTTGCGCGCGGCGCTGGCGGTGCCCGATTCCGCGTCCGAGCACGACGAGGTCAGCGTGCTCGAGTCGAATCTGGACGATTGCCCGCCCGAGGTGGTGGGTGACGCGATGGGGCGGTTGCTGGAGGCCGGGGCGCTGGACGTATATGCGTCGCCGGTCTCGATGAAGAAGAGCCGGCCGGGTGTGCTGCTGGGCGTAATCTGCCGCCCCGAGGATGCGGCGCGATTGGGGGAGATGGTGCTGCGGCAGACCACGGCCTTTGGCGTCCGGGAGACGCGGGCCTCGCGGCGGGTCCTCCGCCGCGAGTGGATCGATGTGCCGACGCCGTACGGCGACGTCTCGGTGAAGGTGGGTTTTCTCGGTGCGGAACGCGTGCAGGCGGCGCCCGAGTACGAGTCGTGCCGGCGGGTGGCCGAGGCCTCGGGCGTTCCCTTGCGCGCCGTCTGGGAGGCGGCGCTGGCGGCGGCGCGGGCATGATGCTGAGAGGGGAATCCAGATCGAGCCAGATCCCATCCGGCGACCGCCGGACCACCGGCCTGTGAAAATGTGGCCGAAGCCGTGAGGCTTTGGCGCCCAAACGCTTACGCGTTCGGCTACGGGATCGGAATCGAGAGGTGAATTTGCGGGCGGGATGTGGCAGTATGGCGGCGCAAGGGGATTGCGTGCATGGCGCGACTTTCTGAGGACAGCTGGCGGGCGTACGAGCGATATCGCTCGGAGTTGCTGGGGGCGCCGAACATCCGGGGGCAGCATGCGGGCACGTGCTATCCCGCGGACCGCGATGGCGTGCTTCGGATGGTGAGCGAGCACTTCGAGCGGGGGGTGGGCGCGCCGCCGTCGATCGCGAAGGGTGACGGGAATCGCGGTCCGCTGCCGGGCCTGGTGGTGCCGCACCTGGATTTCCGGGTGGGGGGACACGTGTACTCGCACGGCTATCGCGAGCTGCTGGCGTTCGGGCCCGCGGAGCTGTACGTGATTCTCGGGGTGGGCCACCGCTGTCCGGCGGAACTGAGCGTGTCGCGCAAGGGATACGAGACGATACTGGGGGAGGTTCCCTGCGACCGGCGGCTGGTGGAGGACCTGGCGGGGCGCGTGAACTTTCCGATCGACGTCGAGCCGCTGAGCCACCACGACGAGCACTCGATCGAATTTGCGGTCATTTACCTGCAGGCCATGGCGGCGATGTTCCCGCAATTTGGCGGTTTCTCGATCGTCCCGGTGCTGTGCGGGGGCATGCACGCCGAGATCATGCGGGGGTCCCCGGAGGGGTCGTCCTTCGGGGAGTTCGCCGCGGCCCTCGGGGCGGCCATCGGCGCGAGCGGCAGGCGCACGTGTGTTCTGGGGAGCATCGACGGGTCGCACGTGGGTCCCCGGTTCGATCATCCCTTCGAGGTGGACGCCGATGTCCGTCGCCGGATCGAGCGGATGGATCGCGCCGCCTTCGCGGCGGCCGAAGAGGGCGACCCGGAGGCGTTTTTTCGCGTCTTCCTAGAGACGTACAACGCGCAGGGTTTCGATGGGGTGGGGGTGCTGTACATCATGCTCCATCTTTTTCACCGGAGTGCGGCATTCGAGTTGCTGCACTACGACCAGTGGTACGAGCGCCGGGACCGGTCCCTGGTGACCCTGGCCAGCGGGGCCTTCCGCCCGGTGGGCTGACTCGAAAATTCCCGTAGCCGAACGCCTGCGGCGTTTGGCCCGCGCCACCAGAGCCGTCGGCCAAACGCCGCAGGCGTTCGGCTACGTTTTTGCCCCGGTTGTGCGGGGTCCGGGAGGTTTTGTCTGGTAATCGTGGGGCCGACACTGATATATCAGAAACGATGAGCGGAGTCGTGGAGGCGATGAGGGCGGGCCGTCCGGTCTTTGGCGGGTGGACGCTGACGGGGCATCCGGCGGTGGCCGAGATCATCGCGGCATCGGGTTTCGATTTTCTCACCGTGGACCTGGAGCACACCGACATCGCGCTGGGCGATCTGCACCGGTGCGCGCTGGCTGCGAAGGGCGAGGATTGCGAGGTGCTGGCGCGGTTGCCGTCGTGCGATGCGGTCATGGCGAAGCGTGCGCTGGACCTGGGGGCTGCGGGGATCATCGTGCCATCGGTCAATTCGCCGGAGGAGGCGGCGCGATCGGTGGCGATGGCGCTTTTCCCGCCCGAGGGGGTGCGCGGCGCGTCGCTGTGCCGCGCGACCGGGTATGGGACACGATTTGGCGAGTACTACGGGGATCACAATCGGCGCGCGGCGGTCGTGGTGATGCTGGAGCACAAGGATGCGGCGCGGGATGCGGAGGCGATCCTGGCGACGCCCGGGATCGCGGCGGCGCTCGTGGGGCCCTACGATCTCTCGGCATCGATGGGGCTTGCGGGGCAACTGGATCACCCGGAGGTGGTGGCGGCGCAGGGGGCGATCCTGGGGGCTTGCCGTCGGCGCGGCGTGCCCGCGGGGATCCACGTGGTGTCGGGGGATCCGGCGGAGATCAGGCGCAGGGTGGAGGAGGGGTACCTGTTCATCGCGTGCGGGATCGACACCCTATTTTTGCGCGAGGGGTGTCGCCGGGCTTTGGCGTGGAAGGTGGTGTGAGGTGGCCGCGATGGGTGATCTCGTTCTCGTGACCGAGGCGGAGTATAGGAAGGCGGAGGCGGTGTTTCGGGGCGCCTCCGGGGCGGTGTTTGAGGCGGCGCCGGCCGAGGAGGCCGCGCTGGCGCAGCGGGTGTCGGCGCGGGGCGCGCGGGTGGTGGTGGTGGGGGTGGCGCCTTACGTGGGTCCGCTGTACGAGTCGCTGGGCGCCCAGGGCGGCGGACTGATTGCGCGGTTTGGAGTGGGCCACGACAACGTGAGCAAGCCGTTGGCGCAACGGCACGGCGTGCGCGTGGCGAACACCCCGGGCGTTTTGGACGGGAGCGTCGCGGAGCACGCGATGTGGCTGATGGGGTGCATGGCGCGGCGGATCAGTCGGCTGGAGGCGGCATTTCGGGCCGGCCAGTTCGCGGGGGAGACGGGCTTTGAGCTGTGCGGGCGCACGCTGGGGATTCTGGGGTTTGGCAACATCGGTCGGCGCGTGGCCGCCATGGCGCATTTTGGGTTTGGCATGCGCGTCGTGGCGGGTGACAACCGGGCGCCTGCGGAGATCGAGGGGCGCGAGGGCCGACCGCTGGAGGACATCCTGGTTGAGAGCGGCACGGAGGAGTACACGACCGATATCGAGGCCGTGTTTCGCGGCGCCGATGTCCTGAGCGTCCATCTTCCCGTGACGCCCGCGACGCTGCGTTTCATCAACCGGGAGCGCTTATCGTGGATGAGGCGTGGCGCGATGGTGGTGAATACGGCCAGGGGCGCGGTGATCGACGAGGTCGCGCTCCACGATGCCCTGGCGGCGGGGGCGCTGGGCGGGGCGGGCCTGGACGTTTTCGAGAACGAGCCGTACCAGCCGGTGCATCCGGACAAGGACCTCCGGCGCCTGCCCAACGTGGTATTGACCCCGCACGTGGGCTCCAACACCGTCGAGGCCAACAGGCGGATGGGCGAGGCATGCGTTTTGAACGCGGCGCACTTTCTCGCGGGAAGGATCGATCAGTTGAGTCTGGTCGGATGACGCCTGGGAGGCTGTCGTGCTTGGCGAAGCCCGGCAGGCTGCTAGCGTGTGGCATGTCGCGATGGGATGATGCGTTCTGGGGTTCGCTGGTGGCCGACGCCCTGGCCATGCCGGTGCACTGGTATTATGATCGCAAGGCCCTGCGGCGGGACTATGGGATGGTCGACCGCTACATGGCGCCGAGGAACCCGCACCCCGACAGCATCCTCTGGCGCTCGGCGTACTCACCGGCGAATGAGCTGGGCGACATACTCCGGGAGCAAGCGGCCTATTGGGGCCAGGCCGGGGTCCACTACCACCAGTTTCTCGAGGCCGGGGAGAACACGCTGAATCTGCGGCTGGGCTGCGAGCTGCATCGCCTGGTGCGGCACTTCGGGGGCTATGACGCGGACGCGTGGCTTGGGCACTATATCGCGTGCATGCTGACGTCCCGATGGCATCACGACACCTATGTCGAGGAGTATCACCGCGGCTTTTTCACCAATCACGCGAGCGGCAGGCCGCCGCGGGAGTGTGGGATCGAGGATGGCCACATCGGCGGGCTGGCGCAGATCCCGGCGCTGATGGCGGCGCTGCCGCCGACGGACCTGCAGTCGAGGTGCTCGATTGCCGTGGAGCACGTTCGGCTCACGCACCGGCACGACGCGGTGATGCGCGCGGCCGAGACCCTGGTGAGGATCCTGCACGCCATAGCGGGCGGGGCGCACCCGCGCGATGCGATCGAGCGGGAGGGGGAGGGCTGGTTCCACGTGCACCAGGCGTCGGCATGGACAAAGCTGACCGACGACACGGTGGTCGGCGAGGAGCTGAGCCCCGCCTGTTACATAGGGGATGCGTTCCCGGCCGCGCTCTATCTGGCGTGGAAGTACGCCGAAGATTTCAGCGCGGGCATCGAGGCCAATGCCATGGTGGGCGGGGACAACTGCCACCGCGGGGCGATCATCGGGGCATTGCTCGGTGCGTCCAACGGCGTGCCGGGGCGCTGGATGGCGGGCCTGAAGGCCCGGGACTACCTGGGCGACGGCGCCTGAAGGATGGGGCTCAGTTCCCGAGGCAATATCCCACGCGGGGTTCCGTGCGCAGGCGGCCCTTCTCCACGCCGGCCCCCGCCAGCTTCTGTCGCAGGTGGGTCATGTGGACGCGCAAGTGCTTCGTGTAGCGCTGGCCCTCGGGACCCCAGACCTCGCGCAGCAGATGCTGTTGCGTGACCACCTTGCCGACGTTCTGGGCGAGGCACCTGAGTACGGCGTATTCGATCGGTGTCAGGTGAATGCCGCGCCCGGCGACGGTGACCGCCCGGGCGGCCAGGTCGATCCTCAACGAGCCGCAGGAGACCTCGGAGCGGTCGCCGGGTTGCTGCGAGCGTCGGCCCACGGCCCGGAGCCGCGCGAGGAGTTCGCCGACATGGAATGGTTTGGTGACAAAATCGTCGGCGCCGGCGTCCAGGGTCTGTATCTTGGCCTCGGGACCGTCCTGCTCGCTCAGGGCTATGATCGGGATGCGGCTCCACTCCCGGATGCGCAGGATGACCTCTCGTCCATCCATATCGGGGAGCCCGATGTCGAGCAGGACGGCATCGGGTCGGGCGAAGGCCGCTTCGCTCACGCCCAGTTGGCCGGAGTCGGAAGCGATGACGCGCCACCCGATGCGCTCGAATGCCACGTGCAAGAGTCGGCGCACCTGCGGGTCGCCATCGATCACCAGCACGGTCGGGTGGGGCCCGTTGGCCTTCTTCTCCCGGGCGGACCCGTCGGTTGGCCGCATCGCGGGTTCCATCGGGTTGCTGGCACTTGCCCCAAACACGATAGCGGAAGCTTAATGTCGTTCATCCACGATTCCAGTGAAAATGGTGTTCTGGAATATTAAAAAAACGTTAATTCGTTATTCTGGCGGGTTTGTTGGACCTGGCGACGTCCGACAGTCCGTTTAGGAGATCGCGATCACCAGTTTTTCTCCTGCGGGACAGGTGAGAACCGTCTCCAGGGAAATCGTGATGGCGCGTCCTTCTTGGCGGAATGGGGGGGCTAGGGATTGTCCGGCTAGGAGCACGAGGGCCTTGGAAGCCTTCATGCCATCGGGCAATTCAAAGGTGAGTGTCTGGGCGCGGAGCCTGCCCCAGCGGAGGGCGATTTCCGCCCGCATTTCACTGCGCTGGTGAATCTGCGAGTAGGAGCCCCAGCCTTCGGCGGCGGTGAAAGCGGCGCGGAAATTTTCCGGGCTGAGGCGCGGTGCGAAGCCGATGTGGTTTTTGGGGCCGTGATGGGCGAAGCCGCAGGCGGCGAGGTAGACGCCATGGCTGGCCATGGAGCGGGCATAGTGGTCGCCGCACTCGACCTCATTCCACGGGTTGCGGCGGAGCGGGTGGTAGCGGTCGTGGACGGCGCGGAAGATGGCGAGGCCCTCCTGGGTCATGCCCTCCCAGATCATGTGCCCGGCGACCTGATGCTCGAATCCATTCATGCACTCGTTGAAATAGCCGGCGAAGCCCGCGTGCTTGGTGTTCTTTCCCTGCGCGCGCTCAAAGGACCAGTCCGTTCGGGGGACGGTGCACATGAGGAGGCCGGCTTCTCCGGCGAGGGCGTACCAGCGGCCTGGCTTGAAGGCCTCGCGGTATGGCCCGACGTCGGGCGAGAAATTGTAGCGCCAGAGGGCGCGGAGTGCGGCGCGGGTCTTGTCCTCGGGCAGCACGCGCCCGAGGGCCACCTGGAAGGCCCAGCTTTGGCCGAAGACCTGGTCGATGTGGCACCCGGTGCCGGAGTTGATGGCGTCGGCGTGGGCGGGGTCGGGCCGGTTGATGAAGTAGTCGCCCTCGAAGAGGCGGGCGACCAGGTTGGTTTGGCCGGCCTCGAAAATCGCGTGGCAGCGGTCGGCGAACTGTGCATCCCCAGCCTCGCGGGCCATCTCTTCGCCGGCGCGAAGGGCGGCCAGGTACAGGCCGCTGAGCCATGAGACGGGGCCGTACCAATCGGCATCGAGGGTGTTGTGCTGTTTACCCTCGATGATCCCGTCGCCGTTGGCATCCTGCGCGATGAGGAACTCCAGCGCCTTGCGGGCGCGGGGCCAGACGCGCAGGAGGAAGGCGCCATCGGGGGACATCTGGTGTTCGCGGTAGGCCCGGAGGATGCAGCCGCACTGGCCGTCGATCGCGGGGTTGCCGTGGAATTCGCCGCGGAAACCGATGGAGCCCGTGGCCTGATCGAAGGCGATCCCGAAGTCGGCCATTTCGCGGGCGGAGCGCTCGAGGTCGGGGAAGAGGCGGGCGACGGAATGCGCGTAGTGCCAGACGTGGGTGCAGGTGCCCGCGCAACAGCCGACGCCCTCCCAGCCGTAGAAGCGGCCCGAGCGGAGGCGGTGTGAGGTCGAGGTGGCCAGGGTCGAGGCGTTGGCCAGGGTGCGGTCGAGGACCCAGTGCGGGAGCGTCGAGTCGTACCAGGTATCCCGCCAGAGCCGGGTTTCGGCGAACAGGCGGTCCCGGTGCCTCGCGAGGTGGGCCACGACCTCCCTGGCGGAGGTGAACCGGGTGGCGTAGTGTCGGCCGCCCTCCTTGAGCTTGTTGTCCTTGATCCACTGGTCGGCGCCGAGGCTGAGGTTCGGGAAGTGCCACGCCAGGAGGAAAGTGACCGTCCTGGACTCCCCGGGGGCGAGCGTCACCTTGCGCGCGAGCGAACCGACCAGTCTCTTTGGGAACGTGGCGGCACTCTCGGGCGCGGGATCGTTCTCGAACGCGTCGTCCTCGGGTCTCGCGCCCGAGAGCCGGGCGCGGGCGCAATCTTCGGGTGCGGCGTCGAGCAGGGCGAGGGCGAGCGTGCCGAAATCGTGCGCCTCGGCCAGGGGAACGCCCGTGGCGCCGTCGGCCCGGGGTTCGTCGGCGAACTCGATCTGGTCGCAGTCGATGTGGCCCCAGCCGCCGGAGTGCTGGTCGACGATCTCGATGCGCGCCCTCTTGCCCTCGAGGTCGCCGACGGGCCACGAGACCCAGGCGAGCGCGTCGGTGTTCGCGCCCTGTGCCGTGCGGGCCACCTTGCCATCCACGACGAGGTTGACGCAGGTCTGGCCAACGTGTCTGCCGCCGCCGATGAGGAAGCTGATGAAGCGGCGTCCGATGATGAATTCTGGGGAGGTGAGCTTTCCGGTGGGTTTGTCGGAACCGGTCCACGTGTTGACGAGACCTTTGCCGAGGAATCCCGAGAGTTTCTGGATGGTGCGGGGTCCATCGGCGGGCGCGGAGCCTGGGGCGTCGCCCTCGACCGTCCAGTCTCCGTAGCTGCCGCCCTCGAAGTCGGCGAATACCACGGTGGGGCGCGGCGGCAACTTCGGCCCCGGGATCTCCTTGGCGGCGCACTCGAGGAGGGCCATGTCGCCCTCGCGCGCGATGCGGTTGAGGCGCTCCAGCGCGTAGCGGTTGCCGGTGTGCAGGCAGACGGCGTTTTCCAACCACCCGGCGATCTCGGCCTGGAGCGGGGCCGTGCCGCCGTTGTGCAGCGTGAAATTTAGGGCGGTGGCGGGGAGGCTGGAGGCGGGCGTATCCAGCGGGACGAAGGGCGAGAAGGCCTCGAGCGCGACATCGACGGGGCAGGCGGGATCGCGATACGTGACGCGGGCGATCGGATACTCGCCGCGGAAGGCGATGTCTTTCCACCCGCTGCTGTCCATGCGTCGCGTGGCGCCGCCGACCCTGAGCGCGAAGCCCTGTTCGACCGGAGAGACGGGGCCCATGGGTTCGGCGTAGTGCTCCGCGCCCGTGCGGATGTGCTTGTTGAAGATATCCCAGTGCCACAGTCGGCCATCGCCGCCGATGTAGAGCTGGCCGGAGCACAGGCCCCCCACGGGCATCCCGATGTGCTTCAGCTCGACCGGATCGCGGAAGACGGCGGGGGTGCCGCGCTCGAAGAGCGACGTGACCCACGCCGGATCGAGCCTCTTGTCCGCGGGGACGAGTCGGTCGAAATCCTCGCGCGCGAAAGGTCCGGCCATGACGGGCAAGCGCGATGCGAGCAGCGCGGTGGCGGCGGCGCCCGCCGCCGTCAGAAAGTCGCGGCGGCTGAGCGAGCCGCAGCAACCCGAGGGGGCGCAGTCGCAGTCGGACGGGACGCGGGGGTGGGTCAAAGGGAAATCTCTCATGGCGCAAGGTTACCGGACCGGCGGCCACACGCAATCGGTGCCAATTTCAAAGAAATACGTAGAACTCATATTGATGGAAATGTTGCGTTGAGGGTTTGCGCGGGGATGCGATGATGGAGGGGTTGCGAAAAATGCTTCAGGCTTCGGAGCGATCTGGGACGGAAGTGCCGCTCGCGGTGCCCGTGCCACGGCGGGTAGTCTGGCTGAAGCGGGATCCGCGAACGCGGATCGAACAGTTTCCGGTGGAGGGGCCCGCGACGCACGCGCTTCGGTCGGCGGGCATCCGGTGGGCCGGGATCGACCGCCTGGTGCGGTCATACCACGCGGGGACGCCGGTTTCCGAGACGCACCTAGTGTACGTCCCGCTGACTGGATCCGTGGGGTGCGAATGCGGGCGGGGCGTCTGGCGGCTCGAGCCGGGCCAGAAACTTGTAGCGCCCGCCAGGGGTCCCCATTGGATCAAGTTGCATCGCGGGCGATGCGACGCGCTGTGGGTCCATCTGTGCGATGTGCCTCGATGGCGCGGATTGCTCGAAGGCGGGGCGAGGATCGAGCGGGTGGCCGAATTCGGGGCGCTGGCCCATGCGGCCCGGGAGGGACTGAGAGAGAGCGTGTCCACGGCCTTTGGCGCGTCGGAGAATCTGGCCCATTACTGCGGCATTTTTGTGAACCTATTGGACAGGGAACTTGGCGGGGGACGAAGCGGCGCGCGCATGCAGTTGGTCGAGCGGGTCGACGCGCTCTGGAGGCGGGTGGGGGAACACCTCGGGGAGCGTTGGGATGTGGGAAGGCTCTCCGCGGAGGCGGGCATGAGCGCCGGGTATCTGCACGCCGTGATGAACGACGTGGCGGGGCTTACCCCGATGCGGATGCTGACGCGCCTGCGGATGGGGCACGCGGCGGCACTGCTGTTGAACACGGGGCTGACGATCGAGGCGGTGGCCAACCAGGTGGGCTACGAGTCCCCCTATGCGTTCTCGGACGCGTTCCTCCGGCACAGCGGGCTGCGCCCGGGGCAGTATCGGAGGCGCGCGGCGGGGCCAGCCAGAAACTGCAAGAGTTCCGTGCATGACGACGCGTGCCACGAGTAATACGGAATCCACATGTTATACTGATACTGCCTGAAGGCAGCACTACGAACGTTTCCGTGGTCTTGGGCTCGTGGGTGAGGTGACTGCGGTCGTGCCCCTGGGGATGGGACCCTGGGGCACGTGTCGCCGTGGTCTACTGGGGTGGTGGCGGTGGCTCACCCTGAGGCGGGGGAGGGGCTGGCGGAAATCCGCCGGGACCGCCCGGGAACGCGCCAGGACCGCCTTGGCCACCGCCTCCGGCCCACGGAGGGGGTCCACCCTGACCGCCGCCCGCCCACGGGGGGGGACCGCCTTGGCCGCCGCCCGGGCCACCCTGGTTGCCGCCGGGGCCGCCCGGTCCGCCCTTACCGCCGCCGGGGCCACGGCGAGGGGGTGGGGGAGGCAAGTACTCTTCGCGCGTGAGCTGCTCGTCATTGTTGCGGTCGAGTTGCTTGAGCGCCTCGGTGGCGTGCTTCATCTCTTTGTCGTCGATGATGCCGTCGCGGTTTTTGTCGAGGACCGCGATGATCGGGATGGGCATGTGCATGCCCGGTTGTCCTGGCCCGCCCTGTGGGGGCCGGTGGCCCTGCTGTTGCCCTTGGCCGGGCGGGGGTCCCGGCGGCTGTGTTGGCTGATCCCCGGGTGGGGTCTCCTGTGCGATGGCGGCGGAACCGATGGCGGTGCCTGCGGCCAGCAGCAGGAGGTATTTCGTTTTTCTATTCATGTCGCTTTCTCCTTTCGGTGTTATCCGCTGAGGATGTTGTCTCCATCCAAGGACAATAAACACGCGGTGTGTAAAGGCGGGGTTGGGAAACGGGGGGATATTTGTTAAGCGATGGTAAAAGTTGGCGCGCGCGAGCTTGGGATAGGCTTTGATGGGGGCGTTGGCTATGGTTGGAGGCGTGGCGGTAATGAAGAGGGCCGGGCTGCCGTTGTACTCGCAGATCCTGCTGTGGTTCTTCGTGAACCTGGCGGTCGTGGGGCTCGGTTTTGTGCTGCTGATTCGCGCGCAGCTCGATCTGGGGTTGGATTCGCTGTTGGGGGGGCATGCGGGCGAGCGGTTGATGGCGTTGGGGCGGGCGGTGGCTGGGGAGTTGAGGGGCCTGCCTCGCGAGCGGTGGGACGGGGTTCTCGAGCGCCTGGGCGGCGCATATGGGGTGGGGATCTCGTTGCGCGGTCCCGGGGGCGAGCCGATGGCGGGTTCCCGGGATCCGCTGCCGCCACGGGTGGCTGAGGCGATGCGGCGCCGGATGCCGGGTCCGCCGCAGCCGCTGCCCGCGCCACCGCCGGGAGGGGCGCCGCAACTCGGGCGACCGCCGCATTTTCGTCCGGAGGACGGGCCGAAGCGGCGACCGCAGTTCGAGGGGGGGCCGCCACCGAGGGACGGGGGCAAGCGCGAACCGGGCCTGCCGGTGCCCGAGCCGCGCGTGCCGCCTGGACCGGTGGGAAGACCGATGTTTTTCGTCCGGGACGGGGAACCGCCGAGATACTGGGCCGGGATACCGCTGGTCCTGGGACCCGAAAGTCGGGTGGGTGCCGCGATGTTGCTCGTGACCTCGCCGACCCTGGCGGCGGGCGGCCTGTTTTTTGATACGGGTCCATGGATTCTGGGGGGGCTGGGGGTGATTGGCCTATCGGCGTTGATCTGGGTTCCGTTCGTGAGGCGGGTCACCCGGCGTTTAGGCGAGATGACCAAGGCCACGGAACGCATCGCGGAGGGTCACTTCGATGCCGGCGTGGAGGTGGCGGGCGGCGATGAGTTGTCGCGGTTGGCCGATGCCATCAACCGCATGTCGGCGCGGCTCGGGAGTCTGGTGCAGGGACAGAGGCGGTTCTTGGGCGACATCGCGCACGAGCTCTGCTCTCCACTGGCGCGGGCCCGGGTCGCGATCGGGGTCTTGGCGCAGAAAGGAGGCGCGGATGGGGCGAGATCGGTCGCCGATGTCGAGGAGGAGATGGAGCAACTGTCTGGCCTGGTGAGCGAACTGCTCTCGTTCTCGAAGGCGGCCCTGCGACCGGACACGGTGCCCCGGTCGGCGGTGGCGCTGGGCCCCCTCGTGGAGGAGGCCGTCCGGCGCGAGGCGAAGGGATGCGACTTGCGGGTCGAGGTCCCCGATGGGCTCTGCGCGGACGCGAGTGCCGAGATGCTCGCGAGGGCGCTGGCCAATGTGCTGCGCAACGCGGTCCGCTATGCCGCGGGCGATGGGCCGATCGAACTGATCGCCGAGCCGCGTGGTGATGCGGTGGAGCTGCGCGTCCTGGACGCCGGGCCCGGTATCCCCGAGGAGATGCTCGAGCGTGTTTTCGAGCCGTTCTTTCGTCCCGAGGAAGCGCGCACGCGCGAGACCGGCGGCGCCGGGCTGGGCCTGGCGATCGCCCGGACGTGCCTGGGCGCCTTTGGCGCGACCATCTTCTGCCGCAACCGGAAACCGCGGGGGCTGGAGGTGGTGATCCGGCTCAGAGCTTCTTCAGGAGCTTGACGACTTTCTCGGCGTCTTCCTCCGAATCCACCGCAAGATAGGTGACGAATTTCTTGCCGATGGCGGCGGCCGATAGGCCGCGGAGGTTGATGCCCGAATCGGCGAGCGCGCGGGACATCTTCGCGATGACGCCGGCCTTGTCGGATCCCTCGACCCTGAGGGGGTGCATCGACTCGGTCTTGAGGAAGCCGGTCGCCTCGGCGGCCTGTTTCTGCTTCTTGCCCTTGATGGGGGCCAGGAACACGACGCCCTCGCCGGGCTTATCCGGCGCCCTGCGCGCGATCATGAATTCCAGGTTGGCTTTGGCGGCGCTGAGTGCCTCGAGTTTCTCCGCAAGCCCGCCTGGGCGGTCTTGGATGGATGAGGCCCACACATCGACACGTTTGACTTTGAGTTTCATAGGCGTACCTCCGTGTTCTTATTCCCGAAGACACCCTACGCGAGGCCCGGCCATAAATCGAGAGGAACGTTTGGAGGATCTTGGGCGGGCGGGCCGGTGAGAATGTGGGCGATCGCCTCAGGCGAGTGGCGGCCAAACGCTTACGCGTTCGGCTACGGGAGGCGCTGCGGCTATTTTCGAGTCAGGCTGTCGGACTTTGTCCGGCAGCCTCCTCTGACAAAACCGCCGTCTATCTGCGAGCAAAGGAGTGATGCAACGAGAGCACGATTCGTTAAACTCGCTCAGGCACGGTGCCACATCTGGGTCTTGCCCATCAGAACTGCCTTGGAGTAAGGCGGTTTTGCTTTCTAGCAGCCTTGTCGGACTTGGCTAAGTCCGACAGGCTGCTAGCCCGCGTCATGCATCGGCATCCTGTCCCAAGGTTTCGGGGGGCGACATGCGGAAGGGGGGGATGCGGGTGAAGAAGCGCTCGCCGGAGCGGGTGATGCCGTAGTAGGCGCCCCCGGCGTGGCTGGGGCCGTCGATCACGTGAAAGCTGTGGTAGGCGAAGCGTCCGCCGGGAGGGATGACCGGGTGTTCGCCGACGACGCCATCGCCGTCGAGAACGAGTTTGTCGCCCTTGGGGCCCGTGACGATCCACTTGCGTCCGCGGATGCGGACGGGCTCGTCGCCCTCATTGCGGATCGAGATGTCGTAGCGGAACGCGAACGGTCGGTCGGGGGGCGCATCGGCGTCGGGGAGGAAGGTGACGGAATCGACGGACACCTTGACGGAGGCGCGCTCGGGGATGGGGGGGGTGATGGGCTGGGGCATCATCGCGGGGACCGCCGGGTCAGTCGAGGCCGAGGCAGACGATTTCGTCGTGGCGGCGCGAGGGCCTGGAGGGCAGCGGGGCTGGGCGCCCGGCCTCGGGGTACTCGTAGATGTCGCCCTTAAAATTGCGGAGCACGATGCTGTCGCCGTCGTGCGCGAGGAGGTATTCGGGGTTGAGGGGGATCTTGCCGCCGCCGCCGGGGCCATCGACGACGTATTGGGGCACGGCATAGCCGGTGGTGTGGCCGCGGAGGTCGTTGATGATGTCGATGCCCTCGCGGACTGTCGTTCGCAGGTGAGCGGAACCGCGAATGAGGTCGCACTGGTAGAGGTAGTAGGGTCGGACGCGGCAGAGCAGGAGTCCGTGGACGAGTTCGAGCATGACATCGGCGGAGTCGTTGATGCCCCGCAGGAGCACGGACTGGTTGCCGAGGGGGATGCCGGCGTCGGCGAGGCGGGCCAGGGCCGCCCTGCTCTCTGCGGTGAGCTCGCGGGGGTGGTTGACGTGGACGCTCATCCAGAGCGGATGGTGCTGGCGGAGGATATCGACGAGCCCGGGGGTGATGCGCTGTGGGAGGAAGATGGGGATGCGGGTGCCGATGCGGAGGAATTCCACGTGCGGGATCGCGCGCAGCCGTTGGAGCAGGGAGTCGAGTTTCTCGTCGGTGAAGAGGAGCGGGTCGCCGCCGGAGAGCAGGACGTCGCGGATCTCTGGGTGCGCGGCGATATAGCGGATCGCGGCCTCGTGGTCGGCATCGAGGTGGCCATGGGCGCCGGAGACGACGCGGCTGCGGGTGCAGTAGCGGCAATAGGCGGCGCATCGGTCGGTCACGAGGAACAGCGCGCGGTCCGGGTAGCGGTGCACGAGTCCGGGGGCGGCCATGCTCCGGTCTTCGCCGCAGGGGTCTTCCATCTCTTCTGGGCCGAAGGACATCTCCTCGATGCGTGGCACGATCTGCCTGCGGATGGGGCAGGTGGGATCGGCGGGATCGATCAGGTTGAAGAAATAGGGGGTGATCGCCATGGCGAGGCGACTTCCGGACAGGATGACGCCGGCACGTTCCTCCGGGGTGAGGGCGAGATGTCGCTCCAGTTCGGCGAGCGTGGTGATTCGATTCTTCAGCTGCCAGCGCCAGTCGTCCCACTGCTCCGGCGGCACCCCGTGCCAGGGGCCCCGGCCCGCGGCCCGGAAGCGTCCCTGGGCCGTGTCCTCGGGTTTGGAGGGCACCGGTGTGGCGTCGACCATAGACATGGCGAACCGTAGGCAGGGGGTTTGGGATGTCAACCGGGGGGCTAGCCTGCATATTTCACGCGCATGCGCGAAATATGCAGGCTCAAAGGAAAGCCGCGCCCTGAAATACGGGTCCCCGATCGGTTTTCGGCACTGGAAACGCGGCCAACAGTTTGTGATTTCGAAAAATGGTGTTTGTGAGCGCGCGTCTCCATCCCAACCTGATGCTATCGCGCGGTTTTCCCAGAGCCCGGACACTTCA
>JADLBR010000050.1 GCA_020847615.1 Verrucomicrobiia bacterium
CGGCGACCCCGACCTGAAAACCCGCTGGCGGCATCCCCTGAGCCGGTGGGCTCTCATGCGCCCGTACGGCGAAGGCCTAGCCTGCATATTTCACGCGCATGCGCGAAATATGCAGGCTCAAAGGAAAACCGCGCTCTGGAATACGGGTCCCCGATCGGTTTTCGGCACTGGAAACGCGGCCAACAGTTGGTGATTTCGAAAAATGGTGTTTGGGAGCGCGCGTCTCCATCCCAACCTGTTTCTATCGCGCGGTTTTCCCCTAGCCCGGACACTTCACAGCCCGCAAGGCTGTGAAATGTCCGGGCTAGGCCTAGTCGCAGAAGTTGCCGGCCACCGTCGGTGGCCGGCAACACCCACAGATCCAACGCGTCGCCGCGCGGTCCCCGATCGCACTTATCGGGCGGCCAGTTTCTGCCGCGATCGCTCGGGGAGGTCGAACCGGTCGAGGTTCATGACCTTGTGCCATGCGGCCACGAAGTCTCCGATGAACTGCTTCTGGGCATCGGCGCTGCCATACACCTCCGCGATGGCCCGAAGCTGCGAGTTCGAGCCAAAGACGAGGTCGACGGAAGAGGCGGTCCATTTGACCTCGCCGGACTTGCGGTCGACGCCCTCGTAGAGGTCTTTGCCCTTGGCGGATTTCTTCCATTCGGTGCCGAGGTCGAGCAGGTTCACGAAGAAGTCATTGCTCAAGGTCCCGGGTCGCTTGGTGAAGACGCCGAGGGCGGGGTCGCCGACGTTCGCGCCCAGCACCCGCATGCCGCCGACGAGGACGGTCATCTCGGGGGCGGTGAGGGTGAGCAGCTGTGACCGGTCGACGAGCATCTCCGGCGCGGGCCGGTCGATCTTGCCGCCGGCGTAGTTGCGGAATCCGTCCGCGGCCGGTTCCAGCACCGCGAAGGACGCGGCATCGGTCATCTCCTGCGTCGCGTCGGTGCGCCCCGGCGAGAACGGGACCCGGACATCGTGCCCGGCCTTCTTCGCCGCCTCCTCGATGGCGGCGCACCCGCCCAGGACGATCAGATCGGCGAGCGAGACCCTCTTCTTGCCGGATTGCGCGCCGTTGAAATCCGCCTGGATCTGCTCCAGCGCCTTGAGGACCCTCGCGAGCTGGGCCGGCTCGTTGACCTCCCAGTCCTTCTGGGGCGCGAGGCGGATGCGGGCGCCGTTGGCGCCGCCGCGGTTGTCGGAGCCGCGGAACGTCGAGGCTGATGCCCAAGCGGTCGAAATTAACTGGGGGGCCGACAGGCCCGAGGCCAGGATTTTCTTCTTCAGGTCCGCGATGTCCTGATCGCCGATCAATTCATGGTCGACTGCGGGAACGGGGTCCTGCCATAGCTGCGGCTCTTTCGGCACGAGCGGGCCAAGGTACCGGGCGATGGGCCCCATGTCGCGATGGGTCAGCTTGAACCACGCCTTGGCGAAGGCCGCATCGAATTCCGCCGGGTTGTCCATGAACCGCTTGGAAATCTTCGCGTACGCGGGGTCTTCCTTCAGCGCGATGTCGGTGGTGAACATCATGGGCGCGTGGCGCTTCGACGCGTCGTGGGCGTCCGGCACGAGGCCCTGCGCCGCACCCCCCTTGGGCACCCACTGCTGGGCGCCGGCCGGGCTCTTCGCCAATTCCCATTCGAAGGCGAAGAGGTTGGCGAAATATTGGTGCGACCACCGGGTCGGGGTACTGGTCCATGCCCCCTCCAGGCCGCTGGTGATGGTGTCCCCGGCGTTGCCTTTCCCGTGCTTGTTCTTCCAGCCGAGCCCCTGCTCCTCGATCGGGGCCGCCTCGGGTTCGGGGCCGACGTTCGTGGCGCTCGCGGCGCCATGGGCCTTCCCGAAGGTGTGTCCGCCCGCGATGAGGGCGACGGTCTCCTCGTCGTTCATCGCCATGCGTCCGAAGGTCTCTCGGATGTCCTTGGCCGCGGCGAGCGGGTCCGGTTTGCCGTTGGGCCCCTCGGGATTGACGTAGATCAGCCCCATCTGGACCGCGGCGAGAGGATTCTCCAGCTGGCGCTCACCGCTGTAGCGCTTGTCCCCCAGCCACTCGCTCTCGGGCCCCCAATACACATCCTCCTGCGGCTCCCAGACGTCCTCGCGTCCCCCGCCGAATCCAAACGTCTTGAACCCCATCGACTCCAGGGCGCAGTTGCCCGTGAAGATCATCAGGTCGGCCCACGAGATCTTCTGCCCGTACTTCTGCTTGATAGGCCACAGCAGTCGGCGCGCCTTGTCGAGGTTGGCGTTATCGGGCCAGCTGTTGAGTGGCGCGAAGCGCTGCGTCCCATCGGATGCGCCGCCGCGGCCGTCTTTCACGCGGTACGTGCCCGCGCTGTGCCAGGCCATCCGTATGAAGAGCGGCCCGTAGTGCCCAAAGTCGGCCGGCCACCAATCCTGCGACGTCGTCATTAGCGCCTCGATGTCCTTCTTCAGGGCATCCAGATCGAGTTTCTTAAACTCCTCGGCGTAATTGAAACCCCCGCCCACCGGACTCACCTTCTCCGAATTCTGGTGAAGGATCTTCAGGTTCAGCTGGTTCGGCCACCAGTCCCGGATCGACATGCCACCTGCGGCCGTGTGTCGGTTCGGACGGGCCTTGCCCGACATCACCGGGCATTCGCCACCGCCCCCCGTGCCCTTTTCGGACGAGGCCTGGGCCATTGACACCACGCCCGGACTCCACGCCAAACCACCGGCGGCCAGGGCCAGAAGCCAGATTGGCCATCTTCCCAATGCGCGTCGCGTGGTCCGTGTCTCAATTGCCCCATCCGAAACGGGGCGCATGCATCTGGTCGCATTCTCTTTCATGTCATTTCTCCCTTGAGTTCCCCTGATGTTTGGTTCGAAGCCCGTTGATCTGATTCGGGGATGCCGCCCGCGCACCCCAGGTTCTTTGCGAGACAATCGGGACAGGTGCCCCAATAGATGACCTCCGCCTCGTCGATCTGGTAACCGGAGCCGTCGGCGGGGGTCAGACAGGGCGCGTTGCCGACGGCGCAATCGACGTCCACCGTTCTCCCACAGGTGCGGCAGATCAGATGATGGTGGTTGTCGCCGACGCGGCCCTCGTAGCGCGCCGGCGATCCGGCGGGCTTGATCCGCCGGATGAGGCCCCTCTCAACCAGCATCCCGAGGGCGTCATACACCGCCTGTCGCGAGATCGCACCAATCTCCGCCCGGACATCCTCCGCGATGGCGTCCGCGGTCGCGTGAGGCCCCCTCGATACGGCCCGCAGCACGGCCACGCGTTGGGCTGTGACGGGAATGCCGTGCTCGCGAAGTCGCTTTGCGGAATCACGCATTTAACCACACTACATCCAACTCTGGACTTTGTCCAAAAATAGAGTTTATCGTTTTGCGCCCGTGCCGCTATCGGGAACGGTTCCTCCCAACATTCTCGGCCAGAGGAGGTTGCCGGACGCAGTCCGAGAACTCCTGGTCCTTACGACAGCCGAGCGCCGTGCTCTATCGGGCGGTCCCTGTGCCCTCAATCCCCCTTCTTCTTCTCCCAAGGCATGGGTGGCACGCTGCGCACAAAGGGGCCATCCTCGATATTGTTCGCGCAGATATTGTGGGGTGCCCCGTTGGTGGCGATCGCGCTCCGCATCGTCTTGGTCGCCTGGGTGTCCATGATGACGTTTCCGGCGATGACGGCGTAGTCGCTGGCATCATGAACATCCACGCCAGCGGGAACCCCATACCTGAGCCTGGCGGGACCCGGCAGGCCGAAAGATCCCGGCGACCCGGAATCCACGATCGTGTTCCCGGTTATGGCGTTTCCGATGCAATCCGCTCCGAACTTCGTGTGGTCGGCGAGACCGACCCCCTGATAGCAGTCCCGGATCACATTCCCGCTGATCGTCGAAAACGATACGCCGAGCATCTTGATCCCCTGAAACCAGATGTCCTCGATCGTGTTCCCGCTGACCGCGCACTCCTGCGAAAGCAGCAGGTCGATCCCTTCGCCGCTGGTCGCCATCAGGTTGCCCGTGATCGTGACATTGCGGCAGGAAACGATCGTCATGTGGTCGGACTGGTAACCCTGTTTCCCGTACTTGGGCACCTTGGGCGAGATGGATGCCAGCCCACTCTTGCCCACCTCGATGCGGAGGATTCGATTGTTGCTGATAACGCCCCGGCGCGAGCGGGTGACGCGGATTCCCGCCGGCGAGTCCTGGATCATGTCGGCGCCCGCATCCATCATGAAGTCATGGATGTGGCAGTTCGAGATTTCAAAGTCCTCGCATTCGACGAGGTGGATGCCGTAGCGCGCGCTATAGCCGCTGATGTCCACGCCATGGATCCGGATGTTCCTGTGCCCGCTCCCGCCGAGCGAGATGCCGATGCCGTACGAGCCGTCGATGAAGCGTTTCTCGATCGTGATCCCATCGATCCGGATATTGCTGCCCTGGCAATTCAGCGCCGCATTCGACGCATCCGAACGGGCGGAGTCAAAATCCACGTACAGCGTGCCGGGCCCAGCGATCCCGCAGCCCGCGTCAAGGGCCAGCGGCCGGGTGATCCGCTAACGGCCAGGCGGCAGGAAGATCAACTTCTCCGCCCGGATGGCGCGCTCCAGGGCGTCGGTGTCATCGGCCCTGCCGTCTCCCCGAAGCCCATAGGGCATGCCGCTTCCCGCTTTAGGGTCGAGGGCCCGACCTGCGTCGGGAGCGTGGCAAAGCGCCGCCAGAGCCACGACGAAAATTCGTTGTTTCATGGTGCCGATCATGGACTTCGATTATCGTGCCCGCGTCGGCTCGCGGTCAACAAGATCGATCGCGCGAATTCGGCAGACCGCGCGCGGTCCATTCCCGCTCGACCCCGTCGGATACCGACTTAGGCTGCCGCGATGGATCGTGACCGGCCGCAAAGCGAGCATCGTGTCGTTCCCCTGGTCCTCACCCTGTGGGCGTTCGCCTGTTGGGCGGGCTGCGCGCCGGAGCCTTCGGGCGACGCGGGCGCCGGCCCGGGCCAGGGGCTGACGCTGCATGTGTCGCCCGCGGGTAGTGATGCCTGGTCGGGTCGGCTCGCCGCACCCAACCGGGCAAAGACCGACGGTCCGCTGGCCACGATCCAAAAGGCCCGCGACATGCTCCGGGCATCCGCCGCGCCGAAACCGGCCACCGTCTTGCTCCGGGGCGGCGTGTATCGGCAAACCGAGCCGATCACCTTCACGGCGGCAGACTCGGGGACCCCCGACCGCCCGGTGACCTATCGGGCATTCCCTGGCGAGAGACCGCTCATCAGCGGTGGCGATGTTATCCGCGGCTGGAAGCGCGACGACAGCGCCCGATGCGGCGGCAAGCTCTGGCGCGCTGCTGTCCCACCCGCAAGCGGCGGCTCTCCCTGGCGCTTCAACCAGCTCTTCGTCAACGGGCAGCGCCGCACCCGCGCCAGGCTACCCAACAGCGGGGCCTTCCTGCGAACGGACGGCCCGATCTCCAAAGCCGACTCGCGAGGGTTCTATTTCAAGGAGGGCGACCTGAAGCCTTGGGAGGACATGGGGGGCGCGATCTTTGTCGTCTACCATTCCTGGGAGACCTCGATCCACCACGTCCGCTCGATGGACGCAACGGCCTGCCAAGTCAACTTCGTCGAACCGGCGCCCTGGCCGATGGGCCAGTGGGAACGGCAGCAGCGCTACTATGTCGAGAACGTGTTCGATGCTCTCGACGCCCCCGGCGAGTGGTACCTGAACGAGGTCGCGAACACGGTCTACTATTATCCGATGCCTGGCGAGGACATGGCGAAGGCCGAGGTCGTCGCGCCGGCGCTGACATCGACGCTCGTCAACTTCGCGGGCGACGCCGCCGGGGGCGAGATCGTCGGGCACCTCCACTTCCGGGGCATCGCATTTTTGCACTCGAACGCAAACCTGCGGCGCGTGCGCAATCCCGGCCAGGGCGAGATCTATCAGCCCGCCCTCATCACGGCCACGGGCCTGCGGCACTCGAGCTTCGAGGATTGCGAGATCGCCCACGCGGGCGCTCACGGCATCTGGCTGGCCGCCGGCTGCGAGGACAACGTCGTCCGGCGGTGCCACATCCACGATCTTGGCGGTGGCGGCGTCTACATCGGCGGCGGATGGGGCGTGCAGCAGGGCGCGCCTGCCAGCCGCACCGTGGTCGACAACAACTTCATCCACGACGGCTCGCACGTGTTCCACGGCGCCCACGGTGTCTGGATCGGCACGAGCTCGTCAAACGCGGTGACGCACAACGAGATCTCGAACTTCGACTATTCCGGCATCTCGTGCGGGTGGTCCTGGGGATTCCAGCCGAGCTCGGCCAACCACAACGCCCTGGATTTTAACCATATCCACCACCTCGGCAACGGCGACGGCCTGAGCGACATGGGCGGCATCTACACCCTGGGCATCTCCCCGGGCACCACGGAGCGCGGCAACCACATCCACCATATCTACAACTACGCCCACGTGTCGCGCGGCTCCGGGATCTATCCCGACGAGGGGAGCTCGGAGATCCTGATAGAGGACAACGTCGTCCATCGCGTCAGGACCTGTCCGCTGTTCCAGCACTACGGCACCAATAACGTCGTGCGGAATAACGTGCTCGCCTTCGGCGGCGAGGCGCAGCTCCAGCGTTGCCGCGAGGACAAGCCGTGCCATTACGCCGCGGAGCGCAACATCGTCTATGCCGGAATCACGCAGATGCTCGGCGGCGTGTGGAAGGGCGGGGACTGGCGGCTCGGCAGCAACGTGTACTGGAGCACGGCCGGCCCACCGAAGTTCAAGGACACGGACTTCGCGGCCTGGCAGGCGAAAGGCAACGACCTCGCCTCGATGGTTGCGGACCCAAAGTTCGTCGATGCCGAGGGCGGGGATTTCAGGCTGAGGGAGGACTCCCCTGCGCTGAAGCTCGGGTTTCGGCCCATCGATATCTCGAAGGCCGGCCTGTATGGGGAACGCGAATGGGTCACCCTTCCAAAGCGCTATCCCGACAGGCCCCTGAACGAGATCCCCGCGCCGATGGAACCGCCGTTTGTCGTCAACTTTGACTTCGAGGCTGACGGGGAGGGCGCCGCGCCGCTGGAGGGCGAGGTTCTCCTGGGGGGCCAACAGGCGCTGGTGGTCTCGCGCGACACGGCGGCGGGCGGCCGCCAGGCACTCAAGTTTGTCGACGCGCCCGCGAAACCGCACAGCTGGACACCGCACCTCTATTATCGTCCCTCCTGCGCGGCGGGGGACGTGCGGCTCTCGTGGGATATGCGGAATACCCGCGGGGCGCCCGCCAGTTTCTACGTCGAGGCCCGGCAGTGGGATGTGGACCCGTACCTCGTGGGCCCGACGCTCTCGGTCGCGTCCGATGGCAAAGTCACCGCCGGAAGAAAGGCCATCGCCACCATCCCCCTCGACGAATGGGTGCACGTGGACATCCGCTTCCGCCTGGGGTCGGGCGCGCCGAAGACCTTCCGCGTCACCCTATCCGCCCCCGGGCGCGAGCCGGTCACGGCCGAGGTCCCCTTCCCCAGCGCCCACTTTGAAAGGGTCACGTGGCTCGGGATCTCGGGCACATCAGACGCGGCGGCCACTTTCTACATCGACAACCTGAGGCTCGGCACCGCCGAGGAACTCGCCAGTTCACCCAAGCGGCGAGCGCCGTCCCGTCCCGCGGTCGCGCGCCCGCCCCGCCCCGCAAACGCCGACATGCTCGCGGGATCCTGGGCCTTCGACGAGATGGGCGCTTATGTCGCCAGGGACGGTTCCGGTTGCGGAAACGATGGCGATGTCTGGGCCGCATGGGCCAAAGGGGATTTCGGCTGCGCCATCTTCTGTGAACCTGCGTCCGGCCACGTCAGCATCCCCGACCACCCGACGCTCCAATTTGGGACCGGTGACTTCTCGGTGTCGCTGTGGATCTGCCCGACGCAGTTGGCCATCGACTCCAAGGACCCTCGCCGCCGTTTCATGAGCAAGCATGCCCCATCGAACGACACCTGGTGGAATCTCAACCTCACGACCGACGGCAGGCCGTTCATCGAGATGGTCGACGCCCACAGGGCGACTTGCGCCAATAGGCCCAGGGGCACCCTACCCGAAAACGCCTGGTCGCACCTCGTGGTCGTCGTGGATCGCGCGAACCGCAAGACGCGATACTACATCAACGGCGAGCCCGACAGCGCCCCGGATATCCCGCCCGGCTTCACCGGTGCGCTCGACGTGGCCGGCGGCGACCTCTCGATCGGTTCGTCCTGGCAGCCATTCATCGGGCTCCTGGACGATGTCAGGATCCACAGGCGCGCGCTCACCGATGCCGAGATCCGTGCGGACTACGCGAGGGGCAAGGGCGGCCGCGCCAGCGCCAAGTTCGAGATGGTCGAGTGATTCTCGCGGCGGTCACTCCACCCGATTGTCCCGTCCCTCATCGCGGATCGCGCGCGCGGTGGGCGGAGAGAACACATTCCCGACCACCGTGTTGCCGTCGGCGAAATCGCGGTTGTCCAGGCTGCTGCCAAAGGGATAGCCATCGTCCAGGTGGCAGTAGCCGCGCCGCCCATTTCTGGAACCGAGCCAAATGCCGTGGCACCAGAACCCCAGGGACCGTGAAGCGAAGTGGTTCCCCTGAATCACGTTCGCGTGCGGTGTCTGGTGGCGCACGGTGCCCCCCTCGCCGCAATTCCGATAGAGGTAGATCCCGCCCCGGGGGATGCGCTCAAAGCAGTTGCGCTCGATGCGATTGGCCGCCGAGCCATCGACGGCGATGACTTCGCGGGCGGCCCAGAGCGCGAAGGTGTTGTCGCGGATGACATTCTGCGCGCTCTCCGCATCGAGGTAGATACCGACCGAGCAGCTCCAGCCGGTCAGCTTGGATTTCTCGAATACCACGCCCGTCACTCCCGGTGCCAAATATAGCGGGATGCGATGATGTGCCTCGATCTCCACGCCCGAGATCAGGATGCGCGCGGGCGCGGCTTCTTGCGCCCGTTGGGTGTGGCCCGCCCGGACCGACGACCTCTGCACCTCGCGACCCTCGCCATTCCGGCCCATGCCCATGATCCGGATCGAGCCGCGGATGCGGCAGTCGCGGATGGTGATCCCCGCCGGACGCTCCCACCCGCGCGCCGTTTTTTCCGAACGGATAATGATTTCCGTGACCTTGCCATCATTGAACCAGCCACCGCCACAGTCGATCACCGCGCCGCTCGCGCCCCGCCCCGACAGCACCACTTCCTCAAAGCGCGGCGCGGGCATCATCCTCATGACCGCGGACGGACGGAAAACGAATAGGCCGGCGAGACCCAGCGCCAGCAGGCCGCTCAAGACGATCAGGATGCGGACGAGTCTTTGCCTCATGCGTCGTTCGACCCGGGGTTCACGGCCCGGCCACAGTGTGCATCCCGCGGGCCGACGGGCAATGGAAAGTGCTTGCCACGCCACCCCCCCAAGGACCAAAACCCGACCATGCACGTCTCGCGCCGTCACTTCCTCTCCGCCTCGGCGCTAGCCGCCGGGGCATCAGTGGCCCAGCCAAAGGGCGCCGCCGCGGAAGCGATCAAGGGTTTTGACCAGACCGAGACCGACTACGACAAGACGGCACGATGGACCCCCTTCACCGACAGAAAGGTCCGGGTGGGAATCGTCGGCCACGGCGTCTGCAAGTTCGGCCTCCAGTTCGGATTGCAGCATCATCCCAACGTCGAGCTCGTGGCGGTCAGCGACCTCTTCCCCGACCGTCGCGCCGAAATGGCCAGGCAGGCCCGGTGCGCGAAGACGTATCCCTCCCTCGAGGAGATGGTCGAGGACGATACCATCGAGGCGATCTACTGCGCCACCGACGCCCCGGCGCACGCAAGGCATGCCATTCTCTGCATGGAGCACGGCAAGCATGTCGCGACCGCCGTCCCCGCCTTTCGCGGGGACATCGACGATGCCGAGAGGCTGCTCGAGTGCTGCAGGCGGAACAGGGGCCTGGTCTACGCCATGTTCGAGACCTCGGTTTTTCACGACGATCTATTCGCGATGGAGAAACTCTATGCGGCCGGGGTATTCGGAAGAATCGTCTACGCGGAAGGGGAATACTGCCACCCCCATGTCCTAGGCACCCCCGCCCTGGGCTCGTACAAGGATTGGAGGAAGAACGGTTGCCCCATGTGGTATCCCACGCACGCCACCGCCTACTACGTCGGCGTCACGCACAAGGGATTCGTCGATGTGTCATGCCAGGGGACCCCGCCCTTTGACGAAGACCAGCGGGTGCCGAACGCGATCGGGAACGTCTTTAACTCCGAGGTCGGCCTGTTCCGGACGGCCGAGGGCGGGATCGCGCGCATGCTGATCTGCCACTCCCAGGGCGAATATCTTGAGGCGGGGCGAATCCGCGGGGAATACGGTGGATTTAATCAGGCCTTCGCGGGCGACCCCACCGGAAAGAGGCGATACCATGATGCGCTCAAGGGCGGGCTGCGGCTGAAAAAGGGCGCCTTGCCGCCCGGCGTGGAACCGGGTGGCCACGGGGGCTCGCACGGCTACCTGGGCGATGATTTCATCGATGCGATCCTGAGGGGGCGCAGGCCCGCCGTGGACGTGATCGATGCCCTCAACATGACGACCCCGGGCTACTACGCGCACCTCTCTGCGGCGAAAGGCGGCGAAACCATGAAGATCCCGCAGTACTCCCTGTGATGCCCGAGGGGGATGTCGGACGGGGTCCGGCAGCCCCCAATGACCGCGGGCCACGAACCGTCAGCGACGCCCGACGCAGAACAGCTTGGAGTTGGTGCGCACGAAAATCTGCCCGTGGGCGACGGCCACCGTCGACCGGGTATTGTCGTCCTTCTCCTCGCCCATCGGTATGACCTCCATCACCCGCCCGTCGTCCGCATCCACGACGACAACCTCCCCGGCAAAGTTCATGAGAAAAATGCGGCCGTCTGCCCCCGTGGGCGAAGCCTCGTACTTCGCGCGCCCCGGGGTGGGCACGATCCACTTGGCCTTGCCCGTGGCGGGGTCCACGCGCGCGAGCGTCTTGCGGAGGTCGCTCAGCACGAAGAAATCTCCCTGATAGAATAGGGGCGTGGGCACGTCGCTCGTCAGGTCCGGCTGGTTCTGCGATGTCCATGCCAGAGCGGCGTCGGTCAGCCGACCCTTGCCATCCGCGCGCACCGCATAGATCGGTTCGCGCTTGGGGCCGCAGGCCAGGATAACGCCCTGCCCCGCGACCGGCGAGGGAACCAGGCGCCAATGCCCGATCTGTTTCGGGTTCCATGTGCCCCAGCGCCACAGTTCATCGCCGTTCGTCGGGTCATGCCCGGTCAGGCAATCGCCCCCGACGACGAGCAACTCCGCCCGCCCTGACGGGCTCCTGTAAGGGATCATCGATGTGAAGGCCTCGCGCGATTCGGCGACCGCGTCGGAGGGGCGCACGTGCCGCCAGAGATCCTTCCCGGTCTTTGGGTCGACCGCGAGAATGTATGAGTCGATCGGCCCATCGGTCCTTCCCCGCCCCTGGACCGGAACGTCCCGCTGCAGGACCTGATAGTAGAGCCGGCCATCGTGCAGGAGCGGGCTGGCGGCGTACGTCCAGCCGAATGCGAACTCGCCGAACTCCTTCGCGAGATCGCGGGACCACAATTCCCGCCCCCCCAAGTCAAATGCCGCCGTCTTGCCGTTGCCGTAGAGGAAGACCGCCAACTGACCATCGGTGGCGGGCGACGGCGATGCGTAGTTGCTCTTCGGGTCGCGGCTGATCCCGGTGCCGACCGTCCTCCGCCAACGCTCGGATCCCGAGCGCCGATCAAACGCCATCGCCAGAAGCGCGTCCTTCGCCGTGTCCACCGATGACACGAACACGTGCTCGCCCGACACGATCGGCGTCGCCGCGCTCGGCCCCGGAAGGTCCGCGCGCCAAGCCACGTTCTTCGTCTTCGACCAGGTCGCCGGAAGCCCTGTTTCCGGCGACGACCCATTGAACTCCGGGCCGCGCCAGTGGCGCCAATCCGCCGCTCCCGCCGCGGCCACCATCCCGAATATCGCGCAGGCAATCACCCACGCCCCGCGGGTCCGCATCATGCCGATAAGCTTCACGCCCGACGAGCATGCCCGGCGGGCCCATCTTTTCAAACCATTCCCGATTTCGCCTTGACCCCCCTCCGGTGCGCCCGGAGCATGCCGCGCATGAATTCCCGCAACCGCATCCCGTGCTCACTCGCGCTGTGCCTGCTCGCGCTCGCTTCGATCGCGGAGCCCGCCCCGCTCCCCACCGCCACGTGGGACAAGCTTCCCCGCTGGCATGGCTTCAACCTCTTGGAGAAATTCAACGTCGGCAAGAACGAGCGCTTCAAGGAGGAGGATTTCCGTCTGATCTCGGAACTGGGATTCAACTTCGTGCGCCTGCCGATGGACTACCGCATCTGGATCAAGGACAAGAACTGGGAGATGATCGACGAGGCGGCGCTGAAGGACATCGATGAGGCGATTCAGTTCGGCGAGCGATATGGCATCCATGTCCTGCTCAATTTTCACAGGGCCCCCGGATACACGGTGGCCAAGCCGCCCGAGGCCAAGGACCTCTGGACCGACCCGGACGCGCAGCGCGTCTGCGCGATGCACTGGGCGACATTCGCCAGACGCTACCGGGGGATCCCCAACTCCAGGCTCAGCTTCAACCTCTTCAACGAACCCTCCCACGTCACCCCCGAGCGGCACGCCCATGTCGTGAGACTCGTCGCCGAAGCCATCCGCGCTGAGGATCCCGCGCGGCTCATCATCTGCGATGCGCGCGAGTGGGGCAACGTCCCCTCCCCGGAACTCGTGCCCCTCAAGGTGGCGCAGGCCACCCGGGGCTACCAGCCGATGGGCGTCACCCACTACAAGGCCAGCTGGGTCAACGGCGAGAACATGCCCTCCCCCGCCTGGCCCATCCCCCGCGTCAGCGGTTTCCTGCACCACCCGAACGCCGATGGCCGGCAGAGCTCCCTGCGAATCGACCTCGCCCAACCCGCGGCCGCGACACTCCGCCTGCGCGTCGCCGAGGTCTTTAACCGCGCGACACTCCTCGTCGCCGCCGACGGCACCCCGGTCTTCGGGAGAGAGTTCGCCACCGGACCCGCGGGACAGGGGGAATGGAAATCGTCCAAGTATCACGAGCAGTGGAAGGCGCACCAGTGCGCGTACGATTGCGAATACGAGGCCTCCCTGCCGCCCGGGACACGCACCGTGACCCTCTCCAACACCAATGGGACATGGATCTCTCTGGCGGCTGTCACGATCGATGGCCCCGGCGGCCAGCCGTCCACCCTGCCGCTCCAGAGCGACTGGTCGGCCAAGCCCGTGCCCCCCATTCGCTTCGATGCCAGAAATGCGACCTCGCCCTTCTCCGGTATGCCGATGACCGATGCCGATACGCTCTGGGAGGAATATGTCGCACCATTCGTCGCCCTGCGCGATGCCGGGACAGGCGTCGTCGTCGGCGAGTACGGGTGCTTCAATCGAACCCCGCACCCGATCGCCCTGGCATGGATGGAGGATTGCCTGAAGAACTGGAAGCGCGCGGGCTTCGGCTGGGCCCTCTGGAATTTCCGCGGCAGCTTCGGCGTCCTCGACAGCGAAAGGACCGACGTCGCCTACGAGGACTTCCACGGCCACAAACTCGACAGGAAAATGCTGGAATTGCTGCTATCGTACCGTCAGCCATGAAAATACAGAAAAAACCCTTCGCGTTCCTGGCCGCGGCGATCGCGGCACTCGCAGTCCCAGGCGCCCGCGCCGAAACCCTCAAGGAGGGCGACCCCGTGCCTAAAGTCACCGCCCCCGATGACGCCGGCAACCCCATCGATCTCGCCGACGCCGCGTCCAAGGGATGGACCCTTTTCTACTTTTACCCGAAGGCCGACACCCCGGGCTGCACGAAACAGGGCTGCAACCTGCGGGACAATCACGCCGACCTCACGGCCAAGGGCGTCCGCGTCTTCGGGATCTCGGCCGATACCGTCGAGGCCCAAAAGAAATTCAAGGACAAGTTCTCCTTCCCCTTCACCCTGATCGCCGACAAGGACGGCAAGGTCATCGACGCGTTCGGTGTCGAGAAGTTGCCCATGGGCTTCTCCAAGCGGGTCTCGTTCCTGGCGAAGGATGGCAAGATCGTCTGGCGCGACCTCAAACCCAAGCCCGAGGAGCAATCCGCGGCGGTGCTGTCGGCGATCGCGTCGATCGGCAAATAGGCTCGGTTCAGGAAGCCGCGTAGCCCGCCACGCGGTTGAGCCACCCCTTGAGCCAGCGGGCCTCGTTGCGCGCCGGGGGCGAGTTGCGCACCCTCCGCTCCAGCATGGCCCTGGCCGACGCGGCAAAAGCCTTTGTCGCGTCGCCGTCGTCAGACATGTGCTCCAGGACCTGGAGCAACCCCCACCCCTGGCCGTCATACCGTTCCTTCGGGTTCGTTCCCTCCCCCTTGAAATTCACGTAGTCCACCAGCGCGTATGCCCCGCCAGGCGAATTCGCGACGCGGTAGAATCGCCGCCGCACGCGCTCGCCCGCCCCCGCCCCGCACGCCTCCAACATCTTCGGCAGGGCGGACTCCAGCCTCATCAGCAGAAATCGCGCCTGCTCGGCCACCGTCCCGGCCAGGAATTGGCGCATCGCCCGCATGCGCTCGCCGTTGAATTCGCGCAAGAACACTTCCCTGTTCTTCCAGGGGCAATCGACGTCCGGCGCCCCAGCGAAGACAGCGGGCAACCGGACCCCGCGCTCGCGCATGAAGGCCAGCAGGGCCGGAAAACTCTCCTCGAATGGGCCCGAGCGCCCCGCCGGATACCAGATGAAATGGCCGATGCCCATCGACGCAAACTCCTCGCCCGCATTCCAGGACGTCAGCCCATCGACAGTCCCCGCGCACTCGTTCTGCCACACGCGCCGCCCGATCCGCATCGCGTCCTCGTCCGAAAGGCGGATCGCCGGATCCCCGGCGCCGCCCGCGACGCCAGAAACCAGGCACCCCGCAAGTATCAGCCATCGCCTCATGCCCTCAGACGGTAGCGCATCGACGGCCACCGGGTCACGCCAAGAACCCCCGGGACCCGATCTCCCCGAGTTTCGCTATCACTTGCCCACGGGCCCATTCTCGGGTTATCCTTGGACCCTGTAGGATGAGTGCCGGGGACCCGAAGAACACCACAGACACGCTGCTTGCGCCCGGCAGCAGGCTCAGCCATTATAGCATACTCGAGCACATCGCCACCGGAGGCATGGGCTCGGTCTACAAGGCGTTCGAGCCGGCCCTCCAGCGCCACGTGGCCATCAAGGTGCTCCGCCCCGATTTCGCGCTCAACGAGGAGTACAGCCAGATGTTCGAGGACGAGGCCCGGGCCATCGCCGCCCTCCGCCACCCCCACATCGTCCCCATCTACTTCATCGGTCGCGAAAACGGCATCATCTTCTTTGCGATGCCCCTCATCGAGGGCTCCGATTGCCAGGAACTCCTCAATACCCATGGCCGTTTTCCCCACGACTACGTCCTCAAGATCACCCTCCAGGCCGTCGACGCACTGTCCGAGGCCTGGAAACGCCACATCGTCCATCGCGACATCAAGCCCTCCAACCTCATGATCGAGCGCGACTCGGGACGCCTGCTGCTCACCGATTTCGGCCTCGCCAAGTGCCTCGATTTCGCGAGCGCCGACGACAAGGCCGCCGGCTGGGGTTCCCCGGGCTACGTCTCCCCGGAACAGATCCGCCGCAAGCCCACCGACTTTCGCAGCGACATGTATTCCCTCGGGGCCACCATCTTCCATCTGCTGGTCGGGGCGACGCCCTACGAGAGCACCAAAACCTCCGACGAGCTGCGCGGCCATCTGGAGGGCGCCTTCCCCTACCAGCAGGCCGTCGAGTGCCACCTGCCGCCGGGCTGGATCGCCGTCCTCGAGAAGATGTTGAAGAAGAAGCCTGAGGACCGCTTCGCCAGCTACGATGAACTGGTCGACGCGCTCAACCGCATGGGCGAGGTGACCGAGTACCTGCCCACCGCCGAGATCAAGGTGCTCCCCGTGGCACAGCGCGCGGAATGGCGGCCCGAGCGCCTCAATGGCCTGGTGCTCACCGACACCCGAGACCTGCTCAAGTTCTCCAAGGATTTTTCCTCCCAGGTCACGGCACAGCACATCCAGAAAGCCCTCTCCATGCCCACCGTGGACCCGTGGGCCGACCAGCTGCGGGAGATCTCCGAGCGGCAGCGCGGGTCCCTGCGCGATCTCGCGGAGTTCGCGGGCGAGGTGACCGAGTTCGGCGACTTCATGGTCCGGCTCGCCACGAGCGGCTGGTTCGGGTCAGACCGCCCCATCAATGGGGTCGAGGATGCCATCGACTGCGTCGGCCTCGAGCTCTCCGCCTCCCTCGCGCTGATCACCCTCTACGTCCGCGACTCCGCCGGTGCCGCAAAGCACTTTGACTGGCGGATGCTCTGGCGGCACAGCGTGACCGTCGGCCTGCTCGCCAACCGCCTCACCGAGTATTTCGGCATCCAGCTCAGCGGCTTCGAACTCCAGGCCGGCTTCCTCCACGACATCGGCAAGGTCGTCATGGGCGACCTCGTCCCGATGTCGGTCGTGGCCACGATGCGGAAATCCTTCGATGACCGGCGCGACCTGTGCGAGTGCGAGCGCGAATCGATGCAGATGGATCACCCTTCCGCCGGCGTCATCTGGGCCGCCAAGCAGCACCTGTCGGCCCCCGTGGTCGAGGCCATTGCCACCCATCACGCTCCCGCGCAGGCCAAGAGATTCCCCGCCCTGGTCGCCGCCGTTAACCTCGCCAACCATCTGGCGAAACGCTTCGGCATGGGCTACAGCGGCAGCGGGGTTCTCGATACGCCACAACTTGAGAGCCAGGCTGGACTGCACATCCTGGTGGATATCAGCGAAGTGGATCTCGACGTGAACACGTTCAGGGAGAACCTCGTGTCGCAGGTTCCCCACTTCCCCTTGATGGACCTCGGCTGACCCAAGCCAGCCGCACGCAAGGGCTATCAGCTCTCGCCCGGGGCCTTGTCAGTCCCGCACTGGCAACCGCGTCGCCGCACCGCGTACCAGGTCAGGCCCACGGCGGCGATCATGCCCAGGGCCTTGAACCATATGTTCAGCGACGACATCGTCAGGATCCAGATGGCGAGGATCGATGCCGTCATGACAATCGTGTTGCGTGTTTTCATAAAACCCTTAACAGGCTACTCGCCTAAGCCGCCAATAGCAACCCTTCCGCGGCATTAATCTTTTCGTCGCGACCCGGCCCCCTCGTCGATCAGCTTCCAGAAGGCCGCGCTGTCCTGCAGCGCCTCGTCCTCGCCCACGGGCAGGTTGGCGCGAAAGAGGAAGTCCTGCAGGGTGTTCCGGTGCAGGACCCTGCGCACCACGACCCCGCCGTCCGTCTTCTGAAAGTAGATCCGATAATCCCGCGTCCGGAACCGATAGAACGTCTCGCTGCCGCGCCGCAGCGCGCCGAATTTCTCCCCGCCCTCGCCGAAGTCGAGATCCTCGGGCATCACCTGAAACTCGCTCATGATCTCGAGCTGCAGGGGCTTCGGAAGCCGCGCCATCTCCGCGGCGCTCATGTCGCTGAATATGATCTGAAACACGGGTCCTCCAGTCGCCCCGATGATACCCCCGCCGCCCGCCCCGCACAAGAAGGTCTCGCGAGGCAGGAATCCCGCCGCTTGACACCCCGCCCACGGGCGCACCAACCTGCCGCCCGAAATGAGCCCTCCATCGGTAGGCCAACTCCTGACCATGGGCCTCCCGGGGCCCGAGATCGACCCCGGCCTGAGAACCCTGATCCGCGCCTTGCAGCCCGGCGGGTTCATCCTGTTTGGCAGGAATATTGAGAGCCCCGCCCAACTCCGCGGCCTCACCGACGATCTCCGCTCGCTCTGCGACATACCGCCCATCATCACGGTCGACCAGGAGGGGGGCCGCGTCTCGCGCCTCAATAACATCGCCGAGTCCCCGCCGCCCGCCGACGCACTCCGCAGGGCCGCCGATCCGAGGCTCATCGAATCCCATGGCGCACTCACGGCCAGGATCCTGCGGCTCTTCGGCTTCAACCTCGACCTGGCCCCCGTCGTCGACATCCTCCTCGATCCCGGCGCCGACAACTCCCTCCCCGAGAGATGCTACGGCGCGACGGCCGATGAGGTCTCGGAGAATGCCGGGCTATTCCTGCGGGCCCTCCAGCGGGGCGGGGTCGCCGCCACGATCAAACACTTCCCCGGCTACTCCCTCTGCCGCGCCGATCCCCACCGGGAATTCCCCGTCGTCGGGCGGACTCGCGCCGAACTGGAGAGCGACGAGCTGGCGCCGTTCCGGGCGCTGGCGCCGGAATCGGCGGCCCTGATGGTGGGCCACGCCCACTACCCCGCCCTCGACGCGGTCTCCCGACCCTCGTCGTTCTCACCGGTCATCATCTCGGGGCTGCTCCGCGAAACCCTCGGCTATCGGGGGCTGGTCATCACGGACGACCTTGAGATGGGCGCCATCGCAAAACGCTACGGCCCGGCCGATACCGTGCGCATGGCCATCGCCGCGGGCAACGACCTGCTCCTGTTCTGCCACCAGATCGAGTGCGTGGAGATCGCCGTCAGGACGCTCGCGAGAATGCCCCTCGCGCAGATCGAGGCCCCCCTGGCCCGGATCGCCGCTTTCAAGGCCACCCTGTCGTTGCCACCGGCATGGAGCGACGAGGAATTCCGATCCGTGAACGAAGGCATCCGGCGCCTCCGCGACGCCGTTGGCTGAAGGACTCCCGCGAACCCTACGCGCCCTGCGGGCGCATCGCCGCCCTCAGCCGGGACACGAGCCGCGATGGGGAATGCGTCTGCAACCAGACCACGCCCGGACCCTTGAGCAGCGCCATCCGCGGACCCTCCCCCGAGTGCTGGATATCGATCTCGAGCCGCGCCTCGCACGCCAGCAGGCACGCGGAATCGACGCGGAGCGATTCGCCCGCGCCCAGCCGCCTGCGCAGGACGCGCCCGCCCGCCTGCAAGAAGCATAGCCCGGACCCTTCGATCTTGTGCAGCACGATCCCCTCGCCGTGCGTTGAGCCAGGGATCGTTTTCAGCCCGCCCGTCGCAGAAATGCTCGTCTCGCAGCACAGCAGCGCATCCAGCCGGCACCACACGGCACCCCCGCTGGCCCTCGAGTCCAGCACCGCCACCGCGCCCGTCACGAGTCCCCCAAACACCAACTTGACCCTGCCCGTCGGACGCCGATTCCAGAATGAGGGCAGGAAGGATGCCGAACCGTTCTCGATGCTCGCGTCGCCATCGCAACACACCAGCATCGACGGATCGCCCAACACCGATGTCCCGGGCTCCAGATCCACCTCCACGCACTGCGCCTCGGCACCGATGACATGGTACTCCAACGCGGAGGACGTTTCGGCCTTTGCGGGCGCCGCCGCCGGCGAAGGAACCGCCGGGGCCACGGATGGAGGTGCCGCCTGCGGCACCGATGGCGCCGCGGCCGGCGGGGGATTGAAAACGGGCGCGGGCGTGGGCGCGGGCGCCACAACCGGCGCCGCCGCCGCCATCGCGGGCGGGGCCACCGCCGCCGGAATCGGCGCGGGGGGCGGCACCGGCCTCGGGATCTCGGGCACCTTGGCCGTCGCGCTCACGGCGGTCGCGAATTCCCCGATCTGGCCCAGCGCCGTCCACTGCGGCGTCGTTCCATGCTTGAACGCCACCGTGGTCTTGCTCGCCTTCCCGGCCTGGAGCTGTTCCACGACCTGTGCCTTGGTGAACGGTCCCAGGGTCTTTCCGCCTTCAGCCAGATACCAACTCGGTGCCTCGTCCATAAATCCCTCCGGTTCACGCACTCAAGACGAGTCCCACCGTGCGGTCAAGGCGGTTCCTCGCCGCCCAACGCATTTGTTTGTCACCGCCGCACCCCGCGGTAAAAAGGGCGCCGGCCATGACAGTCGAACTCCTGAACACCGGTTCCGAGTTGCTCCTCGGACAGACGCTCAACACCCACGCGCGATTCATCGGGCGCCGCCTCGCCGATTGTGGCCTCCGCATCGCAAGACAAACCACCGTGCCCGATGGCCCGGAGATCGGGGCCGCCCTCGCGGAGGCCATGTCCCGCGCGACGGTCATCATCGTCACCGGGGGCCTCGGCCCCACCTCCGATGACATCACGCGCGATGTCGCCGCGGCCCTCCTGGGGCGATCGTTGCACTTCGAGCCGGATATTTTCGAGCGCATTCGCGAGCGCTTCGCCCGCCGAGGTCTCACGCCCCCCGAACGCGTCAAGGTCCAGGCGATGGTTCCCGACGGCGCAGAGATACTGCCCAACGACCACGGCACCGCACCCGGGCTCTATCTCGTCGATGAATCGCGCCCCGGCCCACCCAAGCGCCTCTATCTGCTGCCCGGTCCCCCGCGCGAACTCAACCCCATGTTCGAGTCGCATGTCCTGCCCCGCCTCCGCGCCATGGCCGGACCGCCGCTCCCCATCCGCATCCTCCGCACCATCGGCATCCCCGAGTCACACCTCCAAGATCGCATCGAGGGGCCCCTCCGCTCACAATTCCCCGATGTCGAGATCGGATACTGTGCGCGGCCGGGCGAGGTTGATCTCCGCCTCATAGGGCGAGACGCCGGACTCGTCGCGCGAGCCGAGGAGTTTGCCGCCCGCGATCTCGGCGACGCCGTCTATGGCACCGGCGATGACACCCTCGAGCAGGTCGTCGTCCGCCTCGCGTCCAGTGCCGGCCTCAGGCTCGCCTGCGCCGAATCCTGCACCGGGGGCCACCTCGCCGATCGCCTCACAGGGGTGCCCGGCGCGTCCGCCGTCTTCCTCGGCGCAGCCGTCGTCTACGCCAACGAGGAGAAGACCCGGCAACTCGGCGTCCCGCCGGAACTCATCGCCCGCCACGGCGCCGTCAGCGCGGAGGTCGCCGCCGCCATGGCGGAAGGTTGCCTCCGTCGCACCGGGGCCGACCACGCCATCGCCCTGACCGGGGTCGCCGGCCCCGGCCCGGGCACCCCGGAGAAGCCCGCGGGCCTGTGCTTCATCGCCCACGCCTCCGCCCGCGGAGCACGCGTCGAACGCCTCACCCTCCCTCCCGATCGACCCGCATTCAAGGAGGCCGCCGCGCAGGTCGCCCTCGACATCCTCCGCCGCGCCCTCATGCTGTGCGCGAGGGGCGCGGAAAAGTCCTGTTGATTATATGGATGTATAGTGTATAGGGGAATCTGGCGGAACCCCCGCCCCGCAAGCAAATAGAACGGAGACGAATATGGCAAAGGCAACCAAGGGCAAAGAAAAGGCCGAAAATCGCGTCCTCGCGGCCAAGGACAAGAACCTCGAACTCGCCATCCAGACCATCGCGAGGGAGTTCGGCGAGGGCGCCATCATGGTGCTCGGCGACGAGGATGCCCGGCTCAAAGTCGATGTCATTCCGACGGGTTGCCTAGCCATCGATCACGCCCTCGGCTGCGGCGGCCTGCCGCGCGGTCGCATCGTCGAGATCTTTGGCCCGGAATCCTCCGGCAAGACGACCCTCACGCTCACCGCCATCGCCCAGGCCCAGAAGGCCGGGGGCATCGCCGCCTTCATCGATGCCGAGCACGCCCTCGACGTGAGCTACGCCAGGCGCCTCGGCGTCAAGGTCGAGGAACTCCTCATCTCGCAGCCCTCCTCGGGCGAGGAGGCGCTCACGATCGCGGAGACCCTCCTGAAGTCCAACGCCCTTGACGTCATCGTCATCGACTCGGTCGCCGCCCTCGTGCCGCGCGCCGAGCTGGAGGGCAACATGGGCGATGCCCAGATGGGCCTCCAGGCGCGCCTCATGAGCCAGGCCATGCGCAAGCTGACCTCCGTCATCGCAAAGGCCAAGACCGTCTGCATCTTCACCAACCAGATCCGCGAGAAGATCGGCGTCATGTTTGGGAACCCCGAGACGACCACCGGTGGCAAGGCCCTCAAGTTCTACGCATCGATGCGGATCGATATCCGCCGCATCGCCGGCATCAAGGGCGGCGACGGCCCGTTCGTCGGCAACCGCACCAAGATCAAGGTCGTCAAAAACAAGGTCGCCCCCCCCTTCGCCGAGGCCGAGTTCGACATCCTCTATAACGAGGGCATCTCCCGCGAGGGATCGGTCATCGACATGGGCATCGACCGGGGCGTCATCGAGAAGCGCGGCGCCTGGCTCTTCTTTGATGGCAGCCAGCTCGCGCAGGGGCGCGATGCCGCCCGCGAGGAACTCAAGCGCAACCCGGATCTCCGCAAGAGAATCGAGGACCTCATCCGCGAGAAGCTCGCCGGCGTCCCGGCCGCCACCGACACCCCGGCGGGCGGTGATCCCGACACCCCGGCGGCGTAGGGACTCCCGGCTGGTGCCGGCTTGAGTTCGGGCCCCCGGCGGCTACCGTCGCCGGATGGCACTCGCTTGCGCGCGCGTCCCCCTATGTACGCCTACGCATTGACCATTTTCAGCGGGGCGCTGCTGCTGTTCGAGGTGCAACCCATCATCGGCAAATATATCCTGCCGTGGTTCGGCGGCACCCCGGCGGTCTGGACGACGTGCCTCCTTTTCTTCCAGCTCTTGCTGCTGGGAGGATATGCCTACGCCCATCTGCTCACCCGCTGCCTGGCCCCGAGAAAACAGGCCCTCGTCCACTCGGCGCTCCTGCTGTGCGCGCTGGCGGCGCTGCCGATCACACCGCCGGATGCCTGGAAGCCCCCCGATAGCGGGATGCCGATCCTGCGGATCATGGCGCTGCTCGCCGCATCGATAGGACTCCCCTACCTCGTCCTCTCCTCGACCGGGCCACTGATGCAGGCGTGGCTCAGGCTGACGCACCCCGGCAAGTCCCCCTACCGCCTCTACGCGCTCTCCAACGTGGGCTCGCTCCTGGCCCTGCTGGCCTACCCCTTCCTCATCGAGGTGCACCTGTCGCGCGGGGCCCAGACCGTCCTCTGGTCCTGGGGCATGGCGGGGTTCGCGCTCCTGTGCCTCGGGTGCGCCGCCTCCGTCTGGAAACGGGGCGCCGCCCCGGCGGAACCCCCCGAGGCGGAGACCGAATCGGGGAACGGCAGCAGGACCCGCGCGTGGCACATCTTCCTCTGGCTTGCCTTGCCGGCCTGCGCCTCGGCCGCCCTGATGGCCTCCACGAACAAGCTGTGCCAGGACATGGCCGTCACGCCCTTCCTGTGGGTCGTCCCCCTCTCCATCTACCTGCTCACATTCATCCTGTGTTTCGACAACCCGCGATGGTACTCGCGCGTGCTGTTTGGCGCCTGGCTTGTACCCGCCATCGCCGCCGTGGCCTGGGCGATGTACGAGGGCGTCGACCTCGACATCAAAAAGCAGGTGGGGGTTCACTGCGCCGCCCTCTTCGTGTGCTGCATGGTCTGTCACGGCGAACTCTATCGCCTGCGGCCCCACCCCAGGCACCTGACCGGGTACTACCTGTCGATCGCGCTGGGAGGCGCCATCGGCGGCGTCCTGGTGGCCGTCGTCGCGCCCCTCGCATTCAGCGGGTATCAGGAACTGAGCTGGGCGATGTGCCTCATCCTCCTGCTCTTCGCCGTCATCTGCCTGACCGATAGGCCCGGGCTCAGCGACCGCGCATGGTTCGCGTTCGCCCTCCTCTGCATCGCCATCGCGATCGTAGCCGTCGACCGCGGGGCGGCCTGGGCCATCCACTGGTGGCGGAACCATCACGGCCAGTACCCGTCGCTCGCGTGGTTCGCGCCCACCTGGAAGCACTTCGGCCTTCTCCATTGGCTGCCGGGCGCGTGCCTCGGCATCGCCGCCATCGCCGGCCATTTCCGCGGCCTCTTCGCCGGCGCCGGCACATGCCACCGGCTGACCTGCGCCTGCCTCGCCGCTGGCTGGGTCGCGCTCGCCATCGCCCTGGCAAGGCCCCCCGCGAGCAGCGGCAGGGTCGTGGACGCCTCCCGCAACTTTTATGGCGTGCTCACCGTCAGGGAGTACGATGCCTCCGACCCCCAGAAGCGCTATCTGCTGCTCGAGCACGGGCGCATCACCCACGGCCTGCAATTCACCGATCCCGCCCGCGCGTCCCAGCCCACGACGTATTACATGGAACGCAGCGGCATCCACATGGCCTTCCGCCTCTTCCCCCGCCAGTCGCACCGCCACGTCGGCGTCGTCGGCCTCGGCACCGGTACCCTCGCCTCGCTCGGCAAGAAGGGCGACCGCTTCCGCTTCTACGAGATCAACCCCGAAGTCCAGCGACTCGCCCA
>JADLBR010000051.1 GCA_020847615.1 Verrucomicrobiia bacterium
CTAGCCTGCATATTTCACGCGCATGCGCGGAATATGCAGGCTCAAAGGAAAACCGCGCTCTGAAATACGGGTCCCCGATCGGTTTTCGGCACTGGAAACGCGGCCAACAGTTTGTGATTTCGAAAAATGGTGTTTGGGAGCGCGCGTCTCCATCCCGACCTGTTGCTATCGCGCGGTTTTCCCAGAGCCCGGACACTTCACAGCCCGCAAGGCTGTGAAATGTCCGGGTTAGCCGGGGGTGGGGTGAGGTTTGTTCTATTGCGGCAGAAAAACCGGGTTTGGGTTAACGGCGTGATGGTTACCGGGAAACGCGTTCAAGGTGCTCGTCCAGCAGGCGCTTGAGGCGACGCTGCATGGGGAGATGAGTCTCTTGACCCGCGAGGTTGGTGAGCTGGTGCGGGTCAATGCTGAGGTCGTAGAGTTGGATGCCGTCCTCGCCGCCGTTCCATTCGATGTAGCGGTAGCGGCCAGTGCGCGCGCTGTGGCCGAGCGCCTTCGTGTGCGTGGCGATCATGGTGCTGAAGACGACGATGCGGCTTCCCGTGCCGTGATCGTCCAGCCATGGCACGAGGCTGGTGCCTTGCAGGTGCGCGGGCAGTGGCAGTGTGGCAAGGGCGGCGAGCGTGGGGTAGATATCCACCTGCTCGACAAGGGCCTCGCTGACCCCGGGCTTGATGCCGGGGCCGGCGATGATCAGCGGCACATGATTGGCTTCCTCAAAGAGCGTCTGCTTGGCCCACAGGCCGTGCTCGCCAAGCTGGTAGCCGTTGTCGCCGGTGAGGGCGATGAAGGTTGTGTCCGTCAGGCCGAGGCGGCCGAGTTCGGCGATGAGGCGGCCGATCTGATGGTCCACGAAATGCACGGCGGCGAGGTAGGCGTGGATGGCGTCGCGAGCCTGCTCGCGCGTGGGAGGCTCGAAACGGAAAACGTTGTTGTTCGGGCGCAGGGCGGACTCGGGGAGCCCCGAGGTGTCTTCGCCGGCTTCGGCATAAAGCGGCGGCAGCTCGATCTGGGAACGGTCAATCGCGTCGAAGGCCCACTGCGGCGCGACGAAGGGCGTGTGCGGGCGGATGAAACCGACGGCCATGAAAAATGGCCCGTCCTTGAGCTGCGCGAGGGAAGCGATGGCGCGCTCGGCGATCTGGTGATCGGTGAAGTCGGTGTCCGGGCGGTTTGCCGCGGCGTAGTTGCGGTTGTAGTCGTGACCTTTGCCGGTCTTTCGCGGCGGATCGGCGGGATCGTTCTTCTTGGCGTCGTCCAAGATGGTCTGATCCAGCGCGAGCGGGGCGCGATGCAGGATGTCGTGCTGTGTTTTGGGATCACCGACGTGGAAGACCTTGCCGACGGAGGCGGTGCGGTAGCCGTGGTTCTTGAAATGCTGCGGCAGTGTGACGACATCGGGCAGCGCGTCGCGAAAACTCGCTTCCAGGTTCATGACCTTCGTCTTTTCCGGGTAGCAGCCGGTGAGGAAGGAAGCGCGGGCGGGGTTGCAGATGGAAAACTGACAATAGGCCCGTTCGAAGCGCACGCCGCGCGCCGCCAGCTTGTCGAGATGCGGCGTCCTCGCCCCCGGCCAGCGCTGGCAGGACATCGTGGTGGTCATGTCGTCCACGATGAGGAAGAGGACGTTGGGCTTGTCGGCCGCATGGAGCGCGATGGCGCCCGCGACGAGCAGACTAGCGAGTAGCGTCTTGTTCATTCTGTGGGCCATTGGAGCGGGTTGATTTCCCAAGCCTCGACGGCGGGCTTGGCCTCGGCGCCGCCGGTTGGGACGATCTCGGCGCGGAGGTTTTCGGGATCGTGGAAGAACGCCTGGCTCGAGAGGGCCACCTCGTCGTTGGCGAAGAGCTCGACGACGGAGCGGTCGGAGAACAGTCGCAGCGTGACGGTTCCGCCAAGTTTCACCGTGACCGGCCCGCGGGGTTTGCCTTTGTTCTTCGTGATGCGCTCATCGAGCCCCGAAAAATCGAAGGCGATCTCGCGCTTGGCGTGGTCGTAGAAGGCGTCGATGTGGTTCCTGCCATCGCCAAGCCGGATGCCGGTCTGGCCCGTCTCGCCCGCCGCGAACGTGAGTTTGATCTCGGACGAGGCGGCCTTGAGTTTGTCGAGGACGGTCGGTGCGCCGCGGAGTTTTTCCAACGAGGGATCGGGGCGGACCAGCATGCGACCCGATCCGTCGATGCGGACCCGGCGCGGGCCGCCGTAGGCATTCCACCAGCCATCGGCTGAGGAGAACCGGTAGGGGCGGACCTGGTTGAGGTAACGCCACTGGATCGCCTCGCCCCGGTCATTCACGGCGGTGGTCACGCAATTGTAGCTGCCCGACGCCAGATCCGGGCTGCCGCCGGATGTTTTCTCGAAGGCGCCGTCGGGGCGGATCTTGCCCGTGATGTATTGCTGGCCCTTCGCGAGATCGTGGATCGCGGTGAATACGTCCCAGCCGTCGATCCGCAGGAGCTGGCCACATTCGTTGACCGGGCGTCCGGTGGCGTCGCGGTGGAATTCCCCGGAAAACTGCCAATTGAGGAGGTCCTTGGATTTGTAGAGCGGGACTCCGGCGGCGCCGGCCTGCGGACGGACGGTGGTGGCGATGAGGTGCCAGTTGTCGCCGATCTTGAAGACGCCCGAGGGGTCGTGGCGGCACTGGTATTCCTCGGGGACACCGCGGAATTTGACGAGGTCGGGGAACGCCTCCCACCGCGCGAGGTCCGGGTCGCGGCTCACGGCCATGCGCGGTTCATAGCCTCTGTCGCCGTAGTAGAGGACGACCATCTCGCCCTTGCCGTTGTCGAAGAAAAACCCGTTCTCGTTCGGGTAATGCGGGTGCCGGATCGGCATCGGCTGGATGGTCCAGCGGATGAGGTCCTCGCTGCTGATGTGCTGCCAGACGATGTTCTCGTTGGCGTCGTCGAAGTAGCGGAAGCATCCGCCGGGGGTCCATCCGAAGAAGACGTGGTATCTGCCCTTGTGAAAGAACGCGATCGGGTTCCACTGCTGGCCCGGCAGGGCGAGGTGGTAGCGCGGGTAGTGCGGGTTGGTCCGCAGCAACTCCGCATGAAACGCGGGGAGTTTTTTGTCCACCCAATCGTAGCGGTCGGCGGGGTCGGAATCCGGCGCGAGGACGCCCGGCCCAAAGATGCGCCGTTTGGCCGCGTCATATGCCAGGCTCTTCTGCGGGCGGATCCCATCGCCAATCGCATCCGTGCCACACACAGCGGCGAGCTCTTCGTCCCCGAGCGCGCGGTCCCAGATCGCCACTTCGTCGATCCATCCGCAGAAGGGATCCCCGCCGTCGGCATCCGCCCCGATGACGAGTGGCGACGGTTTGCCGTTGAACGACCAGGAGAGGCCCCCCGGCAGGATGCATCCCTGCGAGCGCGAGGCGACGCGGCGTCCGTTGAGGAAGAGTTCGAGCGGGCCTTTGGCAGAGCGCCGGATCAGGATGTCACGCCAACCGGACGCATCGACCGGGAAATCCTCCTGGCCGATGTTCACGGAAGAAAAGTAGGTTTTCGCGGCTGGCGGGAGGCCGTTCTTGATCATGCCGTGGAAGGCGAGGTGCCGGCGGTCGAGAAACGGCATGTGCCAGGCGGCCAAGTCGAATGCGCCGCTGCCCTGCTTGCCGGGTCCCCTCTGGCTGAGGAGCGTCCCGGCGATCCAATCGCCGTCCGGCTTGACCCGCAGCCGCAGGGTGAACGCGGACATGTCGCGGAGGGGCGGCGCGACCTCCTTGAGGACGAGCGAGCCACCGTCGAACCGCGCGGCGGTCGTCGCCCCCGCCTCGGAGACGCCGAGTTTCACATCGCCGCGCACCTCGAACTGCGCCGCCGAATCGGCCGACATCGTCCATAGGCGCCTCGCCACGACCATCGGATCGGCCTCCGCAGCAGCATGGAGTGAGATTGCGTGCGCGCAGAGCAGGATAACGGCAACCGTGGGTTTCGTGGCCCTGTTGATTTCATACCGGTTGGGATCTGTGGGGGTGTGCCGAGGCATGGCGATCATCTGCCCTCCCCCGTAAAATCCAGAACCCTCGTGATGGGGCCGACGGTGACGGTGACGCGGTCGGCGCCGAAGGCGCCATTGAGGAAGGGGCTCTGGTAGGTGGCGGCCGGGCGCAGATCGATGGGGGCGCCGTTGATGCGGGGTAGGGTGAAGGTTTCCGGTCGAGTGGCGTCGTAGCGGGTCATCTCGATCCGCGCGCTACCGCCGAAGCGATAGTCCACCCGGTCGGCGGAGACTTGGGGCGGATGGGCGCGCACCGCCTCGCGAAACTGCGCGAACGACCGGTGGCTCGCGAGGTCGCCCGCGTGCATGAGGATGCGCGTGGTGTCGCCGGGGCCGGTGAAGTTCGCGGGATGGGCCACGATTTTCTGCTCGTCCCATCCGTGCGTCCCATCGAGGAACCTCACGCCGACGAAGGCCTTGCCATTGGCGGCGAAGATCCAACCCTCCTCTTCGACCTTTTCGAGGTCGGCGCCTTCGAAACGCATGCCGAGCTTCCCGGTGTTGTAGGAACCGAGACTGCTCTTTCCGACCCTGGCGATGCGCTGGAGGATGAGCACGTTCTGATGCTGGACGCTCCAGAAGGAATGCTGCGGGCGGCCGCCGCCCGGGTGTTCGACCACGGGGTGGACCTGGCCGACCGTTGGGGAGCCGGGATCGTCGAAGAGCAGGCCGCAGGCGCGTTTCTGGCGGGAGATGCCGGCATATTTTATTGAGACTCGCGTAATACAGTGACATCAAGGCCACAATTCAGCCTGCGTGTAGCAGGCCGCGACAATCGACCTGCGGCGGCGCATTCGGCGAAGGGCCGCCGTGGCTTCAAGGCTGAGTTCCCA
>JADLBR010000052.1 GCA_020847615.1 Verrucomicrobiia bacterium
CTCGCCGGGTCCTGGTACATCAGCCGCACGTCCCCGATCAGCGCCACGTGCGCCAGCCGCCCCGCCTCGGCGTCCGCCCGCTCGAAGACGATCCGCTGCGCGCTCAGGCTCAGCGTCCCCGTCGCCGGCAGGATCTGCCCCGCCTGCGCGTCGGTGACAGCCGCCCGTTCGAGCGGGTTGATGATCGGCGCGACGGGGCCGGCGGAGGGGCTTGTGGCCGGTGTCTCGGTGACCGTCACCGCTGGCGCCGGCGAAATCTCCGCGACGGCCGGCGGCAGGGGGGTGGGCTTCGTCTCTGCCGTCGCCGACGTTTCCTGCTCCGCGGCCTCGCTCGGCCAGGTCGTCGGCAGACTGCGCCACGGCTGCATCATCGCCTGCCGCCGCTTTGTGAAGCGTTCAACCGCCTCCTGCACGAAGGGCGTCTGACTCGGCGAGCGATCGGGCGTCACGGCGTCGGCCTCCAGCTCGACCGCCCCGGTCGTCGCCACGGTCACCAGCAGTCGTGGCGCGCTCGCCCACACCGCCGGCGCGTTGGGCCCGGACTTGGCGTTCTCCAGATCAATCCACAGCTGATGCACGCGCCGCCCCGGCGAACGCACCACGTCCACCCGGACCACCGCCCGCGTCGCCGAGAAGCTGAACGCCCCGACCTGCACCCTCACGTCGTCCTCGAGCACGATCCAGTGCGAGAAACTTCCCTCCCCGGACGTGCCCGGACTCGACTCCCGCCACACCGACGACCTGCGTGCCCGCAACACCGCCGGCGCGGTGATCGCCGCCTCCTCGCCGTTCCCCACCGTCTCGGCGGCCACGAGCGGCGAGACCTCTTTGGACGCCGGCGCCGGCGACTCGCCCAGCGCCGTCGTGGCCATGGGGCATAACAACGCCATCGTCGCCACCAGCCAGGCGTGCGCCCGCAGGCGGAGGGGGGTTCGGACGGGCTGTGCGTGCGTGGGTCGGATGAGGCTTGCCCTGCTGCGAGGTCGGTTGGACGGCCGCCGTGCGATTCGGCCCGCCGGTCGGCCCGGCGCGGCGAATAGGTCAGGCGGATCTTAACCGCTTGGCGTGGGGGGCTCCAAACTGGAAAAAGCGTCCGGGCAAGCCCGGTGGACAGACAGGCTCAAACTTACTGGAGGTTGACGCCCGAACCCGCCGGGCTGGCGATCCGACCCTTGCCCAGCCGGGCCGCGTCCGTCGCCATCGCCGGGGCCGCCATGTACCGCGGCAGCGGCCGGGCGTCCTTGTGACGCAGCACCACGATCCGCCACAGGTCGACCGGCCGCAGCTTGAAGCTGTACTCCAGGTGCAGGTCCCCCTCGCCCATCAGCTCCTCGAGCGACAGGTCGCTCCGCCAGCCGATCTTCACGAACACCGGGTTGAGATACTTCTCGAACCACGCCACCACCGGCTGCGACGACTGGAAGTGGTTGAGGATGACGATGTGCCCTCCGGGCTTGAGCAATTTCGACGCCCACGCCAGCAGCCTCGCCGGGTCCGAGACCACCGTGATGGTGTGGCAGATCAGGATGTGATCGAAGCTCGCCGGTGCAAAGGGCGGCAGCATCGCGTCGGCCCGAACCAGCTTGCAGTGGTCCAGCCCCAGCTCCTTGCACTTCGCCGCCGCCTTGCCCAGCATCCCCGCCGACAGGTCCATCCCCACCACCGTCACGTTCCGCGGGTAATGCCCCAGCGTCATCCCCGTCCCCACCCCGATGTCCAGCACCCGGTCGCCCGGCCGCAGCGGCAACTGCTCCACCGCCCGCACCTGCCGGTTCCGCACCAGGGCCCCGAAGGTGTGGTCATAAAAAAGCGACCACAGGTCATACGTCTTGCTCGTGATCGCCTCGGTCATTCTCATGGCGGGGACTCAAGGGAGCGAAGGGCTTCCCCTAGGGGATGGGAACCGTCTTGCCTCTAAGTTTACCGGCCGCCAAGTCCCACGGCTAGGGGGTTGGTGTCCACGCATCCGACCAGAAACCGCACATCCGTCGAACCGTTTTCAGCATCTTTCATGCCCAATGCCTTCGCCCGATCACGATGATAGAGTGACTTTTTTCACGCTTGTCCACTGTCTCGCCACCGGGGGATGCTGGAGTGTCCCGGCCATGCCCGACAGAGCCCATCCGACGTCATCCGTCAGCGACGAACCCACACCCGCCCAGGCCCGCGCCTGGTTCCCCCCCGTCCCCGGCCGCTACAAGGCCCTGGGCTGGAAGGAGCACCTCTTCGAGTTTGTCGTCACCCCCTGCGGCGACCTCATGCTCCCTCACCATGTCGACGCCGCGCGCAAGGGCCTCGACGCTCACGCCGGCGACGCCGCCCACCTCTTCTTCTTCCTCGGCGTGCCCATGGAAGGCCCGCACAGCAAGCACGAGGCCCACGTCTTCGACACCGCCATCCACCGCCAGCAACTCCAGAACGGCCACCAGCCCGTCCTGATCACCCGCACCGTCTACGCCGGCATCGCCGTCTGCCAGACCATCTTCTGCCATTACCCCGGCGGCGCTGAACTGACGCGCGGCGACGAGCCCCTGTTCGCCTGGGTCCGTTTCGAGGTCGAGGACGTCGACGACTTTACCGCCCCGCACCTGGGCGCCCTGGGCGTCAATGTCCACGTCGCCAAGTTCTGCCACCGCACCACCATGGTCAAGGGCATGAACGCCTTCTTCGATCCCGTCACCCCTTATCCCCGAAAGCTGGCCTGGGAAAAGCCCTTCCTCTTCGAGAAGGACAGCGGCAAGGTCCGCCTCGCCCTGGCGTCAAAAAACCCCGTCAACTGGTGGCACACCGACCACAAGCTCCACTACGACAGCCCGCTCTTCCAGTCCACCGACAATGACCTTCTTTCCCTGCAGATGCCCGCGAAACAAGGGGCGTTCCTCGACCTGGTCGTCCCCGTCCTCGGCGTCGATCGGCCGACCATCGCCGCGGAGATCGCCCTCGGCCGCGACGAGGCCCTGCGCCAAACCCTGGCCTTCTGGGACGGCCAGTTCAAGAACGCCGCGATCATCCGCACGCCCTGGGAATTGGCCAATCACACCCTCCACCACCTGCCCATCGACATCATGACCACCGCCGAGCGCGACATCGATACCCGCGTCGCCGCTCTGCCCACCGGCTCCTACACCTACGAGGGCGTCTGGCCCGTCGACACCGCCATGGCCGCCGTCTGGGCCCTGGACTACCTCGGCTTCCATCAGCAGGCCGCGGATTATCTCGACCTCTTCCACGGCAGTGACCCCGTCCCGCCTCCCGGGAAATTCTTCGCGAATCATCCCGGCTGGCTCTCACCCCCCAAGCGCTACAGCCGCGTGCCCTGGGTCGCCAATCACGGCGCCATCCTCTGGGCCGTCGCTGAGCACGGTCTAATCACCGACGATCCCGCCTTCATCGACAAGTGGCTGCCCCTGCTCCTGCACGCCGCTGATTGGATCGCCGTCCAACGCCGGCAAAAAAATCATCCAGGCCATATGGGTCTCTTGCCCCCTGGCGTGGCCACCGACGACGGCGCGCCCGGCCAGTTCGTCTGGAACGACGCCTGGTGCTACAAGGGCCTGGTCACCCTCGTCACGCTGCTCGAACGTCTGCATCACCCCGCCGCCCCGCGCTGGCGACAGGAGGCCGTCAATTACCGCCAACGCTTCGTCGAAGTCTTCCGCGATGCCTGCAAACTCACCTGGAAAGATTCGCGGGGCCACGCACACCCCTTCCTCCCCACCAACATCCTCAACGAATCCATCGGCCAGGCCTTCCACGGCTTCTACCTCGACACCGGCCCGCTCTTCCTGGGCTTTGCCGGCCTGCTCGACGCCGACGATCCCCTCATGCACGCCGCCCTCGCCTGGTTCACCCACGGCCCAACCGCCCGTTTCCACCTTGGTGACTCCGACCACAGCGTACCGCCCGCCCTCGTCCATGAGATGTCCAGTTGCGAGCCCTGCTACTCCTGGAACCTCTTCCTCCGCCTCGCCCGCAACCAGCGCGCCCCAATCGCCGAGGGCCTGCACGCCCTGCTCGTCGGCGGCCAGGACCCCGACACCCTCAGCGGACTCGAGACCCGCCACGGCCGCTTCGGCCTGCACGCCTCGGGCGAACTGACCGCCGGAGTCCTGCGTCTGTCTCTTGTCGACGACCTGCGACAAGACGGCGCCCTGCACCTGCTCGCCGCTGCGCCCGCCTCCTGGTTTACACCGGGCCAGACCGTCGAAATGTCACGCCTGCCCACACGCTTCGGCCCGATGTCGCTACGCACGCAGGGCACACCCGACGGCCTGACCCTCGACATCACGCCGCCCAACCGGCACGCCATCCCCGCCGGCCTGCTCCTGCACGTGCCCCTGGCCGACCTGCGCGAAATCAACCTCGACGGCGCCTGGCGCCCCTGTGATGCTTCGAAACCGATCCCCCTGCCCCACACGCGCGCACTGCACCTCGAGTTCCGCCGCTGATCGAATAACCCCTCATCCCATCATCATCGCCCGCGCCCACAGCCACGCCCCCGCCACCCCCAGCGTCAACAGCGTGATCGGCACCCCCACCCTCGCGTGCTCTTTCCACGTGATCCGGTACCCCATGTCCCCCGCCAGCGTGCTCGCCAGCGCCAGGACCGGCCCGGCCATCGGCCCCTTCGCCCACGGCAACAGCAGCATCACCGCCGGCACGTTCGACACCAGGTTCGACAGCACCGTCACCCCCAGGAACTGCGTCACCGGCTCCCGCACGTCCACCCCA
>JADLBR010000053.1 GCA_020847615.1 Verrucomicrobiia bacterium
GATAGAAACGATAGTGCTCCTCGGCGGGATAGACCTTCGATTTCCACCACGGGATCCAGCCGCAGCCCGGCTGGAACAGGATCGCGTCCGCGCCCACGATCTCGTCGATGGACGCGCGCACCTGATCATCGGTCAACGGCCCGCCCTTAGGTCGCCAGGGGCTCGTGCAGGAGGTGATGCACGTCGTGTCGTGGCCAAAGAGCACCTTGAAGGGAGCCTTCGCCGGTGCGGCGGACGCCGTGAACGCTAGGGTCGAAAGACAGAAGAGGGCCAAGGGGTTCATGCGACCCCCAACACTCGCCGGCCAGCGGCCCGCTTCCAAGGGGAATCTCAGGACCCCCACCGCGCCGCGGCGCATTCCAATGCCTTGACGGGCGCTGGTCTCCACCCGACGATTTCCCGCATGAGCCCATATCGCCTTCTTCCCCTTCTCGCGATCCTCCCATGGACGACACCGGTCGCGGTCGCCGAGAAGCCCCACGTCGTCTTCGTCTGCGGCGACCACGAGTACGGCGGCGAGGTCACGATGCCGATGTTCGCGGCGGAACTTGAGAAGCACTACGGCATGCGCGCGACGGTCTTGACGGCGCAGCCCGACCAGAACGCCGAGGAGAACATCCCTGGCCTCGAGGCGCTCGCCGGGGCCGATCTGGCCGTCCTTTACCTTCGCTGGCGGCGGTTGCCGCAGGAGCAGCTGGCGCACCTAGAGGCGTACCTCAAGTCAGCCAAGCCGCTGATGGGTTTCCGCACGACGTCCCACGCCTTCAAGTACCCCAAGGATCATCCGCTCGAGTCGTGGAATGGTTTCGCGGCCGACGCGTTGGGCGCACCTCCCGGCTGGGGCGCCGACGGTCACACGCACTATGGCCATCAGGCCAGCACGGATGTCGCCATTGTCCCGGGCGCCGAGAAGAACCCGATCCTGCTTGGGATAACGGGCCCCTTCCATGTCCGGTCGTGGCTCTACCACGTCGTGCCCAAGTGGCCCCCCGCCGACGCGACGCGCCTGCTGATCGGTACCGCCGTGGAACCCAACAAGCCCGCCGAGCCCAACCCAGTCGCGTGGACCTGGAAGAACAAATATGGCGCGCGGACATTCTTCACCACGCTGGGCCACCCCGAGGATTTTCAGGCGGAGCCGATGCTGCGGCTGGTCGTCAACGCCGTCCACTGGTGCCTCGACAGGCCCATCCCCGACCCGTGGAAGGGCCCCTTCAAGATGGACGCCCCTTACCGGGGCATGGTTCGTCCGGAGAAGAAGAAATAGCGGGTCATTCCGTCCATGGGGCGCTTCGCCAAGACGAGTCTTCGGATCGCGGCCGCGGCCGCCGGCCTGGTCGCGATCGACGCGCTCATCGCCCACGGGCTCCTGTGGCACGCCTACGACGTCACTCGCCAATCGATCGCCTCGGGCTCGGTCCCCGCGGGCAACGCCCGATCTCTCGTGTCCGTCGAGGAAAAGAAGCGGGGCGCCTCCTCGTGGAAGCAGGTTTTTGCTCTGGGCGCCGACGTCGCGGGCGCATCGCCGCTGACGATGCTGAATATCGACGGCAAGCCGATCTGGCTGAGGGGTGGCGCCGACACCGTGCTCGCGGCTCCCAAGGCGCAATTCCAGTGCGGGAAGTGCGACCTGTCCCAGACGAGGGCCGCCATCCGCGAGGCGGCCGCCACGCTGCCGCGATTGGCGTGGTGGCAGAGGGCCGCGGCCTCGCTGCGCCTCTTCCCTCTCGTCACCGGTTGGGAGCGGGCGCCCGATGGCCACCGCTGGAAAATCTCGGCCCTCGCCGGGACCGCCGAGATCGGCCCCGGCGGCACCCTGCGCCAACTGCGCGGCGAACTGCCCATGGGCGGCAAACGGTGGCGCGTGACCCTGGAAACGGGCGAGGAGGCGCAGCCCCCGGCAAAATCCCCGCCCGCGGCCCCCGCGATCTCCGTCGCGCCCGACGAACTGGACGCCTCGATCGCGGCGGCAATCGGCATCCTGTCCCTCCAATGGCGGCCCGTCGTTCCCGAGCCCGACGCCGTCCGCACGGAGGGCAGAGGGACCCTCGTGATCCGCGATGGCCAGCGCCGGCTGCTGCTGCGCGGCTCGCCCCGCGAAATCGGCCACCAGCACGGGAAACTCTTGGCCGGCAATATCCGGCGCCTCGCCCACCGTGTCGTCTACGGCGTCGGCCTCTATTATTCGATCGAGAAGGGCGCGTGGTTTGCCGACGAGGCCCGGGAACTCGTCGAGCGGCAGCGGCCCTTCATCGAGCCCTCGTTCTTTGAGGAGATGCGCGGCCTCGCCGAGGGCTCCGGCCTACCTTTTGACCTGATCGCCGCGGCGAATATCTTCCCGGAGTTCTTCCATTGCAGCGGCGTGGCCATCCGCGGCAAGGCGACCGCCGGCGGCGAACTCCTCCACGCGCGCGTCCTGGATTATATGACTCATGCCGGCCTGCAGGACGAGGCGGTCGTCATGGCCGTGGCCAAAGACGGGGCGCTGCGCTTCGTCAACGTCAGCTACGCCGGATTCATCGGCTCGGTCACGGGCATGAACGAGGCCAAGGTCGCGATCGGCGAGATGGGCGGGCGCGGCGAAGGCCTATGGGATGGGACGCCCATGAGCTTCCTCCTGCGCGGCGCCCTGGAGAACTGCAACTCCACCGAGGCCGTTCTCCAATACATGCGGGGTCGGCCCCGGACCTGTGAGTACTACTACGTCATCAGCGATGGCAAGGACCGCTCCTGCGCCGGCGTCAAGGCCACCCCCGAGATCTTCGAGGTCGTGCCTCCCGGCGGCACCCACCCGCAACTCCCCGATCCCGTCGAGGACGCCGTGCTCATGTCCGCCGATTCGCGCTACAAGGAACTGGTCCGCCGCGTGCGCGCCGAATATGGGAAGATCGACGAGGCGGGCCTCATCAGGATCCTGGATCGGCCCGTGTCGATGGGATCCAATCTGCACAACGCCATCTTCGCCCCCGAGCGCCTGGCCCTCCGCGTCGCCAACGCCCCCCGCAATGGCCCCGCCTGCCGCGAGACATACCACGCGTACGCCTGGGACGAGTTGTTCGCCGAACCCGTCCCACCGGCCCGGAAACTCCCGTAGCCGAACGCGCTTCCCGTAGCCGAACGCGTGAGCGTTTGGCCAAAGCCTCACGGCTTCGGCTACATTTTCGGCACCGATGGTCCGGCGGTTGCCGGATGGGATCTAGCTCGCAAACACCGTCGACTCGCACATGGCGGCGCCCGGTTTCGCGCGCAGCGCTTTGGAGTGCGGTGCGTCCTCGCACCGCTTTGCGCCGAAGGGGGCGAGGCGCTTTCATCCTCCGGCGGTGCCCCGGTGTGCGGACTCCCGGCGCTGGACTTCACGAGAAGGGCTGCCCACACTGTCGATACGGAGTTAAGCATGCGAGAACACCTCACCCTTCTGACATTCGGCCTTTTCGCCGCATCGGCCTTCGCCGCAGAACCAGCCCCCGATGGCGCGTGGCGCGATGCGCCCAAGAACAGCGATGCCATCCGAGTGACCGTCGTCACCGGCGGGCACGACCACGACGCCAGTTTCTACTCCGTGTTCGAGGGCCATGCCGACATCGCGGCCAGCGTGCGCCCGCATCCCGGCGGATTGGCGCGCGACCTCCGGAAGGGGACACAGGTGCTGGTGCTCTACGACATGATGCGCGAGATCGACCCCAAGCAGCAGTCGGTCCTCAGGGATTTCGCCGAGGCGGGCAAGGGCATCGTGGTCATGCACCACGCCCTGGCCTCGTACCTCAACTTCCCGTGGTGGGCGGAAAACGTCTCCGGCGCGCACTATGTCTTTGATCCGGGGCCCGATGGCAAGAAGTCCTCGTACAAACACGATGAGATACTGGCCGTGACACCGGTCGTCGAGCATCCCGTGATCGCGGGCATCGGTCCCTTCAAGATCCTGGACGAGACCTACAAGGATATGTGGTACTCGCCCAAGATCCAGGTCCTCCTGAAGACCGACAATCCCACGAGCGATGGCCCCGTCGCGTGGATCGGCCCCTGCGCGACCTCGCGCGTCGTCTGCATCCAGATGGGCCACGACCGCCACGCCCACGGCAACCCGGCGTTCAAGAAGCTCGTCCGCAACGCCATCATCTGGGCCGCGGGGCGTTGAGCGCCCCGGACATGACATCGCGGTTGACGGTCCCCCATTGAGCGCGACGTCCCTTTTCTGCGGAGCGGTGGTCTTCGCCACGCTGGTCGGCGTCGCCGTGGGGCGATACCCGGCCCTGCGCATGAATCGCGCCACGATCGCGTTCGTGGGCGCCGTCATGTTGCTCTTGGGCGGCGTGGTCCACAGGGGGGACGCGTGGCGCCTGATCGACTGGGACACGATCGCGCTTCTGTTCGCGATGATGGTGATCAACGCGAATTTCCGGATCTCGGGATTCTTCCATCTGGTGGGCGCCTGGGTGGCGCGGCACGCCGCGACCCCCCGGCGGTTGTTGGCGCTGATCATCTTCTCGGGCGGTCTGCTGTCGGCGCTGTTCCTCAATGACACGATCGTTCTGATGTTTACGCCGCTCGTGTTGGACATGACGCTGGCCCTGGGTTGCAACCCGGTGCCCTACCTGATCGGCCTCGTGTGTGCGGCGAATATCGGCTCCGTGGCAACGATCACGGGCAACCCGCAGAACATGATCGTGGGCGTGGCCTCCGGCATCCCGTTCGCGCGATTCACGGCGTCGCTCGCCCCGGCGGCGATCGCGGGGCTCGGGGTCGCGTGGCTGGTCATCGTCATGCTGCATCGGCGAGAGTTCGCGCCCGGCCGGTTCCCTTCGGAGTTCCGCATGCCAGAGCGCCAATACCGGCCCCTGCTGCGCAAGAGCCTCCTGGCGGCCGGCGCGATGCTCGTCGCCTTCCTGGCCGGCGCGCCGATTTCCGTCTCGGCGCTGGGCGCGGCGGCGGTGCTGCTCGTCACTCGCCGCCTCAAGCCGGCCCGCGTGTTCCGCGAGATCGACTGGTCGCTGCTTGTCTTCTTCGCGTCGCTCTTCGTCGTGACGGGGTCGCTACAGGTCGTGGGCCTCTCGGATCGCATGTTCGCCGTGGCGAGACCCTGGGTCGAGGGCCGGCTCCCCGCATTCTGCGCGGTCGCGGTCGTTTTGAGCAACGTGGTCTCAAACGTCCCCGCCGTCATGCTCTTTCGCCCCATCATACCAGGGCTGCCGGATCCCGAGTCGGCGTGGCTGGCGCTCGCGGCCTCGACCACGCTGGCAGGCAACCTGACGCTCCTCGGCTCCGTGGCCAACCTGATCGTCGCCGAGATCGCGCGCGCCCGGGGCGTGCATCTCGGATTCGTGGCGTACCTCCGCGCCGGCGCGCCCATCACGCTGGCCACGCTCGCCATCGCAATCCTCTGGCTGGCGCTCGCCTGAACCCCCGCGCTCGGGTGGACGCGAATGGCGATGGCCCGCATCGCTCCGAACAACCCATCACGACCGATCGCGCGATCTGGGCGTCCCAAAACGTGTTGACCCCCGCGAGGGTGCCGCCGAACATCCCCGCCATGCGCATGATTTTCGGTACCCCGCTCATAGCCCTCGCCATCACCACGCTGTTTCCCGAAACGTCGCCCGCGGCCGATCGACCCAACGTCCTCTTCATCGCCGTGGACGACATGAGGCCGCAGCTCGGCTGCTATGGCGACCCGCTGGCCAAGACGCCCCACCTCGATCGCCTCGCCTCGCGGGGCCTGCTGTTTGAGCGCGCCTACTGCCAGCAGGCCCTCTGCAGCCCGTCGCGCATCTCGCTCCTGTCGGGCCGGTACCCGGCCACGAGCGGCATCTACTCCATCGGCCCGTTCCTTCGGGAGACCATGCCCGACATCGTGACGCTGCCGCAGCACTTCAAGAACAACGGCTACTTCACGCGCAGCCTCGGCAAAGTTTACCACGTCGGCATCGACGACCCCGATTCGTGGTCCGTGCCCCCCTGGCATTCCAAGGCGCCGCGCAACGGCCCCGGGGGCGAGGCATCGATCAAGAAGTACCGGGCGGAGATGCAGGCCACGGGCAAGGAGATCCCCAATAAGGGCAAGGGGGCCGCCAATTTCGCCGTGCCCGCATTCGATAACCCCGACGTCGGCGATGACGACCTGCTGGATGGCGACACCACGAAGAACGCCATCGAATCGCTGAAGGAACTGGCCGCCAAGAAGGGCGAACCTTTCTTTCTGGCCGTGGGCTACGCCAACCCGCACGTCCCGTGGGTCGCGCCCAAGAAATACTGGGACCTCTATCGTAGCGCGGACATCCCGCTGCCCGACAACCGGTACGTGCCACGCAAGGCACCCGAGTTCGCCGCGAAGTCCGGTCAGGACTTCATGTGGTACGGCAACATTCCCGCGGACAAGGTGATCACCGATGAATTCGGCCGCGAGTGCCTGCACGGATACCTGGCCGCCATCAGCTATGTGGATGCCCTCGTCGGGCGCCTGATCGATGCGCTCGATGCCTCGCCCGCCGCGAAGAACACGGTGGTCATCCTGTGGAGCGACCACGGCTACTACATGGGCGAGCACAACTGGTGGGGCAGCAA
>JADLBR010000582.1 GCA_020847615.1 Verrucomicrobiia bacterium
AATAAGAATGTCGTTATCGGCAGTACCCGTCGGGACGTTTAGCACGAGGTCGCCGAAGGTGAAGCTACCGGGATCGTAATACGACCTGACAGAGGGGATGGTCACGGCAAGCGCCTGCCAGAGTGCAATCTAGCATCGTGAACCTCAGCCGCAGCAGTAGCGCTACTGAGTGATGGGAACTGCGCCCCAGACACTCGCCCCTCGTCAACGCAGTACCAGTAGAACACCTTGCCACTCTGAGTAGAGCAGGCCTCGGCGCCTACAAAGTTTCCCAACTTGCGAAAGGCAATAGCAGCAGCTAGACGGGTCGGGGACTGCGGCTCATTGCGGTATTCAGGCACTTAGCCGCAACTTCGACTCGGCGTCTACTACTCGGCGGAGTGACCGAGAATCATGCGGAATCTCGATCTCATACCGCAAGACTTCCTCGCCGTTTTTCCCGTCGATGACCTCAACCACCCGCACCAGATACAGGTCGCCGCCCATCTGATCAATGTGTGAGTAGTATTCCATCACATGTACCCCACGACTACACTGGCCGCGTTGGCAGCAGGAGCCCCGGTATCATTTGCAGCGATGCCAGTCGTCACAGCGGCGCAAATAGCAGTGCCGAACGCGACTCCATGCGGGCTGTTCCAGACGAATCCTGCACCATCCGAGTCGGCGTTGCCAGGAATGGTGAATGGGCCAAGCGCCGCAGCGGTAGTCCCCACGGTGGTATTGGCTGCTGTCGCGTTGTAGAAGCGCAAGTAAAGCGGGGCCGCGGTGTGGTTGAATGCGGAGATCGAGTACACCTGCCCCGCCGAGGTCTTGACATCTTCCTCTGTCTCGTCGAGGTCAATGGACATGAATGCTGACAGACCACCCGCCGTATGCGGCAACGGAGTGACGATGACCTTGCGGTCAAGCGTCATGCGCGCCGCGCCAGCATCCCCCTCGTTCACAGAGTCAGTGGAGGACTCATCAGCCTGGAATCCAGCCATCATCACAGAGCTAGTGCCAGGAGTGAAAGCCGCATCATCTACGAGCACCGGGTTATCAATGAGTTGAAGGGCGGTGAGTGCTGCGCCAGATTCCTGCACCGCAAAGGTGCCAGCGTTCGTCACAGCGTGCGAGTTGACGTTGACAGTCGCGACCGCCGAGCCATCCTCGGTCACCGGCATGACGTACAGCACACCACTCAGCGAGGCCGCGCCGCGCACCAGGTCGCCTTCGGCGTTCACCGCGTTCGGAAGCGCCGCTCCATCCTGGTCCTTCGCTTCGAAGCCGATGAGGAGCGGGTTCCCCCCAACGGCAGCGTCGTGCGCCACGTCTCCGACAACTTCGTTGGTGTTCGTGCCAGCGGCGAGGGTGACGTTCGGCATCGTGACGATGTCGACGTTCCCGATGTTGTTGTCGCCAGCGGCGATGGACAGCACGTCCACATCGCCGATGTTGTTGGTCCCGGCTGCGAGGTTCGCGGTCACGGTCCCCGTGACGGTCACGTCGTTGTTCGCGCCGAGGTTGACCAGCAGGCCATCGGTGGCGCTGCCGAGCTTGGTGGTGGACGCCACGATCTCGACGTACGCCGCCCCGGCAGCGGACCCACCCTGGGCGACGTTGTCGCCATCCGCAGAGACGGTACGCGCGAGCGCGTCATCCCTGATGAGGTTGATCGCGTTGCCAACCGGGTTCGCGGCAGCCGCTGCGTCCTCGGTGTACTGCGTCCCACCACCGACCGAGAGGAAGCTGCCCGCGTTGTCCACGAGGGTGACGTACATCGCTCCGTAGTCGGAGCCACGGGCCGCCACGTTGTCACCATCAGCGCTGGTCAGCGCCCCCGGCGTGTCGTCGCGGACAAGGATGAGCGCATTGCCGATGGGGTTGGCAGCCGCTGCCGCATCCTCGGTGTACTGCGTACCCCCACCAACCGCGACGGGAGAGCCGCCCGTGTCGAGCAGGGTGACGTAGGCGGCGCCGTAGTCGGTGCCGCGCTGGGCGACGTTGTCGCCGTCCGCGCTCGCGATGGCGGCGGGCGTGTCGGCACGGACAAGGATGGACGCCTTGCCGACCGGGTGTGCAGCCGCAGCCGCGTCCTCGGTGGACTCGGTGCCACCCCCCACGGAGTCGATGTACGCCCCGGCGCTCGTAACGAGCTGCACGTAGGCGGCACCATAATCGGTGCCCCGCTGGGCGATGTTGTCGCCGTCCGCCGATGTGATGGCAGCAGGGGTGTCCTTGCGAACGAGGATGTTCGCTGTACCAACGGGGTCAGCGGCGGAAGCCGCGTCCTCGGTGTACTGCGTCGGGCCTCCCGCTGC
>JADLBR010000054.1 GCA_020847615.1 Verrucomicrobiia bacterium
TGAAGAAGAAGTACTTGCTGCTGCCGGAGCTGCCGGTGAAGGTGAGGCCGTTGGTGGCCGTGGGCCCGTAGGACATGCTCTCCATGCCGCGGATGTAGAGGGTCTGGTTGTTGGAGATGATCAGGCCCTCCGTGCCGACCAGACCACCGCCGATGTCGAGGGCGTTTCCACCCATGAGGATTTCGAAGGGCTTGCCATCGATCTTGTCCCGGAGCGTGATCTCGGGATAGATGTCGATCTGGCGGCCGCCGTTGGTGTAGACAACGCGTTCGAGGGTCTGGGTGACGCTGAAGATCCCGCCAAAGCCGCCGGTGTTGAGAAAATTGCCGTCCGCGTTGTGGCTCGCGACACTGTCTTCGGAGATGATGAGGGAACCAAAGACGTATTCCTCGCCGTCGAAGTCGAGTTGGGGCGTTTGCGTGGCCGCACCCGAGGTGAGGAAATTGACGATGACGATGTCGTTCGAGTCGCCGGTTGCCGTGCTGACCTTGAAGCCGGGTTCGCCGTTGGGGGACCAGTTTGCGGGGGTTGTCCAGAACAGGGCCGTGTTGCCGGTGTTGTCGTTGGTGTAGGTATTGGTCTGGGCGGAGAGGTCGGGCGGGGGCATTGAGACGATCAATGCCATCATGCACAGGGCCCGCGACGCGCTCATCAATCTCACCTTGGTCTCCGGTCTCAATGGCTCTGGTACGACCCACAAGATTCTGGGCCGACCACTGCGGAGAACACTACCGATGGCCGGATCGGCCGACAAGCATGTTTTTTAGGGACTTGCGAAAATTTTCGGGGGGGCCGGCCGGGCCGGATCTGGGCAGATTTTCGGGGTTTTGGGGTCAGGGGGATTTGGGCCGGATAAGGAGAACGAGGCCGGCGGAGAGGAGGGCGACGGCGGCGGAGGCGGCGAAGGCGATGGAGAAGGAGATGCCGTGGTCGCGCATCCAGCCGAGAACGATGGTGGCGCCGGCGCCGGTGCTGATGCTGACGAGGTTCATGAAGCCATAGCCGGTGGCGCGGTGTTCGGGGCGGGTGATCTGGCAGAGGATGGGCATGTTGTTGCAGTCGAAGAAGCCCCATCCGAGGCCAAAAAGGATCATGAAGAGAACCGCGAGCGCGAGATGATTCGAATAACCAAGACCTAGGAGGGCAGGGACCAGGAGGAGGGTGCCGAGGGCGCTGGTGTAGATGCGTCCGCGGAGGGAGGATCGCATCCATCGGTCGGCGAGGCCGCCGCCGAGGAGTACGCCGACGAAAGAGGCGAGGTGGATGTAGCCGGTGGCGGAGAGGCCGGCGGGGCCCTCTTTGAGATGGAAGGTGTCCGCGAGGAAGGTGGGGAGCCAGTTCTTGGTGACCCAGCCGGCGATCGCTGGGAGGGTGAAGTAGATCACGAGGATCCAAAAGGCGGGCTGCAGTGCGAGCGCGCGGAGGGTATCGAGGGCGGTGATGCGGGCCCGGTCATCCGCCGGGGCGCCCTGGATTGGGGCGCGGGGTGCGTCCTTGAGGGTGAGGGCGAGCACGAGCGCGTAGGCGACCCCCGCGGCGCCGAACCAGATGAAGCAGTTGCGCCAGGAACTCGTCTGGGCGATGTAGCCGCCGAGGCCGCCGAGGATGAGGCCGGCGTAGATGCCGCTCTGGTGGAGGCCGATGGCCCGCGCGCGGGTGTGGCCGGGGTGGAAATCGGCGATGAGGGCGAGGGCGGCGGGGATGTAGAAGGCCTCGCTGATGCCCATGAGGGCGCGGAAGAGTTTCATCTGGTCGTAGGTCTGGGCGTGGCCGGTGGCCCAGGTGACGGCCGACCAGACGAAGAGGCTGCCGATGACGGTCCAGCGGCGGTTGAATTTGTCGGCGATGAAACCCCCGACGGGGCTGAGGAACGCGTAGACCCAGAGGAAGACGGCCATGAGGACGCCGAACTGCTGGTCGTTGGCGATGGATGGGATATCGGCGCGGATGGAGGCGCGGATGGTGGCGACCATCTGGCGGTCGAGGTAGTTGAGGGTGGCGACGGGCCAGAGCATGGCGACGGTGAGCCAGGCGCGGGTGGTGAGGGAGGATGTGGTTGTGTTCATGGTGGGGTGGGTTTGGGATCGGGCGGGGTCTGGCCCGTGGGCACGAGCACGAGCGTGCCGGTCCAGTTGCCCTGGGGAATCATGATTTCCTGCCCGCCGCGGAGCGGGCGGGTGAATATGGCCATGCCCGTCATGCCGCGGTCGGTGTAGGCGAATGCGGTGCCCGTCGGCCGCCAGGCGGGGAGCGCCTTTCGGGCGTGCGCGGGGGTGGTCGCGACATGGAGCGTGGTATCGCGGGTGGCCCGGACGCCGATCGCGGCGGGCTCGCCCCCGCCGGTGCGCGTGTATGACCAGCCTTGGAAATCCTCCGGAACGCCGTTCCAGATGTAGGCGCGATTCGAGAAGGCCGTCGCGCCCTCGTCGAGTCGGGCGATCTCGAAACCGGCGCCCGTGATCATTAGGTCGCCGGTCTCGTGCCGGGAAATGGGGACGGGCATGACCGCGGCCGAGTCCGCCAGAGTGAGTGTGCGGAAATTGGCGATGCGATGAAAAGTCAGGAAATTGGCGTCGTGGGCGTTGTGTGCGCCGCCGAGGCCGTCGTCGAACCCGGTGCGGCAGGCCGCGATCATGTCATCGCCGTCGAACTGCCAGTCCACGTACTGGAAGCCGTGGCGCACCGTATCTGGATGGTGGAGCAGGATGCAGCGCACGGTCCAGTCCACCAGGTTGCTGGAGCAAGTGAGCGCGAGCGTGTTGCGGATGCCGCCGGGGGTCCCGGGCACGAACGGGGAGTGGGCGATGGAGGCCAGGCTCCAGTAGAGCCCGCCCTTGGGATCGGGACGGATGGTGAATTTCTTGGCGCCCCCGGGAAAATCGATGAATCCCCGGGCCGGATCGAACTGGGCGGACTTGCCGTCGGCGGTGACGTCGATGATTGCGGCCTTCTCGGGGCAGGTCCGCGTGGCGACGCGGAGAATGTTGACGATGCGGCCGTCGGGGGCGACGACCGCGTTGCCCTCGAGCCAGCCGCCGAAGCCGCCATCGAGCCAGGCGGGGTTGCCCCCGATGGGCTCGGTGAACGTCCAACTGGCGGCCTTGAGCAGATCCGCGTCCTCGGGCGCCGACATCATGAGCGCGCGGAAATGGGTCCCCCAGCCCCCGGGTCCCATGAGGTCCTCCATGGCGCGCCAGATGCGGCCGTTGTGCACGACGACGGGGACGGGGGCGCAGTGGTGCCTGATGTTCTCCCGGAGAAGTCCGGTGGTCCCGTCGGTCGGCCGGGTCCATGTGGCCCCGCCGTCGGCCGAGCGGCGTATGATGGCCTGTCCGCCGGGCACATGGACGCCCACGATATAGAGTGCGCCCCTGTGCACAAAGAGCGTGGACCAGAACTGCCCGTCCAGGTCGGCGATTTTCTCCCACGTGCGGCCGCGGTCGCGTGAGCGGAACACCGAGGTCAGCCTGTCCCTTCGCTCCTTCATCTGGGGGCCGAAGTGGTCGTGCGAGGCCACGTAGGCGCCGTCGGGCAGGATGGCGATGCTCGGGGAGCCGACGTAGAGGCCCGACGAGGCGGGGAGGTGATCGATGACGATGCCGGGCACCTTGGCGGGGTCGGCGGCAGGTTTGGCCGGAGGCGAGGCCGCGAGCGTGCCGGCGAGGAGCGGCGCCAGGGACAGCAGGAGTCTTCTGTGCCTTGTCGGTTTCATGGAGGGGTCAACTCATGCCAGAGGTCGCTCATGGTGCCGTGTCAGCGTGGGCCATCGGGATTCCGGAGCGTCAGGTCGGCGTGACTGAAGAAGTAGATCCTGCCGGACTCCATGCCGATGAGAAGATTTGGGCCGCCTGAGGCGGCGCCGAAACGGCAGGGGGCCGGGGCGTTGGAGTGCGCGCCGAGATAAATGTCTTTGCCTTGGAACTGAAACAGCCGGGGTTGTTCGTACTTGGGAATGGCGTTGCTACCGCAATTCCGAAGCAGAACGACCTGGAGGCATTCTTCGCCGTTGCGGCGCCGGGACCACGGGAGCCCCGCCTGCGGCTCGGGGATGGAGCCCCGCTTCGCGGTGCCGACGAGAAGGTCAACGCGGCCGTCGCCATCCCAGTCGACGATGGCGATCTTCCCCCGGCCTTTCTGGCCGGGCCCGCCACCGGCACTGTGCGAGGTGATGAGCGATCCATCCTCCATGCGCAGCGGGCCGGCGTCCGAGAGGTTCTGGTCATCCAAGCGCCAGTATCGATGGAGTGCGTTGGCGTCGTCCTGGATGACGTAGGCCATGCGCCCATCGATCCGTTCGACGCCCGGCTTCACGCGCCACGTGCCGTGGAGTTCGAGGCCGTCGGCGTAGAGCGGGCGTGCGGCGGCGAGGCGGGGGTTGCCGGGCGCGCCGATGTTGAGGAAGACCTCGTGTCGCGCGGTGGCGCTGCTGAGCAGGAGATCGGGGAGCCCGTCGCCATTCCAATCGGCCGTCGTCGGGCAGGAGTAACCCCAGCGGGTCTCGAACGGTCCCTGGATGCCGTAGTAGCCGGGCTGGATGTGGATGGGCTCGCCGTTGGCCAAGATGGGTGCGCCGATTCCGAACTTCGGTTCGCGGTCGGTGCCGTGGTTGCGGAAGAAGAGGATGCGGCCCTCGGAATTTCCGACGACCAGGTCGGTGGCACCGTCGCCGTCCCAATCGACGCCGTTGGGGACGGCGAGCGTGCCGGCGTAGAGCTGCGCGTCCTGCTGCCAGACGGGCTGGGCATCGCCATAGATCGGATGACCCTCGGCGGTGAACTTGCCCGAGAAGGGATAATAATAGAGCGATCCCTCGCCGCCGACGATGAGGTCCGCCCGATGGCCCCCGGCGTCGGGGTATGCGATGGGCGCGGCGCCGATTGTCGGGTGGCGGATCCACTGGAGGCCGGGGCCAACGAGGGGGGATTTGGATTTCGCCTGCAGGTCCGCAGCGGCGAAGCAATACAAGTTGCCGAGCGAGGCGCCCGCGACGACGCAGGACGCCGGCTTTGACGGATACGAGGCGGCCGTCAGGGCCACGCCGCCGAGGATCTCCTCGTTGGATGCACTGAACAGGTGCGGCGCCTCGACAATCGCGGACAGGTCGCTCCGCGCCCGGATGCGGTACAGTCCCGCGCGGGGCCAGTGCCCGCGGAAGGCGCCCGCGCCGTCATAAAGCACGTAGTTGTCGCTGCTCTCATCGCCCGGCGGGCGATATTTCGCGCCGTTGGAGCACGCGACCACCACATCGAGCCGGTCGTCCGCCATGCTGAGGATCGCCACGGCGTCCGGTGCGCGTGGCAGGCCGGCGAGGTCCAGTTGGGCGAGCTGCACAAAGGCCATGGCTTCGCGGTCGAAGCGGCAATGAATCAGCCGGCGCGCTTGCAGCCAGAAGCCATGCACATGGCCCGCCGCATCCTCGAGAATCGTCCCGGCCGGCGGACTGGCGTCACCGAAAGGGTGCCGGACCCTTACGGGCGGGGCGAAGACGGGTTGTCCCTGCTCATTGTCACGCACCCAGCGATAGAGGTACATCGCGCGCTCGATGCCGTGGGTCGCGCTGACAAAGAGGTCGGGGCGGCCTTGGCCGTAGATGCGGGCGCAGCCGAGCGGTACCGTCTTGTAAGCATTTGGCGATGCCAGCAGCCCGACGCCGCCATTCGCCAGCACCTTCAGCGGCCGGCCGGACACGGGGCCAGGCGGTTCCGCTCGTGCGGGCCCGGCAAGCGTTGACGAGTGGATGACGATGGCGGCGATGGCCAGCATGCAGCAGCACGCCTGCGCGCGATTTCCGGATCGCGCCCGCAGAGCCTGGAGCCGGGACTCGGAAATCCCGGCGGCTTTCGAGTCAGGCCTTCTCAAAGACGATGCCCTGAATTTTCGCAACATCCACATCGCGCGGTTCGATGCCCTGCCGGGCCGCCTCGGCGGCGGCGACGCCAGCCGCCACGCCGATGCCCATGGCGATGACCTGCACGCGGTAAGAGGCCATCGCCTCGTGGGTGCCGCTGATGCACCGGCCCGCGAGGAGGAGGCCGTTCACGCTCTGGGGCACCAGGCAATCGTAGGGGATATCGTAGGGTTTGACGGTCGGATCCTTGCCCAGCGGGTGTGCGGCGGAAACGCCCTGCGCCTGGCCGATGCCGTCGGGGTTGTGGATGTCGATGGGGAATGACGCGCCGCGTACCACGGCGCGCGGGGATTTCCTGCCTTCGATCAGGTCCTCCACCGCCAGGGAGGCGACGCCGCGGACGCGTCGCGTCTCGCGGACGCCCACCACGGCCGGCATGCCGCTGACGTACGCGTTCTGGAAACCGGGAGCGCGTCGCTTTAGGAAATCGAGGACTGCTTGCGCCTGGCGCCGGCCATCGAGTTCGGCGCGGGTGAGGTCTTGCACGCAGGTGCCGTCGACGCCATTGATCTGGGTGGCGTTGATGACGCGCTCGTCGTCGCGCCTGCCCGGGTAGGTGCGGACCATGCCCACGGTGGGCGGCAGTTCGCCGCGGCCGTTGGCGTCCTTGCACAATTCGTTCCATGTGCGGCCGTCCGGGAAGCGGTAGCCCTTTCGACCCCTGTTCGCCTCCATGGTTTCGGGGTGGTTCACGCCGGAGACGCGGAACATGATCGTCATGGGCTGCACGAGGCCGTCCGCGCTCCAGTTGGGTCCCGCGCCGCGGCCCTGGTCGAACTCGGCGCCGGCGCCGGCCGCGACGTCGCCGTCGCCCGTGGCATCGATGGTGACCTTGGCCGGGACGTCGATCATGCCCTGCTTGGTGACGAGGCGCGCGCCGGTGATCCGGTTGCCATCGAGCAGGGGTGCGACGATCCACGCGTGGAGCAGGATCTGGCAGCCGGCCCTTTCCAGGAGATCTGCATATTGCACGTCGATGAACTCGTAATCGACGTTGCGGCCGCCGATGAGTTCCAGGATTGCGTCGACGTGCGTGCTTTCCACGCGGCCCATCAGTGGGCCGACCATGGCCTGGACGGCCATGCCGCCGAGGCGGCCATAGCGTTCCACGAGCAGCGTCTTTCGGCCGGCTCGCGCCGCCATCATCGCCGCGGCGATGCCTGCGGGGCCGCCACCGCAGATCAGGACATCGACGGCCGGCCATGGGGATGCCTTCGTCGCCGGCGTTGCAGCCGGGCAGGGGGCGGGGGCGAATGCGGCGCCGGCGCCGAGGGTCAGGCCTTTGAGAATGTCTCTTCGGGCGATCAGGTTCATCGGGGTCTCCTCATGGGATGGCGGGTTTCCAACCGGGTTGGACAATGGGACGGAAGCGGGAGAGCGCGGCGGCGCAGTCGCCGATGTCCTGGGCCCGGGCCGGGTCGCCGGCCAGGTTGCGGGTTTCGAAGTCGTCGGTCTGGTGGTCGTAGAGTTCGCGCGCGAGCGTCTCGCCAGTTTTCCAATCGCGCCATTCGATATAGCGGCAGCGTTCGGTGCGGACGGAGTAGCCCATGGCGGTGGGCGTTTTCGACGGTTCGCGGTCGTAGTAGGCGGGCCGCGGGTGCTGGGTCAGTGCGGCGGCCCTCACCGACTGGAGGGGGTCTTTGAGGATGGGGACGAGGCTGACGCCATCGAGGCCGGCGGGCCGCGGCAGGTCGCACAGTTCGGCCAGCGTGGGGTAAAGATCGAGCAACTCGGCGAGCGCGCGGGTGCGGGCGCCCCGCGTCATATCGGGTGTGGCGATGATGAGCGGCACGCGGGCATCCAGTTCGAAGTTGGAAGTCTTGGCCCAGAGGGTCTGTTCGCCGAGGTGATAGCCGTGGTCGGACCAGAATGCGACGACCGTGTTCTTGGCGAGGCCGAGGCGGTCCAGTTCGTCAAGGACCTTGCCGACTTGGGCGTCGAGGTATGAGATGGCGGCGAGGTAGCCGTGGCGGATCTCTCGGACTGCGTCGGGGGTCAGGTCGCGCGTCTTGGCGCCGAGGATTTCGCGGCTGTCGTGCCACGCGATGCGGGGGGCGTCCTTGGGCCAATCGGGGTTCTGGGGCATCGGGACCTCCTCGCGGCGGTAGAGGTCCCAGTAGCGCTTGGGCGCGTTGAAGGGGGAGTGGGGTTTCCAGAAACCGAGGCCGAAGAAGAAAGGCTGGCCGCGCTCCTTCATTTTGCCGAGGGCCTCGATGGCGAGGTCGGCGATGCGCCCGTCGAAGTAGGCTTCATCGGGCACGTCGCGGCACTCGCATTTCGGGTCTTGGGCGAGGTTGGGCGGCAATTCGCCCGCGACCTGTGGTTTGTCGGCGCCGTGGTTGTTGAAGTGGCAGACGGCGGGCACGCTCCAAGAGTCGGGATCGCCCTGTATCTCATGGATCCAGTTGTGGAAGATCTTGCCGATGTTCTGGGTGAAGTAGCCGTTCTGTTTGAAATGCTGGGGCAGGGTGACGACCGTGGGGTCGTTGTCGCGGAAGTGGGTGGGCAGGTCCCAGATGCGCAGGGTGTCGGGGCGCTTGCCGGTGAGGATGGAGGCTCGTGAGGGATTGCAGACCGCCTGCTGGCAGTAGGCCCTTTCGAAGACCATGCCGCGGGCGGCGAGGCGGTCGAGGTTGGGGGATTTGACCAGGGGGTTGCCGTAGCAGCCGAGGTCGTTGCGGAGATCGTCGGAGGCGATGAAGAGGACGTTGGGGGCCTGGGCGGCCTGGACCCGTGTTGCGGGGAGAGTCAGGGCCAGTGCGACTGCGAGGTGATTCAGGGGGTGGCTCATTTCAGTTCCTCCAGCGCCACGCGGAGGACCTCGACGGCCTCTTTTTGGCGGGAGACGGTGATGCAGAGGTGGCCGCCGTGGATCAGCGTATGGGGGTAGCCATATTCGCCGCCCTTGTGGAGGCCGGGGCGGCGTTTCTCGTATTTGGCATCGCCGAGGATGAAGTGCTGGTCGAATCGGGTGCCGTCGCGTGAGAGCGAGAGCGCCAGCGGGGTGCGGCCGCCGCCGATGGGGTTGCCGACATAGTAGAAGCGGCCGTCGGGAAGGCGGCCGAAGTGGAACTTGGCGTTGGTATCGCTGAACGCGGTGGGTGTTGGCGACGACCACGTCGCGCCATCGTCGCGGCTCTCGGTGACCCAGAGGAGGCCGTTGTGGGGGCGCCCTGTATTTCGCAGGAGCATGTGGAGGACGCCGTCTTCGGTCTGGTAGAACGAGCCCTCGCAGAGGTGCGCGGGCCAACCTTGCTTCTCTGCGACCTCGTGGAATGAGTCGGGGTCGTCCTTGATGGTGGCGGCCATTTCTTTGGGGTAGATGCCGGTCATTCGCCAGCCCGAGAGCCCGGAGGGATCATCGGAATAGGGGAACGCGATATTGCCTGCGATGATGAGACGGCCCGAGGCGGTCGGTTGGGGTCCGTGGTTTGGGTTGACGGGAACGCCGATCTCGCGGATGGCGCCCCAGTGCTCGCCATCGGTGGTGGTGACGGCCTGGAGGTGTGTGGTCTCCTTGTGTGGCCCGTAGTTGCCGAAGTAGGCGACGAGGGTGCCA
>JADLBR010000055.1 GCA_020847615.1 Verrucomicrobiia bacterium
CCGGGCAACGGGGGGCCCCACCGCGACCGACCCAGGCTTCTTTTGTTTTCCATAGGCATCCCGCCCAGGGCGAAGTCCCGCCAAGCATTTTCTCTAGGCAGATCGCCTTGGGAGGGCACATCGTCATGGTGTCACATGAGACCGCCCCCCCCGACCCAAGGCCTTCTTGGCGCATTCCTTCTTGCTCTGCCGTTGGACTCCCCCGCCCCCGCGGCGGCCCCGCCCGACTCGGCACGGGAAGAGGCCGCCGCGATCATTGATCGGGCCGACTTCAAAGGCGGCCTCATCGTCCACGTCGCCCGCAACCAGCAGGATGCCAATCTGACCGCGGCGATCGCGGATGGCCCCGCCCGGATCGTCCACGTCCTCTGCGAGGACGCCGCGCTCGTTGGACACATGCGAGAGAGATTCGACGCCCTGGGCCTCGCGGGCCGCGTCACCGCCGGCCACCTCCGCTCGTCCCAATTGCCACTCGTGGATGACGCCGTCAGCCTCTTCGTCTCTGGCGACCCATGCCCCGCATCGCAGGAGGAGATCCTGCGCGCCCTCAGCCCGCGCGGCGTCGCGTGCATCTGGCGCGATGGCAAATGGGCCACCACGGTCAAGCCTTGGCCCGACGACATCGACGAGTGGACCCACTACCTCCATGGCCCCGGAGGGAATCCCGTGTCTCGCGACAGGCGCATTGGGCCCCCGGCGCATCTCCAATGGGTCGGCGGCCCGGAATATCTCCGGCACCACGACCACATGTCCGGCCTCAGCGCCATGGTCTCGGCACGCGGGAGATTGTATTACATCATGGACCTCGGCCCCCGCTGGTCCGTCCAGATGCCGTCAGAGTGGACCCTGATCGCGCGCGACGCCTTCAACGGCGTGATCCTCTGGCAGCGACCGATCGACAAGTGGCACCCGCACCTCTGGCCCCTGAAGCGCGGGCCCTCGCAGGTCCTCCGCCGCCTCATCGCCGAGGGCGACCGGATCTACGTCACCCTGGGCGTCGGCTCCCCCGTCTCAGTCATCGATGGCGCCACCGGCTCGGACATCGCCACGCTCCAGGAAACCGCCGGCACCGAGGAGATGATCCTCTCGGATGGCATCCTCTTCGCCGTCGCGAATCCCGACCTCGATGCCTACCGCGATATGCCCACCGAGAGCGTCGAGGCCATCCGGTCGGCCGGACGGGATTGGAACTGGGACGAGAAGCCGCGGCGGATTGTCGCTATCGACGCGGCCACCGGCCGCCAACTCTGGCACCATGAGTCCCCCGTCGCCCCGGGCGCGCTTGCCGCAGCGAACGGTAGGCTCTGCTTCCACGACGGGGATCGCCTGACCTGCCTCGGCGCCCGTGATGGGAAACGCCTCTGGGCCTCGGAGCCCCTCCCCCGCTGGAAACCCATGCACGTCCTGTTCGCGCCGTCCCTCGTGCTCCACGAGGACGTCGTCCTCTTCGCCGGTGGCGAGGCCATGGATCCGATCCGGGGCGGCAAGGATACCATGACCGCGCTCGATGCCGCCTCCGGCAAGAAGCTCTGGTCCGCCCCTCACCCCGAATCCGGCTATGCCTCCGCCGAGGACCTCATGGTGATCGATGACCTGGTCTGGTGCGGCGCCACCACCAGCACACGCAGCACCGGCATTCTCACCGGGCGAGAGCCGCGCACCGGCGAGGTCCGCGCCGAATTCCCGCCCGACGATTGGCAGCCCCACATGTCCCACCACCGCTGCTACCGGGCCAAGGCCACCTGCAACTACATCCTCATGTCCCGCACCGGGATCGAGTTCATCGACCTCAACGCGAAACACTGGGTCCCCCACCATTGGGTGCGCGGCTCCTGCAACTACGGCATCCTCCCCGCCAACGGCTTCGTCTACGCCCCGCCCCACTCCTGCGCCTGCTACCTGCTCGCAAAACTCAATGGCATCAACGCCCTCGCCACCGCCTCGCCCTCCCGCGCCCTGCCCAAGACGATCCCAGAGGAGGGCCGACTTGAGAAGGGTCCCGCCGGCCAAGTGATCGGCCATCTTCCATCTGCCATCGAAAATGGAGAAGATTGGCCCACGTTGCGCGGAAACCCGGCACGCAGTGGCTTCACGCCCTCCGAGATACCCCAGGATTTGAAGCTCGGCTGGCGCACCACCATCGGCGGCAGGCTCAGCAGCCCCGTGATCGCGGAAGGCAAGGTCTTCGTGGCGTCCGTGGATCGCGGCGCGCTGCACGCGATCGATGCGGGATCCGGCGCGACGGACTGGCGCTTCATCGCCGGAGGACGCGTCGATTCCCCCCCCACCATCTGGCGCGGGCGCGCCCTTTTCGGTTGCGCCGACGGCCACGTCTACTGCCTGCGCGCCAAGGATGGCTCCCTCCTCTGGCGCTTCCGCGCCGCCCCCATCGACCGACGCCACGTCGCGAATGAGCACCTCGAATCGATATGGCCCGTCAGCGGCAGCGTGCTCGTGCGCGAACAAGGCACCGCGTCCGGAAAACCGGAGGTCTGGTGCGTGGCCGGACGCAGCATGTGGCTCGACGGCGGCATGCGCCTGCTCCGCCTCGACCCGGAGAGCGGAGCCGCGATCTCCGAGACCGTCCTCGATGACCGCATCCCCGGCAGCAACGACAACCTCCAGAAGGATGTCAAATGGCCCAACCTGCCCGTCGCGCTTCCAGACGTCCTCTCATTCGATGGGCGCCTCGTGTACATGCGCTCTCAGCCCTTCCATCCCGACGGCACGCGCACCGGGGTCATCACCCCGCGCGACCACACCGAGCAACAGGGCGACACCGCGCACATCTTCTCCCCCACCGGATTCCTCGACGACTCCTGGTGGCACCGGACCTATTGGATGTACGGCCAGTCTTACGTCAGCGGCGCCGGCGGCTGGAGCCTCGCCGCCGAACAAGCGCCCGCCGGCAGGATCCTCTGCGTGGATGGCACCTCCATCTTCGGCTTCGGCCGAGCCCCCCTACAGTTCCGCGGCACACCCAATGCCTACCACCTGTTCTCCTGCCCCAAACAGCCCAAGCGCGTCACCGCCGGTCGCAAGCCACAGAAGAAGCACACGCCGGCCACCCTCGGCGACATCACCCCCACCCGGATCGAATATGACTGGTCCCACACGATCCCCTTCCTCGCTCGCGCCATGGTGCTCGCGGCCGACACTCTATTCGTCGCGGGACCGCCCGTTCCTAGCGATGAATCCGAGCCCTATCTCCGCTATGGGGAGGCCGAAATCCAGCGAGCCCTCCGGGATGCCATGGATGCCTTCGAGGGGAGGAAAGGCTCACTCCTGATGGCCCTATCGAAGCGCGACGGCTCCAGGCGCTCGGCCTTCCGCCTCCCATCCGCGCCCGTCTTCGATGGCCTCGCCGCCGCCAATGGCGCGCTTTTCCTGACAATGCTCGATGGGACAGTCGTCCGCCTCGGGCCCAAGGGCGCACCTCTCGACGCCGCGCCCGACCTCAAAATCGAGGCGCTCAAGGCACCCGAAAAACCCACCGGCTTCTCGCCCACGGCCTCCCACCCCGACTTCAATCATATCGCGGACGCCCAGATCACCCCTTGCGAACTCGGCTACCACATCACCGCCGCTAAGGGTAAGACCGCCTTCGCCATCAGGGAACTGCCCGCGCCATTGACAAAGATTACCACCTTCACCGTCCGCATCCGCCCGCGCCCCGGCCAACCCGCCGGTTCACCGGGCAACGGCTTCCTCGTCTTCGGCGACAGCCCCTCCGACCGCGATCTCGTGAAATGCGGGTTCCGCATCAGCGGCCAGTCCCTCTACATCCTTCAGGGCGCCGGCGCCGGCAAGGGACCTACGGTCAAGGTCCCCGTCACCGCCAACGAGGTCACCGAGATGTGCGTCATCGCCGATCTCGATGCCCAGAAGATCATCGCCGCCATCGGGGATCACGCCGTGGAGGCACCGCTGCAGAGGCCACTGAAGGCGATCACGTGGCTCGGCTACTCCGTCGCCACCGTCGATGCCGAGTTCGGGCCCATAGACATCAAGCGCGCACAATAGAACATTGTGGACGCAGACACGGCCGCCAGGCCGTGGGCGCACTGGCCCGGCAGCCGGCACACCTGACCTGATACTTCCCCCCGGCGGCGTCGCGCGGAGACGCCCCACAAAATTTGTAGGCCGCCTGTGCCAGGCGGCAGCGGGAATGAAGTTTTCCCCTGAATGACGCGGCGCGTGCCCGCGCCGCGGGCGGGGCTAGCTCGAAAATTGCCGCATCGCCTCCCGTAGCCGAACGCGTCAGCGTTTGGGCGCCAAAGCCTCACGGCTCCTGCCACATTTCCCAAGCCGGTGGTCCGGCGGCTGCCGGATGGAATCTGGTTCGAGCGGAAATCCACCCTCCCCTCCACCCCGTCGCAAAACGTGGGCCTATTTATCCTGCCACGCACCCACCCCATCGTGCAGACTGGCTTTGGGCCAACTCGCCCAGGAGGATAGCATGAACGCACGCATAGCCGCCCTGCTGATCGCAACCTTCGGGATTTCGCAGCCCGCCACATCCGCACGCTCGGAGACTTCCACCGCCATCCGCGCCCAATTCGCCTCACCCTCGCGCGATTTCAGCACCGGCCCCCTCTGGACATGGAATGACATGCTCACGGAAACGCAGGTCCGCCAGAGCCTGCGCGATCTCGCCGCGCAACAGATCCGCCAGGTCTGGGTCCACCCGCGCCCCGGCCTTCTCACGCCCTATCTCGGCGAAGACTGGTTCCGCATGTGGTCGGTCTCGCTCGACGAGGCCGCGAAGCTCGACATGAATGTCTGGATCTATGACGAGAATTCCTACCCCTCCGGTTTCGCCGGCGGACTCGTCCCCGAGGCCCTGCCCGATGCCCGCAACGCGAGCCTGCGCGCGAAGGAGACGCCTGAGGCGCCCGCGCCCGACGCCGACACCGTCGCCGTGTTCAAGATCGCGGGCGACGTCTTCGCCGATGTCACCGCCAAGCTGCGCGCCGGCGAGGATCCCGGCGGCGGGCCCTTCCTCACGATCTATCGCGTGCTTGCCGAGAGCACCCCATGGTTCGGCGACAAGTGGTACGTCGATCTCCTGAAGCCCGGTGTCACCGAGAAGTTCTTGGAGGTCACTCTCGAGCCATACCGCAAACGCTACGGCGCGGAGTTCGGAAAGCGCATCCCCGGGGTCTTCACCGATGAGCCCAACCTCTTCGTCCCACGCGGCCTGCCATGGACCGACGACCTGCCACAGCGCTTCGAGGAGCGCTGGGGTCACCCGCTCATTCCGAACCTGCCCTGCCTGTTTCGCCCGATCGGCGATTGGCGCCACATCCGCCACCACTTCTTCCAGCTCGTCCTGGAGCTCTTCATCGAGCGGTGGGCCAAGCCCTACCACGACTACTGCGAGAGGCATGGGCTCGAATTCACCGGCCACTATTGGGAGCACGGCTGGCCGAACGTCGCCCATGGCCCCGACTCCATGGCCATGTACGCGTGGCACCAGCGCCCCGCCATCGATATCCTCTTCAACCAGTACAAGGAGGACACCAATGCCCAGTTCGGCAACGTCCGCGCGGTCCGCGAGCTGGCCTCCGTCGCCAACCAGACGGGCGCCAAGCGCACGCTCTGCGAGACCTACGGCGCCGCAGGGTGGGACCTGCGCCTCGAGGACATGAAGCGCATCGGCGACTGGATCTACGCCCTGGGGGTCAATACCCTCAACGAGCACATCTCGCCCGTCACCATCCGCGGCGCGCGCAAGCGCGACCACCCGCAGACATTCACGCCGCACGAGCCGTGGTGGGACGGATACCACACGCTCGCCAGATATTTCACCCGCCTCTCCCTGGCACTCTCCGCGGGCCAAGGCCGCAACGAGATCCTCGTCCTGGAACCGACGACCACCGCGTGGCTCCACCAATCCGAGTTCGACCCATCCCAGAAGGGAGCGCTCGACTCCCTCGGGAAGTCATTCTTCGACCTCCTGCTGTCCCTCGAGCGCGCCCAAGTCCCCTACGATATCGGCTGCGAGGATATCCTGGCGCGCCGGGGCCAAGTCATCGACGGCTCCCTGCGCGTCGGCCGCGCGGCCTACACCACCCTCGTCATCCCCGCGCTGACCGAGAACCTCAATGCGAAGACCGTCGCCCTCCTGAGCGCGTTCGTGGCCGCCGGGGGGCCGATATTCTGCTGCGGCGATCCGCCGACGCTGGTGGACGGTCAACCGTCCGGCGCCCCCGCCACCCTCTCCAGTGCCCCCGCGTGGCGCCGCATCCGCACGGAAGACCTCCCCGGACTCGTGGCCCCCCGCCTCGGTTCGCCCCTCCGCATCCAGCGCGACGCGGATGACCCGGGCATCCTCTTTCATCATCGCCGTTCCCTCGACGATGGGGACCTCCTCTTCCTGGTCAACACGAGTGCCGAGCATCCCTCGCGGGGCACCGCCGAGGCGCGCGACCACGGCGCCGTCGAGTGCTGGGACCCCCATGACGGCGAAATCCGCGCATTCCCCTTCTCGCGTTCCGGGGACGGCATATCCGCGCGGTTCGATCTGCCACCCTGCGGATCGCTGCTGTTGTTCTTTTCGAAATCGAACGCCCAGCCGCCCGCCGCCCTTGCCCCGGAATGGGTCGCGCTCGCCCCATCGGGCCCCATGACCGCGCGCCGCCTCAATCCCAATCTCCTCACGCTCGATTTTGTGGACATCAGCGCCAACGGCAAAGCGCTCAAGGCAGCCTATTGCCCGACCGCCGGCGACTTCGCGTTCCAGCAATATGGGCTTCACGGCAACCCCGCACACCGCGGCGTCCAATTCCGCGACGAATGGCTTCGCAAGGAGTTCCCGCCCGACAGCGGTTTCGAGGCCACGTACCGCTTCCGGATCGAAGGCCCCCCGCCAAGGGGCCTCCGCGCGGTCGTCGAGAGCGCGGATCGCTACACGATCGAGTGCAATGGGAAACCCGTGAAGCCCGCGGATGGGAACCACTGGCTCGACCCCGCCTTCCGGGTCATTGACATCGCGGGCGCCGCCACCACCGGCGACAACGCCCTCACCCTCCGCGCAAAGCCCCTCACCATCTATCATGAGCTGGAACCCGCCTACATCCTCGGCGAATTCATCCTCAGGCCAACGGATTCTGGGTTCGTCATCGTCGCCGCCGATGCCTCCCTGCCAGACCCCATTGCGAGATGGAACGTCTCCGGCCTCCCGCTGTACGGGCACGATGTGGCGTACTCTCAAACATTTTCGGTCGAAAAGGGAAGTGGGCAACATCGCGTCGAACTGCCGTCCTGGCACGGCAGCGTCGCCCGAGTCCGTGTGAACGGCACCCTGGCCGGCTACGTCGGCTGGCCCCCCTATGCCCTCGACGTATCCCGGCACATCCGCCCCGGAGATAACGTCATCGAGGTCATCATCTCGGGCACCCTGAAAAATAGCCTCGGCCCACACCACTGCGGCGAACTCCGCGGGATCGCGGGACCCGGACACTTCTCCAGGGGCCCCAAGACAGGACCGCCGCCCGGCGCCTCCTACGATACGATAGGCTACGGACTCTTTGCCCCCTTCGTGCTCTCGCGGCAACCCTAGGAGTTTGTCGGACTTCGTCCGGCAAACTCCTCTGGCAAAACCGCCTTTTGTCTGAATATGAACAGGTTACGAAGGATGTCGCAAAACGGGGACCATCCGGATGGAACCTTGCGACACGCTTTGGGCCACCGTCATAACTATTTATGCTTAAGGCGGTTTTCCTTTCAGCCTGTTGAAGAACGCCATCGGACGCCGAGGCCGGCGTCCCCCTCTGGTTGCGTCGGGAGGGTCCGCGGCTTCGATGTCCGGGTCGGAGATAGTCAGTGATGGGCTATTGAACGGGATGCTGGCTCAATCCACCAGCGCGATCTCCAGCCGGTCCACGTACAGCGCCCTTATGGCGGAAGTCGCCCCATTCTTTTTGTCGAATCGGCCCGGCCCGATCCAAAAGTAATGCTCCCGCTCGGGCACCCACTCCGCCACGTCGTACCAGCTGTATCCATCGCCAACCGCCGATGTCTTCCGATCGATCGCCCCGCAGCTCCGCCTGTTCTTCGCATCATAGACCCCGGCCCAGAACGCCTCGCCCACCTTCCCCGGTGCCCCCTCCACGCGCACCCGCATCCGGATGGAATATCTCTTGCCCGCGTCGAATGCCACCCGCCGAAATGGCAGGGTGGCGCACCACTCATAATGGGTATTGAACAGTCGCATCGCCGAGCCGTCCTCCGCCAAGGGATCGGCCACTGTCTCCCCCCACTCCCCCTCCCTTGCGAGCGCGAGTACGCCGTCCTCCACCGCCGCGCTCCGCGCGCCCGGGGCCACCGCCGGCCGCCCCGGTGCCGCCCATTCGCCCCACTCGGCGAGCACCCTGTCGTGGCGCTCCTTGTTCTCCGAGATCCGGATGTCCCTCGCCTCCGCAAACCGGGCCAACAGCTCCGCGGCCAACGCGCGTCGGTCCGGAGGCACTCCGTGCGCCGCCGGATCCTCGGTGACCCACACCCGGATGGCCTCGTACGGCGGAAGGCGCACCAGGCGGGCGTACAGCACCGGGACCGCCGCCATCCGCACGTGATATCGGTGCGCCGGTGAATCGCGGACGGCCTCCTCGGCCTCCCGCCACAGCGCGCCCGCCTTTGAGAGAAATTCGTCCGTGATCGGCGACCTCACAAAATCCTCGGAGATCCGCAGGGGTCTCCCGGCCGGATCAGCGTGAAAACCGTGGACCTCGTTGAAGTATCGCCTCACCAGCGGCGAGGCCGCGCCATAGTAGCCCCGAAAAAAATCATCCAGCAGCTCCTCCGCCGGTCTCTCGGGGTCCCAGAGCCACTTCGCCAGCAGCCACGCCTTCAGTTCCGCGAAGTCGCCATGGCGCCCCTGGTAGGCGCCCTGCTCGAATAGCCCCACCACGCCATTATCGCGAAACAGCCTCACGTTACCCTGCAACGCCATGACGTTTGGGAACGGCGCGATGTAGTCGCGGAAGTTCGTCGTATAATCCCACACATAGAGCTTGTCGGTCATCGCCCCCCAAGCCCTCAGCTCCTCGACAAACCGCACATTCTGCTCAAAGGCGCTCCTATCAAGCGGCCTTGAGAAATCGCACTCGATGGAACACAGCCGCGGCACCACGTTCCGCCGCGGCCGGATCGTCTTGGGCGGCTTGCGCGTGTACTGGTACGCGAGCGTCTCTATCCACACGCCGGGAAACTCCTTCTCCACCGCCTCCGCGACGCGATTGACGAAGCCGATCATCGTCCCCGCATGCGATCCCTCACCCTCGTCGACCGCACGGCATGCCGGACAGGTGCAGAAATTCAACCAGTCGTTCTGGCTCACGCTGAACAACCGGGCCCCCGGGTCCTTCCGGATCCTCTCGAGAACCCTCCCCGTCACAATCCGGAGCACGTCGGGATTCGTCAGGCAGAGCTGCGTTCGCTCGCGTACACGCCTGCCATCGATCTCGCTGAAATACTCGGGGTGCCCGTCGAAGAACTCATCGGGCGGACACAGCGCGTTGAACGTGTGCACGAATAGCCCTCCGCCAAATCGGATCTTGCCCCCGTGCTTTTCGGAAAGCCGCATCGCATTTCCGTTGCACTTGTTTCGCGCGGCCAGATCGCCATCGAACATGTCGAACCAAAAGGGCTCGCGCATCACAAACGCCGGCCTCTGCGTTTCGTCCAGCGGCGGAACAGTGAATGCCTCGCGGGCCGGGATCACGCTGTGCCACGATGTGTACCACCGGCAACCCCCGAATCGCTCCAGCAACTCGTAGACACCGTAAAGCGTCCCCCGCACCGGTCCCCCGACGACGAGCACGTGCGGCGGGCAGGTCTTCAGCCGAAACCCGTCATCGCCGAGCGCCGCAAGATCCACCGCCCCTCCCAGCAGCCTTCCCGTGTGCCGCGTATCCCCTAACAGGATCGCCCGCGCCGGCAACGGGCCGTCATCGGAGACGATCGGCAACGGCACCCCCGTCATCTCACCGACAAACCGCCGCAGCTCATCGGCCGCGTAAACTTGCGAGGGCGACGCTCCCGCGGGCCGCACGATCACACACCCCTCCGGGCCACCCCTCACGGCAATCGTCACCTCGCCGGCACCGCACGCGCCCGCGGCCCATAACCACACGAGGTGCAACGGCGGTATTTTCATCGCGCTCCCGGATCGTAGGACATCGCCGTGCAAGGCGTCGAGCCTCACCACACTCTGACCCCATGGGCCGCACTTTTCCGCCCCAGATCCCCGCCTCCTGCCGTCCGGGGTCCGGGGATCTAGCTCTATAGCCGCGGACCTGGGCCGCGCGGCCCCTCCGTGGCCGGAGGGGCCACATTTTCACCCCCGGCGGTCCGGCGGCTGCCGGATGGTATCTGACCTGAAACTTCAAAGCTGGGGATACTTCGATGTGTGTCACAAAAGACACGACATCCGCAGGTTATGCGAATGTCGCCTGAAGGCGGCACTACGAGCCCAAAACCACGGGAATGTTCGTAGTGGTGCCTTTAGGCACTCCGCGACCCACCATAGATTTCCCCCTTCATAATACGGATCGCTGTCCCACCCTTCAGCCCCGCCCCCGCGCTCTTCTACTTGACCCCTCCGTCGTGCATTGCTAACGCGAAACACGCACCCCTTCCCATGAATGCCAGTGACATCTTCGCGCGCACCCGGACGCCGGAGTTCGCGAGATATATCGCCGACCTGCTCGCGGAACTCTGCCGGATCGACACCACGCCCAACCCCGACGTCTCGGCCATGCGGCGCAGCGAGGCCGCCGCCTTCGATCTCCTCGAGCGCGAGCTGCGGCCCCTTGCCTTTGAGGGGATGCGGCTCGAGCGCCGCCCCATCAATCCCGCGATCGCCTCGCACGCGAACTTCTCCCTCCTGCATTTCACCAAGACCGCCGAGCGCCCCGGCGGCCTTCCCGTCGACATCGCCTACCGGGACCGCGCCAACCTCCTCTGCGTCATCCCCGGGAGCTGCAGCGCGGGCACAGGCAGCTCCGTCGCCTTGAATAGCCACGTCGATGTCGTGGCGCCCTTTTTCCCCCCGCGCGAGGCGCCCGGCGTGATGCACGGACGCGGGTCATGCGACGACAAGGGCGCCGTCGTCGCCACCGTCGCCGCCCTCAGGGTGCTATCGGAACTGATGCCCGCCGAGGGCCTCCGCTGGAATCGCAATGTCGTGGCGATGTTCGTCATCGAAGAGGAACCGGGCGGCAACGGTTCGCTCTCGCTCGCCATCGACCGCGACCTCAAGCGGCTCTACGATACCATCCTCGTCGGCGAGTGCACCGACAGGGAGATCCACCCCGCCAACCGCGGCGCCGTCTGGTACCGCGCCGACCTGCGCCACCCCACGGCATCCCTCGTCGAGATGTTCGCGTTCGTGAATGAGGAGATGGAGAAGGAGGGCGAGGCCATCTGGACCGAAAGCCGCCACCCGCTCTTTCCACAGAGGCCAGTCCAGACTTGCCATGGGATGATCGGGCACTTCGGCGAGCACCCCAGCAGGATCTGCGGCCATGTCCGATTCAACGTCGCGTTCGAAAGAACCCCGGACGAGCGCGTCGCCACGCTTGTGCGCGACTGCATCGAAACCGCCATCGCCGGATACACGGGCAAATACGGCGACAAGACCCGGGTCGCCGACCCGACCACCGGCAGGCCCAAGGTCGACCACCACGCGGATATCGCGCCGGAGGGCAACCGCATCACCATCGATGTCCACGGATCCACCGGCCACATGGGCTCGATCCGCGAGAACGACGGCGCCATCACGAAGATGGCCTGGATCGTCAGGCAGCTCGCCTATTCCCGGCCGCGCATCGAATCCATCGGCGGCCCATTCTCAATCGATCTCGCCGGGCCGCCCGTCGGCGACACCCTCAAGCTGGAGGGCGGACAGGGGTTCGTCCCCACCCACGACATCCGCGAGGTCATGGACCGCATGCGCGCGGCCGCCGCGCGCGGCGCCGAGAGCTACCTGCGCAGGATCGGCGCCTCCGGGAAGGGTGAGGACTCCGTCTCCGTCAGTTACGAGAAACTCCACAACGTCGCCTTCGACGGCGACCCGGATTCCCACGCCATGCGGGATGCCATCGCGGCCGCCCGCGCCTGCGGCTTCTGGCGCGAGCGGCCCGTCACGGGCTGGACCGTCTCCTGCGATTCCAGGCTGTTTGCCACCGAGTATCCCGGCATGCCCGTGCTGACATTCGGCGCGGGAAAACTGGCGCACGCGCATGCCGACAACGAGCAGATCGACCTCGAGGAATTGCGATCATCCGCGGAGTTCCTGGCCATCTTCCTGCTGCGGCACACCGGAACCGCCAGCATCCCTTAGGCAGCCTCCGGTCAACCCCCAAACCCATCATCCCATGAAAACAAAACTGCGCCTCGGCGTCATCGGCGTCGGCTCCGTCGTCCGGGAGATCTATCAGCACCTGTACTTCCGCAGCGATTTCTCGCACCTCCTCGACGTCTGCGCGGCGGCCGATCCGAACGAGCAGTTCCGTAACTGGTTTTGCGACCTCGCCGGGATTCCCGCGGAGCGCAGGTTCACGGACTACAGGGACATGCTCGCCAAGGTCCAGCTCGATGCGGTGCAGGTCAACACCCCAGACCATCTCCACTGCGGGCCCACCGTGGACGCACTGCGCGCCGGACTCGACGTCGTAGTCCCAAAACCGGCCGCGGCCACCCTGAAGGATGCCCACGCCATGATACGCGCCGCGAGCGATGCCGGCCGCTTTCTCGGTGTCGATTTCCACAAGCGCGAGGACCCTCGCTTCAAGGAGGCCGAGGCCCGTTACCAGGGCGGACGATACGGCCAGTTTCAGGTCGGCGTCCTCTACATGATCGACAAGCTCCAGGTCGCCGACCCGAACCACGCGCCCCGGTTCTTCGCCTCGCCCGACTTCGCCGAGAAGAACACGCCCGTCTCCTTTCTCACCGTCCACATGGCCGATGCGCTCATGAAGGTCGTCCACCTCGCGCCCGTGCAGGTCCGGGCCGTCGGCTACGCCCAACGCCTTCCGGCCCTGCGGCCGATCCCCGTCAAGGGCTATGACCTCGTCGATACCGAGATCCTCTTCGAGAACGGCGCCGTCGCCCATATCATCACCGGCTGGCACCTGCCCAACACGGCCCATAGCCTGACGGTCCAGAGCAACCGCCTGATCTGCTCCGAGGGCATGATCGACCTTGGCCTCGACACCCCAGGCTATCGAGAGATCCACGCCGACGGCATCACCGAAGTCAATCCGCTCTTCAAGAACTTCGAGAAGGGCGGGACGGTCACCGGTTACGGTATCTCGAGCCCCGGTCGCCTGTACCAGCACATCCTCGCCCTCCGCAATGGCCAACTCTCCCAGCACGATTACGAGGGCCACATGACCCCCATCGCCCTCGGCTTCTACACCACGCTCGTATTGCAGGGCGCGGAGAAGAGCCTCGCCGAGGGATCTTCCCCCGCCCGGGGCGTCACCCTGGGTTCCACCGTCGATCTCCGCCGCCTGCTCGCGGACGAGCTTGGCCCCAGCGCTGCCAAGGAATACGGCATGGGCTGACGTTACAATGCCCGCCTTGGCATTCCCGCGCGCACTGGATCGCGCGGGTCCCAGCCCGGAACCATCCGACCCGGAATCCGCTGCCCGCTCCTATGAGAACATCGCGAGATTACGCCCTCCTCCTTGCCGGGCAGTTCTTGGGCGCGTTTGGTGACAACTTCCTCCTGGCCGCAATACTCGGTCCCCTCACTTTTCAGCTGGCGACCGGCGAGATCACCGAACGAGGCGTCAATTCTGAGAATGCGCTCTTCAGCGCCGTATTCTTCGTGCCCTTCATAGCCCTGGCGCCCCTCGCCGGCTTCCTGAATGACCGCATGCCGAAGACCTCCTGGCTCTTCGGCGGCAATGCCCTCAAGATGCTCGGGACGGTCGTGGGCCTCGTCGGCGTCTGGATCCAGTCCGGCGAATTCCAACCGAGCCGCGACTGGCAAGTCGCCGGTTATGCCATCGTCGGGATCGGTGCCTGCCTCTATTCGCCGGCGAAGTACGGCATCCTCCCCGAGCTTCTTCCCGCCGAACGCCTCGTCAAGGCCAACGGCACCGTCGAGATGCTCACCCTCGTCGCCATACTCGGCGGCCTCTGGGGAGGAGCCACGCTATACGACCACGCCAGGTCCCTCCCCATATGCTATCTGGTCTGCGCGGGTCTCTATGCTGCCGCGCTCGCCTTCAACGCCGCCATGTCGCGCACGCCGCACAACCCCGGGGCCACGCTCGGACACAGCCTCGGCGAATTCTCCTCAAGCCTCCGGGCGCTCACAACCCACCCGCGCCTCGGTCGAATCCTCCTCGGCTGCGGCATCTTTTGGTTCGCTGGCGCCACCCTCCGCAGCAATCTTCAAGGCTGGGGACTCCAGGTCTTTGATCAGGCGGGCATCAGGGACGTCAATAACCAGGAACTGGCGTGGCTCAAGGTCGGCATGATCATGGGCATCGTCGCGGGCAGCGTCCTCGCCGGACAGTTGCATCGGGTGGGCGACCTGACCTGGACCCGCCGATACGGCATGCTTCTCGCCCTCGGAATCCTCCCGCTCGGCCTCGTGGGTGGCCACCTCGGCATCGCCGCCGTCGTGATGATCCTCGTCGCGGCGGGCCTCGCCGCCGGGCTCTTGATCGTCCCGCTCAACGCGGCCCTCCAGAACGAGAGCGATCACGCCAAGCTGGGCAAGACCATCGCCATCCAAAATTTCATCGACTACCTCTCGATGCTTGTCGGCGCCGGCTTCCTCGCCGCACTGACCCAGTTCGGGCTCTCTCCCACCGCGATCTTCGTCGCCCTTCCCGCGGCATTGGCCCTCCTGTCCCTGGGCCTGCGCATGCCCGAGCCAACCGGCGGATCCCGCCGAAACTGAAACTCCACCGCGCCCTCCAGGGCTCGGCCTAACCCGGACATTTCACAGCCTTGCGGGCTGTGAAGTGTCCGGGCTCTGGGAAAACCGCGCAATAGCAACAGGTTGGGATGGAGACGCGCGCTCCCAAACGCCACTTTTCGAAATCACAAACTGTTGGCCGCGTTTCCAGTGCCGAAAACCGATCGGGGACCCGCATTTCAGAGCGCGGTTTTCCTTTGAGCCTGCATATTTCGCGCATGCGCGTGAAATATGCAGGCTAACCGGCTCCCGGCGCCCCCGGATGCCTCACCCGCTGGAAAATCAGCGAGTCGGGCGCCAGCGCCTTCTCCGACTTGGCGATCACGACCGAGGCCATGCAGTTCCCCAGGACGTTCACCGTCGTCCGCGCCATGTCCATCACCTCGTCCACGCCGATGATCACGGCGATCATCTCCAGAGGCAGGCCATACGTCACGCAGGTCGCCGAGAGCACCACGAGGCTCGCGCGCGGAACCGCGGCAACGCCCTTGGACGTCACCAGCAGAGTCAGCATCATCACGATCTGCTGGGACAGGGTCATCTCCACGTGCGAAGCCTGCGCGATGAACCCGGTCGCCATCGCCAGATAGAGCGTGGTGCCATCCAGGTTAAAGCTGTACCCGGCCGGGATCACGAAATTCACGATGTGCGGGGGTACCCCGAGCCGCTCCATCGACTCAATCGCCTTCGGGAGCGCCGATTCCGACGATGTCGTTGAAAATGCCAGCGTCAGCGGCTCCCGCAACTCGAACAGCGCCCGGCCGACCCGGATGCGCGTGTACCACTTCACCAGCAACAGCAGCGCCGCCACGAAGAAAAACAGGGCCACGTAAAGCGATCCCACCAGCTTGGCAAGCCGCAGCAGGACGTCCACGCCATGCGCCCCGATCGCCGCGGCAATCGCGCACGCGACCCCGATCGGGGCGAAATACATCACGTACTCCGTGACCTTGAACATCGCGGCCGTCACCCCGTTCAGAAAGTCCACGACCGGATCCGCCTTGGTCCCGACCGCCGACAGACCCAGGGCAAACAGGATGGCGAAGAACACGATCTGTAGCAGCTCGTTCCCCGCCAGCGCCTGAAATACGCTCTCGGGCACAACCTGCTCGATCACTCCCCTGTGCTTTGGCGGCAGGGGCGCCACCTCGCCATGCGACACGGGTGCCAGATGCGCCCCCTCCCCGGGCCTCAGCACATTCGCGGCCACCAGACCGATCGCCAGCGCCGCGGCCGTCGCCAGCCAGAACCACACCAGCGCCTTGAGGAGAAGTCGACCGATGTGGCTGTTCCCGGCCCCGACCAGCCCCGTCACGAGGCTCGCGAAGACAAGCGGGGCCACGATCATCTTGATCAGCCGGATAAAGAGCAGGCCCATCGGCTTCAGCGCCACCGACCACTCCGGCGGTGCAAAATAGCCAAATGCGATCCCACCGAAGAGTCCGATGAATATCCACTTCGTCAGGCTCAGGCCGAATAGCTTCTTCATGTCGCCGGGGATCGGCGACCCTGGATCATCCCGATTTTGCGCCCGCTGTCCACGGTATTCAGCCGCCCACCTTCCGATAGGTGCCCACCGGTTCTGGCGACATCGCGGCGCGACTCGCCCACGATGGCGCAAATCGTGGGCTGTTTCCTGTTGGACCCGCCGCCCCGGCGGCGAAATACTGCACCATGATCAGGGTCGCTGTCCCAGTTCTACTCGCCATTGCGTTCGGCCAATCCGCCATCGCCGATCTCGCCCGCTCGTTCCAGGCCCCGCCCCGCGCGGCCCAGCCCTGGGTGTACTGGTTCCCCCTGGACGGCAACATCACGAGCAATGGGATCACCGCCGACCTCGAGGCCATGGCCAGGGTCGGCATCGGTGGCGTGCTGTACATGGAGACGGAACAGGGAACGCCGAAGGGTCCCGCGGACTTCGGCGGGCCACTCTGGCGCAGCCTGTTCAGCCACGCCTGCAACGAGGCCGCCCGCCTCGGCATCGAGGTGAACATGAATAACGACGCGGGGTGGTGCGGTAGCGGCGGCCCCTGGATCACGCCCGAACTCTCCATGCAGCATGTCACGTGGTCCACCACGGACGTCGAGGGACCCAAGCGGTTCGAGGGCACATTGCCCCGCCCCGATGCCGTCAGGGACTACTATCGCGATATCGTGGTCCTCGCCTACCCGACGCCCCCGAACCCCGCGCGCATCGCCGGCATCAGGGCCAAGGCGTCCTTCGTGCCGGCGCGCGGCTCGTTCCCCGCCCGCGCCCACTGGCCGGGACTGGCGGCGGAGCGCGTGGTCCCCCGCTCGAAGATCACGGATATTTCCACCTCGATGGGGACCGACGGAAATCTGACCTGGGACATCCCCGATGGAAAATGGACCATCCTCCGGATCGGCCACACGACCACCGGAAAGGAGAACCATCCCGCCCCCATGGGCGGCCGCGGCCTTGAATGCGACAAGCTGAGCAAGGATGCCGCCAGGGTCATGTTCGACGGCCTCATGGCCAAGCTCGTCTCCGATGTCGGTCCCCTCGCCGGCAAGACGCTCGTCTCGACCCATATCGACAGCTGGGAAGTCGGGAGTCAGAACTGGACACCCAGGCTGCGCGAAGAATTTCTGGCGCGCAGGGGCTATGACATGTTGCCGTTCATCGTCGCCATGACAGGCGCCGTGGTCGACTCCCTTGAGATCTCCGAGCGCTTCCTCTGGGATCTGCGCCAGACCATTTCCGAATTGCTATTGGAGAACTACGCCGGGGCATTTCAAGAGATGGCCCGCGCGCACGGCCTCCGCCTCTCGATCGAGGCATACACGACGTGCCCGACGGACGAAATGGCCTATGCCGGGCGATGCGACGAGCCCATGGGTGAGTTCTGGTCCTGGAATCATGGTGGACCCGGTCGCTACGGCGCCGCGTTCAGCTGCACGGCGATGTCCTCCGCCGCCCACATCTATGGCCAGCCCGTCGTCGGCGCCGAGGCATTCACCGCCGCCAATGACGAGAGATGGCTCGGCCACCCAGGCAACATCAAGGACCTCGGCGACTGGGCATTCTGCGAGGGCATCAATCGGTTCGTCTTTCACCGCTATGCCCTGCAGCCCTGGACGGATCCCGACCGCGCCCCCGGAATCTCCATGGGCCCCTGGGGACTTCACTACGAGCGCACGCAGACCTGGTGGGAGTACTCCCGCCCGTGGCACGAATACCTGGCGCGCTGCCAGTACCTCCTCCAGCAGGGCCAGTTCGTCGCAGACATCTGCCTGCTCGGCCCCGAGGGTTCGCCACAGACGCTCGAAGGACAGCGTGCCTTCCGATCCAAGGAACCGGGACGCGAGACCTATCCCCTGGAGCGCCCCGGCCACAACTTCGACACCTGCCCCCCGGAGGCGCTCCTGAAGCACGCCAGCGTGAGGGACGGGCGAGTCGTCTTCGAGTGCGGCGCCAGCTACCGCATCCTTGCGCTGCCGAGGGTCGAGACCATGACCCCGGCCCTGCTGCGTAAGATCAAGGCGCTCGTCGAGGGCGGCGCCACGATCGTCGGAGGCCGACCGTCAAAATCTCCCAGCCTCTCCAGTTTCCCGCAATGCGATGACGACGTTCGCGGGATGGCCACGGCGATCTGGGGTGACGCACCCGCGCCCGCAGCATTGACCCAGCGCACCGTCGGCAAGGGGCGCATCTTCCACGGCGGCCCCTTCGCGTTCTCGCTCCCGACCCTGAACCCCGAGGGCGGCGGCCTGGCCGAGGCCCAGTGGATCTGGCGCAACGAGGGAAAACCCAGATCCTCATTCCCCCCGGCAAAGCGATACTTCCGCCGCATCTTCGCGCTGGATTCCGATGCCATCGCCGACGCCCGACTCAACATGACCGCCGACAACAGTTTCGAGTGCTACGTCAACGGGCGACAGATCATGACCGGCAACCACTTCCAAAACGCATACTCCGCCGATGTCACCAGGGACCTCAAGGCGGGCGAGAACCTCATCGCTGTCATGGCCGATAACACCACTACTTCTCCCAACCCGGCGGGCCTCATCGCCGCGCTCCATGTTCGAATGAAGGATGGAAAGGCCCTTGTCATCCAGACCGACGCCTCATGGCTGGCCTCGGACACCGGCGACGCCGGTTGGGCCACTGCCCCGACCCCCCCTGGCTCCTGGGCTCCCGCCCTGGAGCAGGGCAAGGCTGGCGTCAAGCCCTGGGGCGAGATCAACGACTCCACCACCGATGACGATCTCTTCCCTGAGATCGGCCTGGTTGCCGGCATCCTCGAGCGAAGCGGCGTGCCGCCCGATTTCTCCGCGCGCACCCGCTCGGGCCAGCCCAACCTCCGGTTCGCCCACAAGCGCATGGGCGACACCGACATCTATTTCGTCGCGAATCGAGACACCCGGCCCGAACAGGCCATCGCCACATTTCGCGTCACGGATCGGATCCCCGAGCTCTGGGACCCCTGCTCCGGCAACATCGGGCACCCGACCTCCTGGTGGGAGGAGAATGGCCTGACACACGTTCCCCTGTCCCTCGACGAGGCAGGCTCGCTCTTCGTCGTATTCCGCAAGCCGGCCTCACCCGACAAGGCTCGCCCCCGCTCCGATATCCCAGACCCTCAATCCCAGACCCTCGTCGAGATCCCCGGCCCATGGCGGGTCGCCTTCGATTCGAAATGGGGTGGCCCAAAGGACCCCGTTACTTTCGAGACGCTCCAGGACTGGGCCGCTCACTCCGACGATTCGATCCGCTTCTACTCCGGCACCGCCACCTATAGCACCGTCTTCAACCTCCCGGAGAAATGGAATGAGGGAGGCGCAAGGCGCAGAACGTACCTCGACCTGGGCCGCGTCGAGGTCATCGCCGCCGCCAAACTCAACGGACACGACCTAGGCATCCTGTGGAAACCCCCCTTCCGCGTGGATGTCGACGCCGCACTCAAGCCCGGCGCGAACTCGCTCGAGATCCGGGCCGTGAATCTGTGGGTCAATCGTCAGATCGGTGACGAACGACTCCCCGAGGACAGTGATCGCACCGAAAAGGGCACCCTCACCTCCTGGCCCGCGTGGCTCGCCGAGGGCAAGCCCTCGCCGGCGGGACGCCTCGCGTTCACCAGTTGGCGACTGTGGAAGAAGGATGACGCCCTCCGCCCCAGCGGCTTGATCGGCCCCGTCAGCCTCAAGACCACCTCTGACTGACTCGAGACTTGCCGCATCGTTTCCCGTAGCCGAACGCGTAAGCGTTTGGGCGCCAATCGCCCGAGGCGATCGGCTACATTCTCGGAGCCGGCGGTCCGGCAGCCGCCGGATGATGTCTGACCTGAACTGCAAAGTTCCGTGAACGCCGATGCGTGCCACAAGAAAGACGGAATTGAGCGGTTATGCGAATGCCGCCTGAACAGCGGCACTACGAGCCCAAAGCTGCGGGAATGCTCGTAGTGGTGCCTTCAGGCACTCCGCGACCCACCAGGAGTTCCCTCGTGAACAATCCGGCGCGGCGGCGGCGCTGACTCGGACGATGCCCCTCC
>JADLBR010000056.1 GCA_020847615.1 Verrucomicrobiia bacterium
GCGCCGCCCCGGGCGAGAGCTTCCCATCGCACAGCCATTGCAGCGTGCCCCAGGAGAACTTCTGCTCCGGCAGCTGCGCGGCATCCGTCACGGTCATGGTTGTTCCTCCAGGAGGAGCGTCGGCGCCGGGCGCCCCCGCGGCAAGCCATGATCCAAACGCGAATGCCACCAGGAAAGATACCGTCGCGCGCATGGGCCTATCGAAGCGCCGCGACCGACGGCGTGCAAAGCCAATCGAGAGCGTTCGCTTGTGGAACGGATAATCTCCCGCAGGGGCGCGGAGGTTCCCAAACTTGGCGTGCCTGGCCCGCCGTTTGGCGGGTTAACTGTCCATGGCGCGAAACCCTCCGATCCACCGGGCCCGCGCGCAGGACCCGCGCACCTGCCTCGCGCCATGGGCGCCCGGAACCCAAACGCTCACGCGTTCGGCTACGCGACCACCGCGCACTCGATGCCGAGGCACTCGGCGATCTTCTGGATCGTCCCCGCGCGGTGGCCGATGCCGAGGGCGAAGTGGTGCGTGGGTCCCTCGGCGACCCAGCGTTTGAGGAAGGTGCGCACGTCGGGCTTGAACTTCCCGTGGGTGTTGGTGTTGCCGGTGGGCGGGATCGGGCCATCCAGCGACTCGCCCTCGGCCACGACGAACTTGAATTTCCCGTCGGCGCGCACCCCGATGCTGAGCATCGTGATCGGCCCCGTTTTCAGACGGAACTCGACGCTGGCGCCCGAGCCGGGCTTGCCGTGGTACTTCTTGAGGCTGCGGATGACGGGCCTGCCGGCGGCGATGTTGAGGTGGTGGGGTCCGTCGTGGCCGACGAGGACCGTGTCGCGCACGAAATCCACGGGATGGAACTCGGCGAAGCTGCCGCCGATCTCGAGCCGGTCCATGATCAGCATCGCGAGGCAGGTCTTGATGTCGTATTCGCCGCACATCGGGAAGCCGGCCGCCGTGAGGAGCGAGTTGCCGACGATGAGGTTGGTGACCAGCTCGCGCATGGGGGTGCCGGCCTCGGCCTCGTAGTAGTAGGCGAGCCCATCGAGCCGCTTGTCGGCGATGAATTTCTCCAGGGCGACCGCGGCCTTGGCGGCGACGCGCAGGTCCTGCGGGGTCAACCTCGTGGTGACGGGATCCGACTTCGGGTCGGGCGTGTCGAAGAACCCGAGGATCTCGCGCTCCTTGGCCGCGATGGCGTCGGCGAACTCATCGCGATAGTGGCGGAGGATATCGTCCGGCTCGCACTGCACGACGTGGCACCCGAACGCGGCGGTGACCGCGGTGGGGTCGGTGTGCATGTCGAGCATGCTCTCCAGCACGTGGCCCATGTGGCCGATGCGCGAGCGGCGCAGGTCGTGCAGCACCCTGGCGATCTGGCACCATTCGCGCAGTTCCTCCGCCGCGACCGGATCGCCCCCCTCGACCCCGAGGATCACCGGGGGCGGGCGCTTGCCCATCCGGATCGCGACGCCGGTGAACTCCGGCACGGAGCAGAAGTCGTCATTGCACAGCTGCATGTACGTCGAGCCATTGGCGTAATCCATCGCCGCCATCGGCTGGAGCGCCACCAGCACGACCGGGACATCGATGCCGCGGATGATCGCGCCGAAGGTGGAGGAGGTCGCGTAGGTGACCATGTCGCAGAAGACGAGGTCGAGGTCGGCGGCCCTCAGGCGGGGCAGGAGCGCGTAGGCGCCCGAGGCGTCGTCGACGAGGCCGAAGTCCACGACCTCGACCCCATGGGCCGCGACGCGCTCGACGAGCAGCGACTGCTTGCGGCGCATCTCGTCCAGCAGCCCGGGGAACTGCGCCCAATACGTGTGGTGGCCGACGCCGAAGACGCCGACCCTTGCGGTGAGGGGTTTGATGCGTGGGATGGTCATATAGGGATGATTCCTTTTCATTCCGGCAGATTCACAGGGAGGGCCCGCGGCCCCGCGGGCCGGGCATGCCGACGGACGCCGGGGCCGGCGTCCCTCCCCGAGCCGACTGGGGGCGGTCGATGGGCATCACTGTCCCGCCTCCCTGTCATTGGCTCTTCCAAACGTCCGCTTGATCGCCTCGAGGTACGCGGTGCCGGTCCGCTCCTCGGGGAGGAGGTAGCCGCCCTCGGTCCATTCGTTCCAGGCATTGAGCAGGACCGCGAATGGCTTGCGCGGGTCGTCCGCGATGTGCCGTGCGGCATCGCGCAGGAGTTGCTCGTAGAGCTCTGGCGTATTGCCGACCACCACGGGCACGTACGGATACTCCTTCTTCGCGAACGGCCACGGGACGTCGGGCCGGCATCGCGGCGTGGAATCCCAGCCCATCGTCACGACGGGCAGGTTGACGATCGGTGCCTCGCCCATCTTCTTCCAGTGCTCGCGGTGGGCATCCATGACGTCCTCGTATCGCTCGGTGAAATCGGGCTGGGTCTTGTTGGCGTGGGCGACGTTGTATCGTCCCGTGCTGAGGAACCCCGCCTCCATCGCTAGCGCGGCGGCCTTCGGATCGGCCACCATGGCGCCCCAGTGCATCGGCGGCAGTCCCGCCCGGCGCAGCCGCTCATCCATCTCGCCGAGGAGCGCGCGCGTCTTCTGCGGCCCACCGAGGTGCTCGATGAACTTCGTCGCCTCGAAGACGCTGAAGAACAGGCGACCATCAACGCGCCAATAGTTGGGCTCGCGAAAGTAGTGCGCGATCCCGTAGTCGATGACGCGCCCCAGGTCGCGCGGCGAGTGGCGCGACGGCAGCCACACGGTGCGGGGTTTCCCGAACTCGGGGCAGAACTGGTCGCGCCGGTCGTGATTGGCCCACATCAGCGCGAATTTCATCCGCCCGCGGTTGGGCGCCTTGAGGAACCCCTTCTCCAGGGCTTCCTGCATGTTCTGGACCCCGCTGTACCAGTACCAGCAGTTGAGGAACACATCGATGCCGTGGTCGGCGGCGAGGTCGATCTCCCTCGCTGCACACGCCGGATCGCTCTCGTCAAAGTAGCCCCAGGATGGTTTCTTCGGCTGCGCGTGTCCGGGGAAGCGCGGGATCGCCGCCTTCACGCCC
>JADLBR010000057.1 GCA_020847615.1 Verrucomicrobiia bacterium
GCCAATCCGTCGGTCGCCGCGGCACGGTCTTCCGGTGATTCGCCCACCAGATGATCAAACAGGATGTCGAAATAGGGCTCCGACCCCAGCTCGCCAAGCGCGCGCAGACCCGCACCGCGAGCGGCGGGATCCTTGGATCTCGCCAAGCCCTCGGCCAGCAGGGCTCCCCCCCGGATGCGATTCGCGACATATGCATCCAGCACCGCCAGGCGCACCGGCTCGGCAAACTCGCCCACCGCTCGTGCGATGGCCCCTTGCCATGCCCGCAATCTCGCGCCCCGGTCCGCCCTCAATGCATCGAGTGCCCCCCGCCGCAACGCCTCATCCGCGCCCCGCAGCGCGCGGACAGCCAGAGCCAACCCCCCCTGGTCCGCCAGCCGGATCTTCGCCGCGAGCGCCGCGGCACGGATGCTCGCGGGTCGACCCACTTTCACCAGACGATCCAGAATCCTCCCGCCTTGCGCGGATCCCATGCCCTCGGCGCATGCCAGCAGAGCGCCGCCCCACGGCATTTTGTCCGCGTCGCCCAGGCTCCCCTCGATCCCGAGCAGCGCGCCCGCGGCCGCCTCCCCGCCGATCTGCCCCAGCGCCACCATCGCCGCCGCACGCAGCACCCCGTCCTCCGACGCCAGCGCCCCGGCCGCCAAAGGCACCGCCCGCGCGTCCCGGAGTTTTGCCAGGCTCCCCAGAATCCCGGCTCGTCGCGCAGGTGTTTCCGCCCTCGAATACGCTTCGCGCAGCAGCGCCGCCACCCTCTGTCCACCAAACCGTTCCAGCGCGCCCCTCGCCGGCGTCTCCAGCGCCTCGTCACCCAGCAGCGCGCAGAGCGCCCCCGCCTCCGCCTCCCCTCCCACGACCGCCAGCTGCTCGCAGGCGAACTTCTTCACCGCCGCGGGCACCGGCTCGCCCAATAGCCCCGCCAATTTCTTGGCCACCTCGGCGCGACCCGCCGGATCGTTGCCGGCGGCCTGCACCGCCCGGGCCGCCTCGTTGAATGGCGCCAGCCCTTGGTCAGGAGTCCAGTCCCGTAAGGCCGGGACGGCCTTCCCCGCCGCGGCTTCCGCCTTGCCTGCCGCGGCCCAAGCCACGCCACGCCGGAGCAGTTCCTTGAATCCCGGGTTGCCCATTGCGGTCGCATCGTGACCGAGCAGAAGCGCGTAGCACCTGCCCCGCCCAAAGGTCCCCACGATCGCCGTCGGCTCCCATTCCCCCGTCCCCTTGTGGTCCGTCTCCGAGAACGACGAGGCGATCGCCCGGAATCCCGGCTGCACCTTGGGGCGATTCCACAGTTCGTCCGTCGTACGAAATGCCGCCAAACCCCGCGTGATCGGGTGCGATGGGTCGTCCACCCGCACTTCGAACTCGTGCGGCGGGCCATGGCTCGTCTGCCCCAGGCCCCACGTCGCCCCGCAGATCCGCTGGTAATCCTCCCAGCCCTCGAAGGACGACGTGCCCGCATGCACCGCCACGTGCCCCCCGCCGGACGCCACGAATTCCACGTACGCCTTCTTCAGCGCCTCCGGCCAATCCGCCACCGCCGCCCCCTTGCCCTTGGCCCCCCACGCGTTCCAGTTGCTGACGATGACATCGAAGCCCTTCAGCCCCGCCGGATCGAGATCCTGCGGCGCATCCGTCACCTCCACCGAACAGGCCCCCGCATCTTCGAGGATTCCCCTCAGCACCGGCGTCGTCTTCTCCCAGGCGTGGTTGTTCTGCCCAGAGAGCAAGAGCACCTTTGCGGGCGCGGCATCGGCAACCGAAAACACGCACCACGCCACGAGCGCCCAGGTGGCCAGCGCAGCCGAACGCGTCAGCGTTTGGCCCGGCCCAACACCAACCCCGTCGGCCAAGCGCTCACGCGCTCGGCTACACTTTCTCTGGCGCACCCACCTCCATCCGAGTCCATCCGTCTTCATCCGTGGTTATCCTCCAACCCCCATGCAGCCATCCAGGTACCCGCACGCTTTCGTCACCGCGGTCTCCATCGCGTCGGCCCCCATTTCGCCATGCGTGAACGGGCTCAGAAATCCCGAGTACCCGGAATCGCCAAGCGCCTTCAGCCACGGGCGGAAGTCCGCCGGCCCGCCACCCGGCAACTGCCCCGCACCCTCGGCGTGCTGCCACGCGTACACAAACCAGATCTGCGATCCGCAGACGGCGATCACCTCCTCCACCGAAAACCCGCCCTTCTGCAGGTGGTACGGCGCCAGCGCGATCCCCACGCGCCCCGGCGAAGGGTTCATCTCCATGAAGGCGCGAAACGAGTCTGGCGAATTCAGGATGGCCCCCGAATGATTCTCGATCGCAAGGCGACACCCGTGCTTCTCCGCCAACGCGATGTCGGGCTTGAGCGATTCGAACAGCGCCCCGATCCGCCCGCGAACCTCCCCCGGGGCGACCCTGCCATATTGCGATTCGCGCACCACCAGCCCGCCGCCCATCCCGCCGAGCAGTTCCGCGTAACGGGAGAACCCCACCTTGTACACCGTGATATTGCTCAGCGCCAATCCGTTCGCCGACAGCACCCGCCCCAAGCCCTCCGGCCCCAGCCGCTCGAGGACATCATCCAGATGGCGGCATCGCCCAAACGGGCACCAGATGTCGATCCCGTCGAACCCCATCCGCTTGGCCCGCGCGCACACCCGCTCGATCGGTTCCTCGGAGAACATCACCGAGGATAGCGCCAGCCGCAGCGGGCGCCCCCGCGACCGCCCCCCCCCGCACGAGGGCGCCAACCCCGCGCAGGCGAAGGCAAGGCCGCCGCCCCCCAGACGCCGCAGAAAGTCCCGCCGTCTTTCTCTTCCCTCGGACAAAGCGGCGCGGGGACCCGCCGCACCCCAGAGCGCTTCACCCGAAATTCCGCGGCATCCCGAGATTTGTCCGCCATCCCCGGCCCAGACAACATTTCGGCCGCAGGCCTTTGGAGTGCGGTGCGTCCCCACACCGCTTTCCCCCACGCCTCGGCCCCCGTCAAACCCGCGCATTCTCTCCCCACCGTTCAGATCACGATCTCGCGCTTGGCCGCATCGAACCTCGCGACCTTCCCCGCCTTGTGGGAGAGCATCGCCATCTGGAGCATCGTCTGGACCCGGAACGCCAGATCCATCGGACTCCACACGTCGTCCTTCTTTCGCGCCCGGCAGGCGTCTAGCAAGTTCCGCCAATGCTCCGCGTTGTCCTCGCCGCCCTCGATCGGAATGCGCTGCGGCGGCTTGGCTCCCTTCTCGCGCACCGGCATGAAGACGATCTCCTTGTTATTCTCGTCGATGTGCAGGGCCCCCTCCCAGCCGCGGATGATCGGGCACCTGGCCCCAGAACCGCGCCGCGTCGCCCCCGTGAAATCGTTCGCCTGCGTCCCCATCCCGACAACCGTCACCTTCTCCGGATAGTGCGCGATCAGCTGAAAACTGTCCGGCACCTCGCGCAGCTCATAA
>JADLBR010000058.1 GCA_020847615.1 Verrucomicrobiia bacterium
AGGGTCATCGCGCAGTGTCCCCCGGCGGTGTGGATCGGCTCGTTGTCGCGGGTCTTCGGCAGGACGGCGAGTTGGGCGTATCTCGCGATGTTCTTGCGGAAGAGGGCGGCGCCCTCCTTGCCGTAGGTGTAGCCCAGGGCGCCCTCGAAGCGGCCGCCGGTGGGCTGGCGCTTGAGGCCCGCGGCCTCGAAATCCGCGTCGAAGGCGCGCGCCCACGCGGCGTGATCCGCGTCGATCGACCATTCGGTGACCCGCCATGCCGCGCCCGGCTTCATCCGCGCATCCTCGATGCGCAGTCGCACGGTCTCCCGGACCTTCGGCTTGCGCAGGGGACGATGGTTGTACACGAGGGCGAAGATCTCCTCGCCCTTGCGGCAAGCGATGGCCCCGCAATCGGCCTGCGAGGTGGCGGCCGCGTCGACGGCCAGGCGCCTGCCCCCGACCATGTCATTGAGCATCGCGATGACATGGGTCCTCGGGTGCGGCACGCCGGATGTGGTCTGCGACCATTCGTAGACGTGCCGGATGCCATGGCGATAGACGCGGTCGGCGATCGCCGCGTAGAAGCTCGCGGACCACTCGGTGGTGTCGCCGCCCCAGAGGCGCCGCCCGCCCTCGTCGTGCAGCACCGCGAATTCGCCCACGGCCAGGGGCAGGCCGGCGAATTTCGGGTATCTCGCCATGCGCCCTCGGATCGCGTTGACCGCGTCGTCGAACACCGAGGTCGGCTCGCCGATGCGCCCGTACCAAGAGAACGAGAACCAGTCCATGCGCGTGCCGCGCGCGCCCGTCACGGCATTGGTGCCCGCGGCCGCGTGATCGATGATGTCGAGGCCCCACTGTTTCCGGGTGGCGGTGCCGAACTCGCCGCCGGCGGGGTTGAGGATGTTGCCCGGCCCGACCTTGGCCGCGGGGACGACGCGGTCGAGCGCGGCGACGGTGTGATCATAGTGCTCGAAATACTGCTCCCTCGTGCCCGCCCAGTGCCCGGGGGTGAGATCGGGCTCGGTCCCCACGCGGAACCACCAGCGCTCGACGGTGTCGCGCCCGAAGGCGTCGGTCATCGCGCGCGCCGCCCCCTCGACGTACTTGCCCCAGGTGCGCACGTCCTTGGCGGGCGCGGTGTTCCCGTAGGTGTTCTCCTGCGGCGGATCGCTCATCTCGTAGGGCACGTTGTCCAGAACGGGGTACGGCACGAATCCCCCATCCACCATCGCCCTGAGCTGCGCCACCATCCCCGCGAAATCCGCGCGCACCTCGCCCCCCGGCCCGACGCCCTTGAACCAGTCGTTGGTGCCACGATACCGGCCCCCGAGCAGATACACCGCATTGGCCCCCGTGACGAAAGGGCGGCCCTGGCGCGAATTCTTCGCGTAATCCGGGATCAGAAATTCCTGCGGCTTGTTGAAATTTCCCACGGTCCAGACGGCGTGGCATTCGCCGATGTCCCGGTCGCCGCGGATCGTCAGGGTCCTCTCGCCGGGCTCCATCCCGGGTATCGGGATGCGCCGATCCGACAGGACGATGTCTTTCAACAGCCCCCTCCACGGCGACGCCTTCGACTTCGTCCCCACCTCGCATGTCGCGGGCCACTGCGGCAGGCGCCTGCCCTCGGCCACGCCGGCCAATCGCCCATCGACCAGCAGCACGAATTCCACCTCGTCGCCCTCCCCCTGCCAGCCAAACTGCACCCGGTGCCACTCCCCCGCCTTCCAAGTCCCCGCCGCGGGATAGCGAAGTGACGAGAAATACTCCTCCCCTCCCTTGTACACCGCGATGAGCCCCGCATCGCGAAAAAACAGCGTCACGTGCTGGTGCGATCCCGCGGCCGCGTGAAACAGCGCCCGGTCGCCCGGCGCCGGCCAATCCTCAGGCGCGCGGCACCACAGGTCGATGGCGCCCGCCGTCGCGCCCAGCAGGCCCGCCGTCGGCAGCACGATGCCCCCCTCGGAGAACGCCAGCGCCCCGGTCTCTTCCCCGGAAGCCGCCCTGACGCTGGGATGCACGACCGAACCCTTGGGCAGCTTCCCGATCGCGCCCGGATCGATCCGCAGTTCGGCCCGCGCCAACCCCGCGCCCAGTCCCATCGCAAAGATCCACAGCCACATCCAACGCAATCCTCTCGCCATCACTCCAGCCTCCCGAGGCACCGAACGATCGTCAATAGCAGACCCGGCGGGCATTCCGCGTTTGACGCGGGCCCGGAAAGCGACGCAAGTTTATGTAATAGTGGGCGTGTCGGCATATGACTTCGCCGCATGAAAGGCGACGGGTGAGAAACACGATTCGCGCGACGCTGATCGCGGCGGCATGGGCAACTCAGGCCGCGGGATTGCTCGCGGCCCCCTTCGCCGAAGTCGTGGAGTTTCGCCAACCCGATGGCACCCTGATCCGCCTCTGGGGCGAGGGCGATGAATTCCACGCGGTGTTTGAGACGCTCGACGGATACGCGGTGGTGTTTGACGCGGCCAGCCGCGCGTACCATTTTGCCCGGCTCAGCGCCGACGGCGCCGACCTGGTCCCCACCGGGGCGCTCGTGGGGCGCACCGATCCCGCCTCGCTCGGCCTGCCGCGGCATCTCCGCATCCGCTCGGACGTCGCCCGGCAGCGCATCCGCCAGCGGTGGCTGGCGTGGGATCAGGAGCTGGGTGTCTCGGAACGATGGCGCACCCTGAAGGCGAATCGCCTTGGATCACGGTCGCGCCCCGCGGCGGCGGCGCAGGCGCCCGGTGACACCTCGGCCCAGGCCGCCGGCGATCACGCGATCCTCGCGCCACCGTCCTCCCCCACGCTGGGCACCAAAGTCGGCCTGTGCCTGCTCATCGATTTTCCCGACGCCCCCGCCACCATCGCGGCATCCAATCTCGTCGAGCTCGTCAACGGCGACGGCTTCGCGGGCTTCGGCAACAACGGCTCCGTCAAGGAATACTACCAGGACACTTCCAACGGCCTGCTCCTCTACACCAATGTCGTGACCGCCTACGTCCGGATGAACCAGCCGAAGTCCTACTACAATGACGTCACGAAACCCTCTGGCACCCAGGGCAGGCTGCTGCTCAACGATGCGCTGGCCATCCTCAAGGCGCTCCCGAACTATGAGTCGGAGATTCTCCCGCGGTTCGATGCGCTCACGGTGGACGCCAGCAACCAGGCCATCGCATGCAATGTCTTTTTCGCCGGCGCGAACAGCGGCGTGTGGTCGTACGGCCTGTGGCCCCACAGCAGCTCGCTCAGTCCCACGGTGGAACTGTCCCCCGGCGGCAAGAAGGTCCGCCGGTATCAGATCACCCAGATCGGCACCAGTCCGACCATCGGCACCTTCTGCCACGAGAATGGCCACATGCTCTGCGGATTCCCGGACACCTACGATTACGACCAGGGCTCGGACGACTCCAGGGGCGGGACAGGCCGCTTCTGCATCATGAACACCAGCGGTTCCACCAACCCCGTGCAGTTCTGCGCCTACCTGAAGCTTGCCGCCGGCTGGGCGACCGCGATCGATCTGACCACCGCGAGCTTCGCGACCGGGACGCTGTCATCCGCGGGACCCTCCTTCAACCGCTTCTATCGCTTCGGGCGCCCCGGCGTCGATACCGAGTATTTCCTCCTCGAGAACCGGCAGCGCGCCGGGCGCGATGCGACGCTGCCCGCCAGCGGGATCGCGATCTGGCACATCGACGAGCTCGGCGACCGCGACAACCAGAACCTGGAACCAAACCCCTACCACGACAACTACGAGGTGACGCTGGAGCAGGCCGACAACCTGTGGCATTTCCAATACAACCTCAACTCTGGCGACAGCAACGACCTATACTACGCCGGCAACACCGCCGCAGGCTATGGGAACGAATTCGCGGATGGCACGGGCCCCTCCGCGAACTGGTGGGATGGCACACCCTCGGGCGCGATCTTCTCCGACTTCGGGCCGAGCGGCGTGACCATGACGTTCAGCATCGGCGGATCGATCGGCGTCCTGCCCGGTGATGCAATGATCTACTCGGGCGTCGCCGGAGGTCCCTTCGAGCCCACCACCCGAGCGCTCGTCGTGACTAACGGCACAACCCATGCGTTTGATTGGGCCATCGTGTCCGGGCAGGCATGGCTCGATATCGCGCCGCCGTCGGGTTCCCTGTCCCCGGGGGCCGGCGCATCCCTGACGGCGAGTCCCAACGCGAGCGCCCGCGCCCTTGGCAGGGGCACCTATCAGGACATGCTCATCGTCTCGAACCTGGTCACCGGCCAAACTGTGCAGCGACCCATCCGCATCGATGTGGATATCGCCATCGACTGGACCGATGGGGAGGGCGGCCTGTGGCAAGATGCGGCGCACTGGGGGCCGGCGAGGGCTCCCGCCGAATCGCTCGAGCGCATCTCCGTCACCAACGCCGCATCGAAATCCGTCGTGGTGGATGCGACGACCGCCTCCGGCGCGCCGGGCACCATGACCATCAGCAATCTGCTCCTCGCCGGCGCCCCGGGCACCACCAACACGTTGCTCTTCGCGTCCCCGGGCACGAATCTGCCGTTCACCGTGCTCAACGAACTGTTCGTGGCCCCGGGCGGGCGGGTGAGCCTGAGCAACGCGATCCTCCGCGTGGGCGGCGCCGCGGGCGGAAGCCTCTCCATCGATGGCGGCGTGGACGTATTCCCCGGCGGGTTGCTTTCGGCGGCCAGCAACGATGTGCTCGCCACGGTGGGTGTTTCGAACAACGGCACCCTAGGCGTCAATGGTGGTTCCGTCGAATTCCGGCGGGCGATATTGGGGCGCCACGCCGGCGCCACCGGCACCCTGGCCATCGTGGCGGGCAGCGTTTCTGTGGAGACGAACAGCGCCCTGCTCGTCGGCAGCAACGGCGTGGGTCTCGCCATCCTGAGCGGGGGCGAGATGCGGTTGGGCAATGGCCTGGTGGCCGGCTCTCGGTCTGGCTCGCGGGGCATCGTCGAAATCACGGGCGACCATCGGCTCACGGCCACGTATGTCCGGCTCGGCGACGCATCCGGTTCCGCGGGATCGATGCTCATGGACGGGGGCGAGTTGCTCGCGACCAACACGACCAGCCAGGCGGGCAATTCGGGCTCTGGCGACATGATCATCTCCAACGGTGTCGCCCGCTTCGGGTCGCTGACCGTCGGAAGCGGGACCAGGTCCTCCGGTTCCTTTGAGATGTCCGGCGGACTGTGCTGGCTCCGGTTGGGCCTCACCGTGGGTTCGTCCGCCAATGCCACGGGCAGCGTCCGCATCACGTCCGGAGATCTGGTGGCCACGAACAATGTCACGTCGTACGTCGGCTATTTCGGTTCGGGCGAACTCTCCGTCGTTGGCGGAACGGCGCGGTTCCGCTCCCTCCACGTCGGCTACACCAACGCCGGGCGCGGGCTGCTCGATATCAGCGGGGGCACGGGACTGGTGGCCTCGACCCTCTACGTCGGGTGGGCGACGAATGCCTCGGGCGAGGTGCGCGTGACCGGCGGTGCGCTGGAGGCCACGAACACGACCTACGTGGGCCACGGGGGCCAGGGCCTGCTATCGCTGGCCGGCGGCACCGCGCGATTTGGGCCATGCACGGTCGGGTATCGGCCCAGCCCGGGCGGTGTGATTCAGGTCGCGGGCGGGACCGCCACTTTCACCTCGAATCTCACGCTGGGCGCGCAGGCGGGTTCAACGGGGTCGCTGCAGGTGATCGGCGGATTGCTGCTGGCCACCAACGGGACGCTGACCATCGGGCAATCTGGCGAAGGTCGCCTGACGCTTTCCAACGGGCTCCTGCTCGCGCGCAACCTGGTCGCCGGCGTCAACGCGGGGGCGCTCGGCGAAGTCGCCGCGGAGGGGGGCACCGCGTGGGTGTCATCGGCGGTCACCCTCGGCAATTGCCCTTCGGGCGGAAGCGCCACCCTGCGCGTGAGCGGCGCCGACGTGTACGTGACAAACGCCTCCCACACGGGGACGCTCGACGCCCGGGCCGGGACCGTGATGGTCGACGCCGGCTCGCTCACCGTGGATCGCCTCGTGGTGACGGGCGCCTGCGCCCGCGTGGCTTTGCTCGGCGGCACCCTGAACCTCGGCAGCGCCCCGATCCTGGGCGCGGGCATGGACGCCGATGGCGACGGCCTCCCGAACGATTGGGAGCAAGAGGGCGGCCTCGACCCGCTGGTCGCGGTGGGCGAGCACGGGCCCGCCGGCGATCCCGACCGAGACGGATACGACAATGGCTCCGAGCTCCTCGGCGGCAGCGATCCGGGGAGCGGCGGTTCGTTCCCGCGCGCCGCGGCCGTCCACATCTCTGGCAACGACGTGATCGTGTTGATCCAATCGATTGCCGGACGCCACTACCAGCTCCAGGCCGGCGGCCTCTCGGGTCCCGATGACTGGACGGATGTCGGCGCTCCGGTGCCCGGCACCGGCGAACTGCTCAACCTCGCGCACCCCGGCGGCGCCGATCACCCCGCGCGCTTCTACCGCATCCGGATCGATTGATGTTTCGGCTTCGCGGGGCACGCCCCGCCTGTAAGATGACGGGCCGATGCGGACGGGATTCAAGATCGCGACCGTGCTCTGGCTCTGCGCCGGAAACCGGCTCGCGTCCGGGGACATCCGCCCCGTGTTCGACGAGGAGGTGGCGCGTTTCCATGCGCTGTCGAAGAGCCCGTTGGCCGAACTGCGCGCCGAGGCGGCGCAAGGTTTCGGGCTGATGCGGCACCACGCGGGCGAGGGCGCGCTGCTTTCGCTGGCGCGCGATCCGGATGCGGTCGTGCGATCGCTCGCGATCGAGGCGCTCGGGCATTGCGGGATGCGGCCGGGCGTCGAGGCCCTCGCGGTGATCGCGGCGACGGGTCCCTTCGAGGAGCGCCGGCTGGCGCGGATCGCGCTGGAACCGATGACGGGCGCGTCGTTTCCGCCGGACAAGCCCGATGCCTACCGGGCGTGGCTCGCGGCCGATGGCTGGGACGCGAAGGAGGACCGGCTTCTCGCGGCGATCGAGGGCACGGATGGCCCCGCGCGCCTGCGGGCGCTGATCGCGCTCCGATTCATCGGGAGCCCGCGCGCCGAGGACCGCCTCCTCGCCAGGGCGCAGGGGCAGCCGGGTTTCAACGGCCAGGAGCTGCGGCACGCGGTCCGGGCACTGGAGCGCATCGGTTCGGCCAGGGCCGTGCCGGGCCTCGCGGCGCTGGCGGACCGTTTTCCGGATACCGCCTGGGCCCTGGGGCAGATCGGCGGACCCGGCGCGGAGGCCGCGCTCCAGCGCTCGCTGGCGCGGTTCGGATCGCGCCGGCTGGACGCGACCGTGAACCTCGATCGCATCGGTTCCACCCAATGCGCGGTGCACATCCCGATGCTCATCCGGTCCTTTGGTTTCGCCATCTATCGCAGCGACACCGACGATCTCCATCGCCCGCCGCACGCGGCCCAGCGCGCCGCCGCGAACCTCATTCTCCGCAGCGGCGAGTCGCAGCGGGTCGTGGACCTCGTACTCAAAGAGGCCGAGGGCACGCGCAAGGACGAGGAGACCCCGGAGCGCTGGCGCGGGGTCATGGCCGCGATGCGCGAGGAGCTCAAGCCGGGCTTCTGGCGCAACGATGGCCGCACCGAGGCCGACCCGCTGGCCGCGCTGCCGCACATCATCCGGGACAGGGCCTTCGTCCCGCGGCTAAAGGCGCTGCTGCGCCACCCGGCATTCGTCGTCCGCATCTATGCGGCCGAGTGCCTGGGAACGCTCGGGGCAGAGGAAACGATCCCCGAGATCCTCGCCGTCATCCGGGAACCCTACCCCTTCGCCGATGAGGTGCAGCAGGTCTCCGGCAAGCACCGCGAGATGAGCCAGGGCGTGCGGTGGAAGGGTTTCCTCTGCATGGCCCTCGGACGACTCGGGGGCGAGGCGGCCCGCGCGGGGCTCGAGCCACTGGCGACGGACCCGGCCGCGCCCCGCGATGTGCGCTTCGGCGCGGTGACGGGCCTGCGATTCCTGGCATCCGCCAAGTCCCTGCCCGCGCTGCGCACAGTGGCCGACGCCGACATCATCTGGGCCATCCGGGGCGCCGCAGCCGATGCGGTCAAAGAAATCAAACTGCGGGAGGCGGCCGGCAAGGCCGTGGCCAAGCATGAATGAGGATCATCTTTCTCCCGCGGAACCGCGGCCCAACAGGGGATTCGGGAATGTCGGACACCCGGCGGCCCCGCGCCTCCGCGGGGGGCGCCCTGAGCGCGCCCTCTCGCTGCTGCTGATAGCCTGCGCCCTGGGTGCTTGTGCCACCGCGGGGCATGCGGAGGCCCCGGCACCCGGGTCGTCGCAGGCACAGCCCCCGAAACCCCAGCCACCGCCCGCGCCGCCGAACCCATTGCAGCCATTGCTTCAGGCCGCGATCAAGAACCGCGATCTCGGCGCCGCCATCCAACTGGCGCAGGCGGGAAACGCGGCCGAACCGCTGTTGCGCCAGGCCCTGAAACACCCCGGCCCAGAGGCCGCGCTCTTCGCCTGCGCGCTGCACGCGCACCCGGTCCCGGCGCTCGCCCCGGAATTGCGCGATCTGCTCGGGTCGTGGAATCAGGTCGCGGGCTATTGGGCGGCCAAGGCACTCGGGCGCTTGAAGGATGCCGGCTCGGTGAGCGCCCTCGCCGCGCAGCTGGCGACACAGCCCAACGGCTATTGGGAACTCAACCGCGGCAAGCAGAAATGGCTCTACAACCGCGAGGGGGCCGAGCGTTTCAAGCAGCCCGAGCTCGCGCCCGAGGGAATGCCCAACATCCGCGTGGCGTATGCCGCGCTGCTCGCGCTCGGGGAGATCGGCGGGCCGGAGGCCGCGTCCGCGCTGCGGAGGGCGATCGCCAGCGACCAGCACCTGATCCGCTGCGCCGCGGCCACCGCGCTCGGGCAGTTGCGCGCCCCCGGGGACCTCGCCACGCTCCGCGCGCTCGCCGCCTCGGATCCCGCCCTCTCCGTGCGCGCCGCCGCGGCGGAGTCCGCCGCGAAGATCGACGGCTCATGGCGCGCCCCCGAGCCGCAGCCGCCGCCCATGCCCCCCGCCCTCGTCTTCATCAAGGCCAAGAACCGCTCCGAGTCCAACCTCGGCTTCCGCGATTCCTACTTCTTCCCCAAGACCCCATGGTACGGCTGGGGCGAGAACCTCTTCCTTTTGAGCCCCGTGGCGCCCGGGTCACAGCCGCGCAACCTCACCGGCTTGACCCAAGGCGCTGTCCAGGGACCCGAGGTCTCCTTCGACGGCCGACGAATCCTCTTCGCCATGCGGCGGGATTTCTCGAAAGAGGGATTCCACATCTATGAGATGAATGCCGATGGCTCCGGCCTGCGGCAGCTGACCTCCGGACAATGCAATGACGTGGACCCCCAGTACCTCGCCGATGGGCGGATCGCGTTCTCCTCCGACCGCGCCGGCTATCAGGAATACTACCACCAGGAGCGCTCGCGCGCGATCTACGTGATGGGCGCCGATGGCTCGGGCATCCAACAGATCACCTTCAATCCCAACCAGGATTATGAGCCCCTCGCGCTGGCCGACGGACGCCTGCTGTACGGCAGCTACCGCTTCTACGCGCAGGACGGGAGCCCGGGCCCGCTCCCCGGCGATGGCTTCATGCAGCGCATCGAGACCGTCCTGCGATCCGCGCTGCCGGACGGCTCCGAGGACGCCCCATTCTATGGCGCCGCGCGCGGCTCCTACTATTCGCCCATGCGCCCATCGCCCATCGCGCTCCAATACCAGGGCTGGCACAGGCGCGGCCTGCACATCGGGGTCTCCGTCAGCCAGCCGCGCGAATTGCCGGACGGCGACGTCGTCTGCATCACGCCCGCCGGGCTCACCGTCATCGACCGCGCGCTCGCCCCCGCCGATTGCGAGCGGCCCGTCTTCCCCGAGGTCCTGAACCTCGCGGGCGGCGAGGAGGTCTACATCCACAACCACGACGACATGAATCCCGTCGGCCGCTACACAACGCCCCACCCGGCCGGCGGCGACTGGATCTTCGTTTCGCACGCCCCGTGGCACAGGCCCGGCAACGACGCCTACGGCCTGTTCCTGTTCAACCTGCGGACGCGCGAGGCGCGCCCGGTCTACGACGACCCCGCGGCCAGCGACATCGAGCCCGTGCCCCTCGTCCCGCGGCCCTCGCCCGCGCCACGGCAACCCGCGCGCGAGCCGTCGGCCTCAACGGCGGGTCTCGTATATTGCAACTCTGTTTTTAATTCTGACTTGCCCTACGATCGCGGCGCCGCGCGGTTCGTGCGCGTGCTCGGGGCCGAGTTCCAGCCCGCCTCCATCAACGCCAACGCCTCCTTCCGCAGCCGGCTGCTGGGCGCCGCGCCGCTCGAGGCCGATGGCTCGTTCTACTTCCGGGTGCCGGCCGACACGCCCTTCCGCTTTGAATTGCTCAATGCGAACGGGGACGTCCTTGTCCACGAGACCGAGTTCCACTACGTGCGCCCGGGCGAGACCAAGGGCTGCGTCGGCTGCCACGAGTCGCCCCGCCGCACGCCGCCGAATGCGCGTCCGATCGCGATGTCGCGTCCGCCGGCCGACGCCCTGCCCAAGCGCGGCGACCTGATCTTCCAGGGGCAGACGGAAAACACCTACAACGCGATCGTCCGGGAGTGATGCGCACGGCCACGGCGGGCGAGTGCCGGGGGACCAAAATCCCGACCCCCTTCGGCGCAAGGCGGTGCGAGGACGGTCAGCCACTTGCGAGCTGACGGTATTTTCGAGTCAGATCCCATCCGGCAGCCGCCGGACCGCCGGGGTAGAAAATGTAGCCGAAGCCGTGAGGCTTTGGCGGCCAAACGCTTACGCGTTCGGCTACGGGAAACGCTGCGGCTATTTTCAAGTCAGCCCTGCCAGCAGCACGCCTGATGGGACGGGGCTGCCTGAAGGCAGCGCTACGAACGTTCCCGCAGTTCCGGGCTCGTGGTGCCGCCAGGCGGCATCCGCACAAACCGCTCGATCCCGTGCCCCGGACGCCCGCCGGACGGCGCCGAAAACGCAGCCCTTCGCCCCGGGCGATGGGCGCCCAAACGCTCACGCGTTCGGCTACCGGACTTTTGGAGCCTCGTGCCATCCCGCAACCGCGGGCTATCTGTTCAGGGTCTTCCCGGTGGCGTGGGTGGGGGTGCGGGTCATGGATTCGGCCGAAGGGATCTCGTGGGGCTGAGGATTGGGGATCATGGTCCCGCCCGGGACCGGCGGCGTCGCCGCCAGTTGCGCGCCGGCCGGGGCGCCGGGCTCGGCACCCATCATGCCCATAAACTTACTCACGCCGCGCGCCACCGCGGCCGCGACTTTGGTCCGGTATCCCTCCGTGGCGATGAGCGCGGCATCGACGGGGTGGCTGAGGAATCCGGCCTCGACGAGTATCGCGGGCATCCTGGTGTCGCGCAGGACCTCGAATCGGGCCCATTTGACACCGCGGTCGCCCTCGGGCGAATGGTGCTCGCACAATTCCCGCTGCACCATGTCGGCCAGCAGGAGGCTCTCCGCGCCAAATTCATTGCCGGGATAGCGGACCTGGTCCCGCCTCGATGGCTTTCCGTCCGCGCCGGTCGATGCGGCGCCCTGGGGCGTGAGGGCGTAGGTCTCGACCCCGTGGGAGGTCGATCGGCCCATGTTGTAATGGATGCTCACGAAGAGATGGTTCTTGTACCTGTTGGCGAAGTGGCCGCGGGCATCGAGATCGACATAGCGGTCGCTGGCGCGCGTCATGGCCACGCTTACGCCGGCGGCCTCGAGCATCCGCTTCAACTCCCTCGCGGTTGCCAGCGTTGCCGTTTTCTCCGCAACGCCGTTGCGGCCCACCGCCCCGCGATTGCTGCCCCCGTGGCCCGCGTCGATCACCACCCCCTCGAACTTCCGCCCCGCGACCGCGCCCCGCCCCCGGAGCAGCACGTCGAGCAGCGCCTCCGCATCAATCCTGGAAATCACCAGGCCACCCTCCTCGGCCTTGCGCAGCGGAAAACTCAACCAGTGGCGCGCATCGTTGAAGAAGAACTGTCGGCTATCGACCCGAAACACCAGGCGCCCGGCCGGACCCGCCAACCGAAAATAGTCATCCCGCTCGAGCGCCACGGCGCCGCCAGAGAAGCCCACGGGCGAGAACACGGGGACCTCCTGCGGATGACCCGAGGTCGTCCGCCCGCTGAGTTTCTCGAGGCCCCCCAGCGCGTGCCGCTGGCAGACCGCGTCGAAACCAACGTACTCCACCCCGCCGATCTGGGTCACCCGGCGCGCGTCCTCCGCGACCGCGGGGGCCGAGAGCACCGCGAGCGCCAGGGCGGCGGCCATTCGCCAAGAATCAATATGCATTAAATATAATAATACCACGGTTCGCCCATTCGACAAATCGGGGGGCGCCGCTCGGCGGGGCCTCGCCCCGCGGGATGAAAACTGCTGGCATCGGGCACGGCGTTTCCGGAACATCCATGTGGGCCCCACATTGCCAGAGCCATGAATAACACCATCGAGAGCCTGACGGCGGAGATCCGCGAGTTTCGCGATGCGCGCGACTGGATGCAGTTTCATTCCCCGAAGGAACTGGCCGTGGCGATCGCCGCCGAGTCCGGGGAACTGCTGCAGCACTTCGTCTGGCAGACCCCGGAACAGTCCGAGTCCCGGGCGCGGGAGCGGCGCTCGGAGATCGGCCACGAGGTCGCCGACGTGGCGATCCTGCTGTTTGAGCTGGCCGACAACCTCGGCATCGATCTGGCGGAGGCCATGCGCGCGAAACTGGCCGCCAACGACATCCGCTATCCCGTCGAGAAGGCGCGCGGGTCGAACAAGAAATACGACGAGTTATGAGTGGCGCCGCCGCGCCCGTTCCCGAAGGCGCCGCACCCCATCGGCGCCGCCCCAGATACCCGGGCAAGTACCCGCGCAAGTTCGAGCAGCGGTACAAGGAGCGCGACCCGGCGCGCCATGCCGACACCATCGCGAAAGTCCTCGCCTCGGGAAAGACCCCCGCGGGAACGCACCGGCCCATCATGGTCGCGGAGGTCCTCGGCGCGCTGGCCCCGCGGCCGGGCGATCTGGCGGTGGACTGCACCCTCGGCCACGGCGGGCACGCCCGCGAGATCCTGCCGCGGCTGATGCCCGGCGGTCGGCTGATCGGAATCGATGCGGACCCCATCGAGCTTCCGAGGGCGGAGGCGCGACTGCGCGGGCTGGGGTTCGGCCCCGACGCGCTCTCGGCGCACCTGTCGAATTTCGCCGGGCTGCCGAAGGTCCTCGCCGCCGAAGGGGTCGCCGGCGCCGACGTGATCCTGGCGGACCTCGGCGTCTCCTCGATGCAGATCGACGACCCAGGGCGCGGTTTCTCGATAAAGGCGGAGGGGCCGCCGGACATGAGGATGAACCCGCGGCGGGGCCAGCCCGCATGGGCGCTCCTCGCCAAGACGGGCCGCGACGCCCTCGCGGCCCTGCTGCAGGAGAACGCGGACGAGCCGTGCGCGGGCGAGCTCGCGGACGCGATCGCCGGGCGCGAGTTCGCGACCGCGCGGGCGCTGGCCGACGCGATCCGACGCGCGCTGCCCCGCGCCGCGGAGGAAGCGCGCGAGGGCGCGGTCCGTCGCGTCTTTCAGGCGCTGCGGATCGCGGTGAACGACGAGCTTGGCGCGCTGGACGCGCTCCTGCGCGTGCTGCCCTCCTGCCTCAATCCCGGCGGACGCGTGGCCATCCTCACGTTTCATTCTGGGGAGGACCGGCGCGTGAAGAAGGCATTCGAGGCGGGCCTCGCGGCGGGCCAATACGCCGAGGTCGCGCGCGAGGTCATCCGTCCCACGCCCGCGGAGCGGCACGCCAACCCCCGGTCTTCCCCCGCCAAGCTCCGCTGGGCGAGGATGCAAGACCGCCTGACTCGAAGATTGCCGCATCGCCTCCCGTAGCCGAACGCGTAAGCGTTTGGCCGCCAAAGCCTCACGGCTTCGGCTACATTTTCGGCACAGGTGGTCCGGCGGCTGCCGGA
>JADLBR010000059.1 GCA_020847615.1 Verrucomicrobiia bacterium
GCTAGCCTGCATATTTCACGCGCATGCGCGAAATATGCAGGCTCAAAGGAAAACCGCGCTCTGAAATATGGGTCCCCGATCGGTTTTCGGCACTGGAAACGCGGCCAACAGTTTGTGATTTCGAAAAGTGGTGTTTGGGAGCGCGCGTCTCCATCCCAACCTGTTGCTATCGCGCGGTTTTCCCAGAGCCCGGACACTTCACAGCCCGCAAGGCTGTGAAATGTCCGGGCTAGCTATTTTCCGCGGGTTGAGGGTCCTGCCACTTGCCGTGCTCGCGGATGAGATCCACGAGGCGATCGACGGCCTCGGTCTCGGGGATGTTGAACTTCACGGCGGTCTTGCCGACGTAGAGGTTGATCTTGCCGGGGGCGCCGCCGACGTAGCCGAAATCGGCGTCGGCCATCTCGCCTGGGCCGTTGACGATGCAGCCCATGATGGCGATCTTCACGCCCTTGAGGTGGGCGGTGCGGGATTTGATGCGCGCGGTGACGATCTGCAGGTCGAAGAGCGTGCGCCCGCAGCTTGGGCAGGCGACGTAGTCGGTCTTAAAACTGCGCGAGCCGGCGGCCTGGAGGATGTTAAACGCGAGGCGGAGCGAGGCGCCGGCGCCCGGCTCGCGGCGTATGAAGATGGCGTCGCCGATGCCGTCGCAGATCAGGGAGCCGAGGACGGCCGCGGAGGCGACGAGGGCCCGCTGGGGGTCGGCGCCGGAGGGCGCCGCCCGGAAAGAGTCTTTCAACAGGATGGGGTTGCGCGCGCCCATGCGGTCCAGTCTTGCGGCCAGGATGCGGAAGGCGGCGATGGGATTGGCCCCGCAGGCATCGGAGACGGTGACAAGCCTGCCTGGCTCCGGTGCCGGGAAGTCCTCCAGCGGGTCGATCTCGGCGGGGGCTATGCGCTCGTAGATGCCCTCGGGGCGCACGTCGGCGCCGGGCTTGATGCGGCCGGCGAGCTGTTCCCAGGCGGCCTGCGACACCACGACGCGGATCGTCTCCTCGCCCCCGAAACCGACGCCATCGCACTCGATGCGGTCGGTCCCGCGCCTCGCGTATGCGAACGGGTCGCGGGTCTCATCGATGGCCAGCGCCGACAGGTCCACGGCGTTGCGCGACAGTTCGGCGATCTGATCCACGAGCATCTTGCAGACGGGGATCTCGTGGGGGGAGTCCTCCGTGAGACTGACGCGGATCGTGTCCCCGATGCCGTCGTGGAGCAGGGCGCCGATGCCGATGGCGCTCTTGATGCGCCCGTCCTCGCCCTCGCCGGCCTCGGTGACCCCGAGATGGATCGGGTAATTCCAGTCGGCCCCCTCCTCGGCGAGCTTGGCGACCAGCAGCCTGTAGGCCTCGATCATCACCTTCGGGTTGGAGGCCTTCATCGAGAAGATGAGGTCGTGGTAATCGTGCTTCCGCGCGACGCGGGCAAACTCCATGGCGCTCTCGACCATGCCCAGGGGCGTGTCGCCGTAGTAGTTCAGTATCCGGTCCGATAGCGATCCGTGGTTGGTGCCGATGCGCATCGCGATCCCGCGTTCCTTGCAGGCGACGACCAGGGGCGCGAAGGCCTCCTCGGTGCGCCGGACCTCGGCCTCGTATTGTTCCCGGGTGTACTCCTTGATCTGGAATTTCTTCTTGTCGGCAAAATTGCCGGGGTTGACGCGCACCTTGTCCACCCATTTGGCGGCCTCCATGGCCGCGTCCGGCTTGAAGTGGATATCCGCCGCGAGGGGCACCCGGACGCCGCGCGCGCGCAGCGCGTCGCGGATGTTCTTGAGGTTGGCGGCGTCGTTCCGCGTGGGCGCGGTGATCCGGACGATCTGGCAACCGACGTCGACGAGGGCGAGCGTCTGCGCCACGCAGGCATCGGTGTCCATGGTGTCGGAGGTGAGCATCGACTGGACCACGATGGGGTTTTGGCCGCCGACGGGGATGCCGCCCACGTCCACGGCGCGGGCATCGCGGCGCCTGTAATGGAACGGGTTATCGCAGTATCTCATGCTCGGGTGCCTCAGGGTTTGGGTGTCGCCGGGGAGGGTTCGGGCGGGAAGGCGATCTCCGGGGCCGTGCGGGCCTTTTCGCGCAGCTCGTGCTCCTCCATGCGCTGCCGCACCACGCGGCGGGTATCGTAGAACATGACGTAGACCATGAAGGCGATCAGCAGCATCGCGAAGGCGGACTGGAGGCCATGGATGAGCTGGGCGGGCAGGGGTCGGCGGCGCACCCATTCGACCAGGGAGAAGACGATGTGGCCACCGTCGAGCACGGGGATCGGCAGGATGTTCAAGAGGGCGAGGTTGACGTTGATGACGACCGCGTACCAGAGCACGAGGCGCATGTCGATGTCCAGCAGCCGCGAGACGCTGTCGACCATGCCGACGGGGCTCATCATGTGCCGCGGGCCGATCTCGGACTTGCGGTCCACGAGGGCGCGCAGGACCTCGAGCACGGCCGCCGCGCTCTCGGCGATCTGCATGAAGGGGGATGGCCTGACGATGATCGGGGGGGGCGCATCGAACTGGATGCCGATCTTGGGCTCGTCGGTGCCCGAGGGCACCTCGGGCGTGACCCGGGCGGAGGCCGTGGCCCCGTCGCGCAGGTAGGTGAGCTCGATGGGGCGGCTGCCGTGCGCGGCGATCGCGTCGATGAACTGCATCCGGCTGAACATGCGCTTGCCGCCGAGGAGCAGCAGCTCGTCGCCGGGCCTGAGGGCCGCCGCCTCGGCGGGCGAGTGGGGCATGACCTTGCCGACCAGAAGGCGCTCTGCGGCCATTATCCCGACCTCTCGGAGTTCCGTGATCTCATCCTTGCGGGGGCGGATGCGGGTCGTGATCAGTTCCGTGATTCCGTCATCCCTCGTGCGCTCGACGTCGAACTGGATCTTCTCGCCCTGGCTGAACACGACCGCCTCGATGACGCTCTGGCGCGCGCCCCCGAACGAGGTGACGGGTTTGTTGTCGACCGCCAGGATCTTGTCGCCGGGCAGCAGGGGGATGGGCGCCTTGGCGGCCGGGCTGTCCTTGAGGACGTATCCGACGACGGTGGATCGTTCCGCCTCTTGGGCGGGCCTTCCCACGAACCAGACGAGGCCCGCGGTCGTCAGGGCCAGCAGGAAGCTGAATAGCGGCCCGGCGAAAGCCACGATGATCTTGTCCAGGGGGTGCGCCTCGGGGATCGCGCCCTTCTCGGCGGATGGGGCGCCCTCGATCATCTCCATGGGCGCGAGCTGCGGCAGGGACACGTAGCCGCCGAGCGGGATCAGCGACACGCACCAGTCCACGCCGTCGATCGTCTTGGCCCAGAGCCTCGGGCCGAACCCGATCGAGAAGCGGTCCACGACGAGCCCGCGCCAGCGCGCCGCGAGGAAGTGGCCGAGCTCATGGACAAAGATGGTGAGCGCGAGGAAGAAGACGGCGGCGACCCAGGTGCCGGCCCACAGGAGCCACTGGGAAGTGGGTATGTCGCCCGCGGCGGCGAGGGGCCATGACAACAGGGTGGCGGTGGGTTCCATCGGCCTTGGCTTTCTCGAATGGCTTCAGGCCCGCGCCGCCAGAATCTCTGTGGCGCGGCGGCGGGCCTCGCGATCCGCCGACAGTATAGCGGGCAGGTCCGGTCCTTCAACCACCCGGTGGTCGCGCATGACGGCCTCCACTGTTTCCCAGATTGCGGGGAAAGGGGCCTTCCCCGCGAGGAAACGGTCCACGGCGACCTCGTTGGCGGCGTTTAGCACGGCGGGGAGCGTCCCGCAGCGAGCGCCCGCCTCGCGGGCCAGCCGCAGCGCGGGGAAACGTTCCTCGTCGGGTGCCTCGAAATTGAGCGCGCCCAGCTTGGCGAAATCGAGGGGCTCCAGCGTGTTCGGCAGCCTGTCGGGGTAGGTGACCGCGTATTGGATGGGGAAGCACATGTCGGAGTGGCTGAGCTGGGCCAGGA
>JADLBR010000060.1 GCA_020847615.1 Verrucomicrobiia bacterium
CCCACGCCACCGCCTTCGCGCAGGCCGGACGCGAGATCCCGCCGCTCGGCACCACCCACGCCGATCACTTCCGCGGGGCCGTTCCCGTTGCCCGCCCCCTGACCGAGGCGGAGGTCTCCGGGGAATACGAGCTCAACACCGGGCGCGTGATCGCAGAGTGCTTCCGCCACCGCCACATCGACCCGATGTCTGTCCCCGCCGTCCTCGTCCATGGCCACGGCCCCTTCGCCTGGGGCAACTCCGTGGAACACGCCCTCGAGAACGCCATCGCCCTGGAGTTCTGCGCGCAGATCGCCGCGCTCACCTGGCAACTCGATCCCCCCGCCTCCACCATCCCACAGTTTCTCTTGGACAGGCACTTCCTCCGAAAACACGGCCCCGGCGCATCCTATGGCCAACCCTAGCTCGGTAATTGCCGCATCACTTCGCGCGGCCGAACGCGCAAGCGTTTGGACGCCAGCCAAAACAAGGAGATCCCGATGACCTTTATCGCCGCAGCGCAACGCACCCCCACCCTGACCACCATCGACTGGGTCATGATCGCCCTCTATTTCTGCATCCTGCTGGCCGTCGCCTGGTGGGTCGTGCGCAAGAACAAGGACACCGCCGCCGACTACTTCCTAGCCGGGCGCAACCTCAGCTGGTGGATCATCGGGGCCTCGATATTTGCCTCGAACATCGGTTCCGAGCACATCGTCGGACTCGCCGGCTCCGGCGCGAGGGATGGCGTCGCCATGGCCCACTACGAGTTGCACGCGTGGTGCCTGCTTGTCCTCGCCTGGGTCTTCGTCCCTTTCTACGCGCGCTCGCTCGTCTTCACCATGCCCGAGTTCCTCGAGCGCCGCTTCTGCACGAGTTCCCGGTACGTGCTCTCCGTCGTTTCCCTGATCACGTTCATACTCTCCAAGATCGCCGTGGGGATATTCGCGGGCGGCGTCGTCTTCGGGACACTCCTGCCCGAACTCAAGATCGAGCTCGGTGGCGCCACCATCGACAGCTTCTGGATCGGCTCCGTCCTCGTCGTCGTCCTGACCGGCCTCTACACGATGCTCGGCGGCATGCGCGCCGTTGCCTACAATGACGCGGTCCAGGTCGTCATCCTCATCACCGGTTCCGCCCTCCTGACGATCTACGGCCTGATCAAACTCGGCGGCTGGGGCGAACTCCGGGCCATTTGCGGCTCCGAGATGTTCAACCTCTGGAAACCGCTCATCCCAGCCGGCATGGAGGGCACCTGGGCCCCCGTCAAGGAACCCACCCGGATCGCCTGGTATTTCAACACGAACTTCCCGTGGCTCGGCATGGCCATCTGCGCCCCGGTCATCGGCCTCTGGTACTGGTGCACCGACCAGTACATCGTCCAGCGCGCCCTCGGCGCCCCCAACGAGCGGGTCGCACGCCAGGGGAGCATCTTCGCCGCATTCCTGAAACTCTTCCCCGTCTACCTGTTCATCATCCCGGGCCTCATCTGCTTTGCCCTCGCCAAGAGCGGCAAGGTGCCCGAGCTCCAGGCGATCATGATCGGGCCCGACGGCCAGACAACCGCCGCAGCACAGGGGGCGTTCCCCCTGATGGTGCAACACCTCCTGCCACCCGGCCTGCGCGGCATCGTCGTCGCTGGCCTGCTCTCCGCGCTCATGGGTTCGCTCGCCGGCGTCTTCAACGCCTGCTCCACGTTGTTCACGGTAGACCTCTACGAGAAGTGGCGACCGAAGGCCTCCCAGCATGAGATCGTCCGCACGGGCCGCATCGCCACCGCCATCATGGTCCTCATCGCACTGGCGTGGATCCCCGTCGTCAAGGGGGCCCACGGCCTCTACGACTACCTCCAGGCCGTCCAGGGCTATCTGGCCCCGCCCATCTTCGTCGTCTTCTTCTTCGGCGTTTTCTGGAAACGCCTCAACGCCCAGGGTTGCCTCTGGGCCATGATCGTCGGATTCGTCCTCGGGCTATTCCGCATGGCCGTTGACACCCCCGTCACCCTCGGCCTCTTTGGCCCCGCCAAAGGCTACGCCGAGGGGTCGTTCCTCTGGATCGTGAACAACATCAACTTCCAGTACTTCAGCATCCTGATCACCCTCGTCTCTGCCGCCGTCATGGTCGTCGTCAGCCACCTCACGCCCGCCCCCGACTACGCCAAGATCCAGGGCCTCACCTACGGGACGGCCACCGACGAGGACCGCGCCCGCACCCGCGCCAGCTGGAACTGGCGCGATGTCGCCGCCTCCCTCGTCGTCATGGCGTTCATCATCGGCGCCTATCTCTACTTCCGGGGCTGAGCGATGCGCGCATCGACCTCTCCGGTCTCCGGGTGCTTCCGCGGCGCGGTTCTCGGTGCCCTGCTCGTCTTGCGGGCCACGGGCCACTCGGCCACCCTGGAGGAAGACTTCGCCAACCCGCCCCGAGACGCCCGCACGCGGGCGTATTGGTGGTGGCTCAATGGCAATGTCACGAGGGCCGCGATCACGCGCGATCTCGAGGAGATGGCATCCAAGGGTTTCGGCGGCGCCCTGATCTGCGATGCCGGCGGTTACTCGCAGGACGGCAACGGCCCGGTTCCCCCCGGCCCAGCCTTCTTCAGCCAAGAATGGCGCGAACTCTACAAGCACACGCTCCGCGAGGCCGATCGGCTGGGCCTGGAGATGTCCCTCAATATCCAGTCCGGCTGGAATCTGGGTGGGCCCATGATTCGCCCCGACCAGGCACCCAAGAAACTGGTCTGGTCCGAGTCGCGGGCGAAGGGCCCTGACCGGTTCGACGCCACGATCCCCGCGCCCAAGTGCGCCCCCGAGTTCTATCGCGACGTCGCCGTCGTCGCCTTCCCGCTCCGCGGCGACAAGGACGCGGTCCCTCCCCCGGCCATTCGCCCCAGTTCCGAGCAGCCCGCGCATCCCGCGAAGAACGTCATCGATGGTGCGGGCGACACGTTCTGGGTTTCCGCCGGCGGGCAGGCGGGAGAAGGCCCCTCGCGCGAGAAGCCCCAATGGCTCCAGTTTGAGTTTGATCGGCCGGTCGCCGCGGCCGCCGCCCTCGTTCGCCCCCGCGCGGGATACGGCCCGCGGGCCGGCGAACTCCGGGCATCCGACGATGGAAAGAACTGGCGCACCCGCATCCCATTCAACGCTCAGGACGACAGATGCGAGATCCGCATTCCCCTCGACGGGACGCCCGCCACGCACTTCCGCCTGATCGCTTTCAGTGCCTTCGATCCCCGATTCCCGGACGCGCCCCGCAACGTGCAGATCGCGGAATTCGGACTGACCGACGGGGAGGGCAAACCCCTCTTCGCGACCCGGGGCTCGCTGCAACTCTTCCCTCAGAAGGCCCAGCACAAGAGCGTCGGTTGGTCCGCGCCCAACTGCCTGCCCCTGATGCAGGACCTCCCGGCCGAACCCGGGGAAGAGGCCGCCTCCTCCAAGGATGTCATCGACCTCACCGCCAACCTCTCCCCGGACGGCAGGCTCGTGTGGGACGTGCCCGGCGGCGAATGGCAGATACTCCGCTTCGGCTGTACGCTGGGCGACCACTGCCGCGTCTCGACCTCCAGCGACACGTGGCAGGGCTATGCCATCGATCCCCTCGACCAGGACGCATTCCGCGGCTACTGGGATGCCGTCGTCACGCCGCTCATCGACGACGCCGGCCCCCTCGCCGGCAAGGCCCTCAGGTATCTCCACACCGACAGTTGGGAGATCGAACCCTTCAACTGGACGCCATCACTCCCCGCGGAATTCGAGAATCGCCGCGGGTACGATATCATCCCCTTCTTCCCCATCCTCGCCGGACGCATCATCGATTCGCGCGATGCCAGCAACCGCTTTCTCCACGACTTCCGAAAGACGCTCGGCGACCTTGCGGTCGACCGGCACTTCCGGCCCTTTTCTGAGTGGTCGAAGGCCCGCGGCCTCGCGATCCATCCCGAGTCCGGCGGGCCCCACGGTGTGCCGATCGACTCGCTCCGCTGCCTCGGGGTCAACGACGTGCCCATGTCCGAGTTTTGGGCCAGGTCGTGGCGCCACCGCACCGCCGATCAGGATCGCTTTTTCGTGAAACAACCCGCCTCCGCCGCGCATGCCTATGGCCACCGGATCGTCGCCGCAGAGGGGTTCACGACCATCGGCCCCCACTGGCAGGAAGTGCCATCCAGCAACCTCAAGCCCTCGTTCGATCGCGCGATCTGCGAGGGGCTGGGTCTCCTCGTCTGGCACGCTTTCACGTGCTCCCCCGCCGAGATGGGCCTGCCCGGCCAAGAGTACTTCGCGGGCACCCACTTCAACCCAAATGCCACGTGGTGGCCCAAGAGCGCCCCCTTCATCGCTTACCTGAACCGCTGCCACGCCATGGCCCAGCGCGGCCTGTTCGTCGCCGACGCCTGCTACTACTACGGCGACCACGTCCCCAATTTCACACAGCTTAAGGCATCCGACCCCGCCCGCGTCCTCCCCGGCTATGACTTCGATGTCGTCACCGAGGAGGTCATCCTAACCCGCATGACCGCCCGCGACGGTCGCCTGCTCCTTCCGGATGGCATGTCTTACCGCTTGCTGGTCCTGCCGGACCTCCCCGCCATCTCCCTGCCGGTCCTCAGAAAACTCGAGGGATTCGTCAACGCCGGCGTCACCATCATCGGACCACGGCCAGAGCGCTCGAACAGCCTCTCCGATCATCCCGTTGCCGACGCCGCAGTAGCCCGCATCGCCGCCGCCCTCTGGGATGCCCCGGCCCCCGGGCGCGCGCGGGGTGGCGCAGCCTCCGGAAAATCCGCACGCGATGTTCTCGCCTCACTCGGCATCCCACCCGATTTTGAGTCCCCGGAGGGCGCGCCCCTCGACTATATCCACCGCCGCGATGGCGACACTGATATCTACTTTGTCGCGAGTCCGAGCGAAAGGCCCGTCGCCGCCCGATGCCGCTTCCGCGTCTCGGGAAAAGCCCCCGAACTCTGGGATCCTGTCCGCGGCACCATCCGCGGCTTGCCCCAGTGGTCCTCCCACGACGGGAGAACGGAGATCCCCCTCCATCTCGATCCCTTCGGCTCCGCCTTTCTCATCTTCC
>JADLBR010000061.1 GCA_020847615.1 Verrucomicrobiia bacterium
GACAAGAGGACCGGCGCCACCCTCTGGGCCAATACCGAGATCCCCGACACCGCCGCGTACTGCTCGCCCATGATCATCACCCATCGGGGCCAGAGGCAATTGGTTAGCATGACCCAGAAATCTGTCGTGGCCCTCGCGCCGGACGACGGGCGGCTGCTCTGGTCCGCCCCCTTCGTGCCCCGCTCTCCGCAAAATGCGCTCACCCCAGTCTACCACGACGGTCGCGTGTTCGTCGCCTGCGGCCATTCATCGGGTGGCAGCCTCCTCGAGATCGATGACGCCCGGCGCACCGCGACCCCGCTGTGGCACCGCGAGGACCTCGATAATTGCCACGGCGGCGCCCTGCTCATCGAGGGACGCCTCTATGGCAGCGCCTGCCGGCAGGGCGGCAAGAAATTCTACTGCGTGGATTTTCGCACGGGGCGCACCATCCAGCTCGACGACACCCTCGGCAAGGTCGGCATCACGTGCGCCGATGGCATGCTCTACTGCTTGAATCATCAGGGCACCATGTCGCTCTTGGCCATGAGCCCATCTGGTTTCGATATCGTGAGCCAGTTCGACCTCGGAAAGAAGCCCGCCAATTCCTACCTGGCCCACCCCGTCGTGTGCGGCGGGCGCCTCTACGTGCGCTGCAACCAGCAACTCCGGGCCTTCGACGTCCGCGCACCGTGAGGCTCTCGATGCCTGGAATGACAACGCGCTCCAAACTCACGATCTGGCTCATCGGCCTCCTCTTGGCCGCAAACTCCATCATTGCCCTCGCCACCGTGTTCCACCTCAGGCGGGACTTCAAGGCGGAGGTGCAGAGGCGCGTCCGCCTCGACCTCAACTCGGCGCGCCGCGTCTATACCGACACGATGCGCGACCGGCAGGAGTTCTTGCGGGGCGTCGCCATCGATGGCTCCCTGGCCAGGGCCCTCCACGAAGGAAAGGCCGAGTTCGCCGCGGAGACGTTTCGATCGCTTCCCATCGGGGGAGAGTTCGACCTGCTCCTGCTCCTCGATGCCTCGGGAACCGTCCTCTTCAGGGCGCACAACCCCGGCTTGCGGGGCGACAGCCTTCGCGACGACCCCCTCGTGGGCAGGGCGCTGGCGACCCGGCGACCCGCATCCGGCACGATCTTATTCCCGGCATCCGCCCTGCTCCGCGAGAGCGCTCGCGTCGCCGCAGCCGCGACCGTCGCGCCCCCCGAAGCCGATGCCGCGCCCCGGGGCGCCCCCGTCGTTTCCGATGGGATGCTCATCGCCACCGCCGTCCCGATCTCGTTCGAGGAGCACGTGGTCGGCGCCCTGCTCGGCGCCACGCTGCTCAACGGCCACAACGACCTCGTCGACCTCATCAAGGACGACGTGTTCCAGGGCGATACCTTCGAGGGCCGGGAGATCGGCACCACCACGCTGTTCCTCGGCGACGTCCGCATCGCAACGAACGTCCGCACGGGCGATGGTCGACGCGCCGTCGGGACCCGTCTCAGTGACGAGGTGAGGCGGCGGGTCATCGACAATGGTCAGCCTTGGGCGGACCGCGCCTTTGTCGTCAACGACTGGTATATCACCGCCTATGAGCCGATCCGCGACCCCTCCGCGCGTGTCATCGGCGCCCTCTACGTCGGCTTGCTCGAGCGGCCATTCAGGCGGGCGCTGGACATCAACACCCAGGTCATCCTCGTCACGATGGGGCTGACGACCGCCGCGAGCTTTGTCCTGGTCCTATTCGTGCTGCGGCATCTGCTGGGTCCCGTGGACAGGATCATCGGAATGTCCCGCCGCATCATCGGCGGAGACCTCACCGCCCGCACCGACGTCCGCCCCCCGGGCGACATGGGGCTCGTCTGCCAGGCGATCGACGCGATGGTCGATGCCGTCGCCGATCGCGAGCGCCGCCTGAAGGAGTACGCCCAGCGCACGATCACCGAGAGCGAGAAACTCGCCTCGGTCGGTCGCCTGGCCGCGGGCGTCGCGCACGAGATCAACAATCCGCTCACCGGAGTGCTCTCTTTCGCGCACCTGCTGCGGGAGGAGGGCCAACTGGCCGAGAAGGACCGGCACGACCTCGATATCATCATCCACGAGACCGAGCGCGTCCGCGAGATCGTCCGCGGGCTCCTGGATTTCGCGCGGCAGCGTCCCACCCACAAGGCCGAGTTCGATGTCAACGAGATGGTCCGGCACACCCTCAAGCTCGTCGGGAGCCAGAGGGAGTTCGAGCGGGTCGAGGTCCGCCAGGAGTTCGCCGCGGATCCCCTCTCGCTCAATGGCGATCGCTCGCAGCTTCAGCAGGTGCTCCTGAACCTGTGCTTCAACGCCTGCGAGGCCATGGAGGGCGGCGGCCACCTCACCGTGCGCACCGCGCGCCAGAACGGCAACGTCCGCATCGAGGTCCGCGACACGGGCCACGGCATCGCCCGCGCCGACATCGAGCGCATCTTCGAGCCTTTCTTCACCACCAAGGCCGTCGGCAAGGGCACCGGCCTGGGACTCAGCATAAGCTATGGGATTGTCCAGAAGCACGGGGGCACCTTCGAGGTCGACTCCGAGCTTGGCAAGGGCAGCACCTTTGTGGTCACAATCCCAGATAGGGCCGACGCCGTCGCCGCCCCCACGCCATGAGCGAGATAGAATCAGAGCAACCCAGGCCGGCGGTCCCCCGCGTGCTCGTCATCGATGACGAGGCGGTCGTGGGCATGAGCTGCCGCCGGGCCCTCGCGCCCGGCGGCAGCCAGGTGGATATCTTCCAGGACCCCCGCCTCGGGGCCGAGGCCGCGCTCGCGGGTGACTATGACCTGATCCTGCTGGACGTCGTCATGCCACAGGCCGATGGGCTCGAGATCCTTCGGCGCATCCGCGCCGCGGGCATCCGCTCCGAGGTCGTCATCATCACGGGCCACGCGACCGTAGAGATGGCCGTGGAGGCCATGAAATCGGGCGCGACGGATTACCTCTGCAAGCCATTCTCGCCCGATGAACTCCGCCTGGTCGTCGGCAAGGTGGCGGAGCGCTCCGCGCTGATCAGCGAGAACAACGCACTCCGCCGCGAGCTGGAAACGCACCGGGGCCTCGAGGGCATCATCGGCGAGAGCCGCGCCATGCAGCGCATGTTCACGGTCCTCCGGCGCATCGCCCCGACGCCGGCGACAGTCCTGATCACGGGCGAGAGCGGAACGGGCAAGGAACTTGTCGCGCGGGCCATCCATCGCCTCAGCCCGCGGCGCGACCAGGCCTTCCTGGCGTGCGATTGCGGCACCCTGAGCCCATCGCTCCTTGAGAGCGAGCTCTTCGGCCATGTCCGGGGCGCCTTCACGGGGGCCTCCGCCAACCGGACCGGCCTCCTTGAGGCGGCCTCCGGCGGCACGCTCTTCCTCGACGAGATCGCCAACGTCTCTCTCGACACGCAGGCAAAACTGCTTCGCGTCCTCGAGACCCGCCGGGTGCGCAGGGTCGGTGCCACCGAGGAGGCCGACATCGATATACGCCTTGTCGCGGCCACGAACCGCGACCTCGCCGACCTTGTCGCGAAAGGGCAATTCCGCGAGGACCTGTTCTATCGCCTCAATGTCCTCCCGGTCGTGCTCCCGCCCCTCCGCGACCGCCACGGCGATGTGCCCCTTCTCGCCCTCGCCTTCCTGGAGCACCTCCGGAAGTCGCACACGGAGATCCGCGCGCACGGGTTCACCCCAGAGGCCATCCGCCTCCTCGATAGCCATCCCTGGCCCGGCAACGTCCGCGAGCTCAAGAACATCGTCGAGCGCATGGCCGTCCTCGGATCCGGCGAATTGCTCGATGCCGGCGACGTGCCCCCGGAGCTCCTTGGCGTGCGCATCGCCCCCGTCGTCGGCGCCCTGCCCCACGACTGGCAGGAATTTCGCGTCCTCAAGCGTCGCCTGCGGGACGAGGCCATCCATGATCTCGAGCGGCGCTACCTCGTCGAAACGCTGGATCGCGCGGGCGGAAACGTCAGCCGCGCGGCCGAAATGGTGGGCATCCAGCGGACGCAGCTCCACGCCCTGCTCCAGAAGCATGCCCTTCGCGGCAGCGGCGAGGATGCCACCACCCGCTCCTGACGGATCCCCCGGCCCCCTGCGCTTGAAACAAATCCCGATACACTGTCGCGCCGAAAACGACAGCCACACCGGCACGATCCGCCCCCTCCCGGCCGGGTTTTGACCGGATTCCGCAGGAGAAACGGCCATCGCGCCCCCTTCTGTGCGATTGGCACGCGCCTTGCTCATACATTCTCGCGACCCATCGTGGGGCGCACAGAACAGGAGACATAGATATGACCGCTGAAACGCAGACCCAGCCCAAGCCCCGCCTCCTCGTGGTGGATGATGAACCGATCGTGTGCCAGAGCTGCGCGCGCATCTTCGGCCCCCATGGCTATGACGTCGAGACGACGACCGACTCGCACGATGGCCTCGCCCGCGCACTGAGCA
>JADLBR010000062.1 GCA_020847615.1 Verrucomicrobiia bacterium
GGTTTCCGGCGGCGATGCGGGGATGATGGGCGCGGGCTGCGCCGCGTGGATGCCGCTGGTGAGCGGGGGGGAGGTCCTGGGGGTGCTGGGTTGTCGGCGGCGGGATGGGAGCGCGCCGGGCGTTGGCGAGATCCCGCGGCTGGAGTCGTTCGCGGGGCAACTCGGGCTGTTGCTGGGGTGGGAGAGCCGGATGCGGCAGGGATTTTCCGCGGAGTTCGAGCGGGCGACCGAGGGTTTCAGGAGGGCGGTGATCGATTCGGTCTCCCACGAATTGAAGTCGCCGCTCTCGGTGATCGAGGCTGCGCTGGAGGGCTTGGGCGGTGCGCCGGCGGATGCGTCGTTCTATTTGGCCGAGGCCCTGTCGGCCCTGCGGCGCATCTGCAGGACGGTGGACAACCTGCTGGATCTGGCGCGCATCGAGGGGGGCGCCGTGAGGCCCCGGATGGCGTGGTGCAGCCCCGCCGAGATCTGCGATGTCGCGATGCAGTTCGCGGGCGACGCGTTGGCCGGGCGTGCGGTGAGTCGGGCGGATGAGCCCGATGGGCCTCTCGTGATGGTGGACGAAGCCCTCGTCTGCCAGGCTCTGGTGAACCTCTTGCATAACGCCGCGGTGCACACGCCCGCGGGAACCGCCGTGACGTTGCGCTCCGCCATCGATGGCGGGGGGTTGTGCATCGAAGTCATGGACCGCGGGCCGGGGATACCCCCCGAGGCGCGCGCCCGGATCTTTGAGAAGTTCATCAAGGGCCCTGCCGCGCCATCGGGTTGCGCCGGGATCGGCCTGGCCGTGGCGCAAGGTTTTGCCGGGCTGCTTGGAGGATCGGTCAGCTGCTCTGAGCGCGAGGGCGGGGGGGCCGTGTTTAGGATGAGAATACCCTGTGACGTGATGGCGGTGGAGTCATCGGGCCACGACCGCGAGAGCGCTGCCGACGATGGCGGACCGGGGCCTTAAGAGAATATTAGCGCGACATCCGATTACGTTAACTCGCTATTTGGCTTTGGGCGGAAGAGGCTAGTGTCGGAGGCGGGCGCGGTGTACCCGCGACTGACAGGTCTGGGTGAGCGTGTATAGAGACGGGTGAAACAATGGGGTCGTCGTTGCCGACAGTGCTCGTGATTGATGACGAGGTGGCGATCCGCAGATTGTTGCGCGCGGCGTTGCAGGCGCGGGGCTGGAGAGTCCTCGAGGCGGAGAATGGCAATCTGGGCATGAGCGAGGTGGCGCTGGGGAGGCCGGATGCCGTGGTGCTGGACCTGGGTCTTCCGGACATGGATGGGGTCGACGTGGTGCGGCGCCTGCGCGACTGGAGCCGGATTCCGATTTTGGTCGTGAGTGTCCGCGACAGCGCGGAGGAGAAGGTGAAGGCCCTCGATGCCGGGGCGGACGACTACGTGTCGAAGCCGTTCAACACCGAGGAACTCTTGGCGCGGCTGCGTGCGATCCAGCGGCGGGGCGATCCGGCGCTCGACGGTCCCGAGTTCGTGTGCGGGCCGCTGCGGATTGATTTTGCGGCCCGGGACGTGAGCGTGGGTGGGCAGCGGATCGCGCTGACGCCGATCGAGTACACGGTTCTGAAATCGCTGGCGCGCAACGCGGGCAAGGTGGTGACCCAGCGCCAGCTGTTGCGGGAGATCTGGGGTCCGAAGGGGGATGGGTATGCCAATCACCTGAGGGTGCACATGGCGCATCTGCGGACAAAGCTTGCCGATGCGGGGTTTGACCGCGGCCGACTTCAGACCGAGCCGCGGGTGGGGTATCGATTGCTGGAGTGAGGCGTGGGCCGTCGGGCCCTGAGGATCTCGCACAGGCGCTCTATCCGGAGCGGTTTTGCCATATAGTCGTCCATGCCGGCGTCGAGGCAGCGACGGCGGTCTTCGGCCGTGGCATTGGCGGTCATGGCGACAATCCTGGGGCGATCCCCGGGGTTGGGCCAGAGGGCCTGGAGCCTGGTGGCGACCTCGATGCCGTCCATGACGGGCATCTGAATGTCCAATAGGATGAGGTCGTACGTCTTTCGCTCCAGTGCCCGGAGGACCTCCTCGCCGTTTTCGACGACATCGGCGGCATAGCCCATCTTGTCGAGCGTGAGGAGGGCGACCTTCTGGTTGACGCGATTATCCTCGGCCAGGAGGATGCGGAGGGGGAATCGCTCTGCGAGGGTGGGATCGATGGGATCGAGGGCCTTGGTCGGTCGAGTTCCGCCCGGGCGGCCCGGGACGGTTGACTGGAGTGCGCGGCGGAGGTTGGCCAGGTGGAGGGGTTTGGGAATGACCGCACGGACTCCCGCCTCGGGCGCGGCAACGGATGGCGCTGCGCCGTGCCGTGATCGGAGGAGGATGAGTGGCAGGCGCTGAGCCTGGGCGAGTTGTCCGGCGACCGCGAGGGCGGTGGATTCGTTGCCGACGACGTCACAGACCACGGCGTCGAACGGGTCGTCCGGGACGGCGGCCATGGAGGGGCTGGGGTCGCCGATCGTCATCGGGGCGATGCCCCAGGCCAGCATGTGGTTTGAGAGGATCGCCGCGACTTCGGGGTTTTGGGCGACGACCAGGACGCGCATTCCTCCGAGGCCGTCTTCGGGGCCGATCGCGCCATTGGGCACGGGGGCCAGCGGGAGACGGACGACGAATTGGAAGTTGGAGCCTCTGCCGGGCTGGCTTTCGACCCATATGCGACCGTCCATGAGCTGGCAGAGGCGCAGGCAGATGGCGAGGCCCAGTCCCGTGCCGCCGTATTGGCGGGTCGTGGAGGAATCGACCTGGCTGAAGGGCTTGAAGAGGCGGCCCAGTTTGTCGGGCGGTATGCCGATGCCGGTGTCGGTGACCTGGAAGTGAAAGTCGAACAGGTCGACGCCGGGCCCCGGTGCCGGCGCCGGGTCGGCGGGTCGGGCGCAGAGTCGGACGATGACCGATCCGCGCTCGGTGAACTTCACGGCGTTGGAGAGAAGGTTGAAGAGAATCTGGCGGACGCGCACCTGGTCGCCGCAAACGGCCGTCGGGCAAGCGGGGTCGATGTCGCACCAGATCTCGATGCCTTTTTCGGCCGCGCGGGCGCCCAGGAGATCGAGCGCGGACTCCACGCAGTCGGCCATGTCGAACGGGATGCGCTCGATGCTCAGCGAGCCGGCCTCGATTTTGGAGAAGTCGAGGATGTCGTCGATGAGGGCGAGCATGTCGTCGCCGCACTGCCGGATCGTATCGACGTACTCGCGCTGCTCCGGGCTAAGGGGTGTGCCGAGCAGCAGGTTGGACATGCCGATCACCCCATGCATCGGAGTGCGGATCTCGTGGCTCATCGTGGCCAGGAAGGCCGATTTGGCCTGGGAGCCCTCGATGGCGAGATCGCGGGCGCGGGCCAGCTGACGCTCGAAGTGGGCGCGCTCGGTGATATCGCGGAACTGCCAGACGTGCCCGAGGTAGACGTCGTCGATGGTGATGGGGATGAAATCCCTCTCGAAGATCCGCCCGTCCGCGAGGTGGATCTCCTCGCCGCCGATGGGTTGCCGGAGGCGCAGGATCTCGAGCACGCGCGCGACGAATGTGTCCGGGGAAGCGGCGGCGGACTTCATGAACTCGATGAAGGCGGAGCCATCGATGCCCTCGAGTTGCCCGGGCGAGGCATGGGGCGCGAACAGGGTGCAGAACCTCGGGTTGGTGAGGATGATCCTGCCGTTTTCGTCCTCCATGAGGATCGCGGTGTCGATGCTGCGGATGAGGTGGGCGAGGCGGGTGGTGGTGGCCCTGAGGCGGGCGTCCACGTGGCGGTGCTCGATCTGGGCGGCCGCGCGGGTCGCGAAGATGTGGGTGCTTGCGCCGATCTGAGCCGGATGGAGCATCGGCCGGTCGTCGATCACACAGATGTGGCCGATGGGGATGCCCGCGGAGTCGTAAAGGGTTTCTCCGAAGAAACTCTCGGCCCTGAGCGCGCGGAGATGGGCGTCTTCGGGATAGAGGGCGAGGGCATCGCGCTCGACGCACTTGCGCCCCTCGCGGTAGACATCGCCCGCGGCGCAATGGTCGAGGCGAGGCGGGAGGGGAGGGAGGCTTGCGGCGTCTGTCCAGCGCGCCAGGAACTCGTAGTGGTCCGCGTCCGGGTTTGGCAGTTTTCCGATGATGACGGCGCGGGCGCCGAGGACCGAGCCGAGGCGCTTGGCCAGTTCGGGGAAGAACTGGTCCTCGTAGACGGCCCCGAGGGCCTCCTCGGCAAGGCACAGGAACGTGTCGCGTATGACGCGAAACTCCGTGTTGTGCTTGGGCGCGCTCACCACCCTAGAGACTAGCAGCCTGTCGGACTTAGCCAAGTCCGACAAGGCTGCTAGAAAGCAAAACCGCCTTATTCCAAAATAGTTATGAGTGGCACGGCCCGGATGTGGCACTGTGCCTGAGCGAGTCGAACGAATCGCCATCTCATTGCGAAACTCATTTGCCACTAAATAGAAGGCGGTTTTGCCTGAGGAGGCTGGCGGACAAAGTCCGACAGCCTCCTAGGATTGGGTCGGCGGGTTGCAAGATCGCGGGGCTCTTGCCGAAGGGCCGAATGGGGGGCTAGGCTCGCCGCATGAAATGGTTGCCAGGATGAGTCGGGGTGGCGGGTGCCGGCGGAGCCTGCGGCCGACGACGCTGCTGGTGGCGGGCCTCCTGCTCGCCGCGGGAGGGCCGGCGGCGTCGCGCGGGGCTGGCGGCGATGCGCTCGCGGGGCTGCGCGCGGCGAGGAAGGAGATGGCGCACCGGGGTCGGCGGATCATCTTCAACAACGACGGGTGCGACTGCCTGTATTTTCCGACGAATCTGCCGGTGACGGCGGAGAACTTTCTGGCGCTGCGCACGACGGCCCTGGCGGGCAGCCAGGTGGGGGCGATCGCGTATTGCACGATCAGTTCGGGATTCAGTTTCTTCACGCACGCAACGCGCGCCGGGGTCGTGCTGGAGCGGCAGGGCGCGGATTACGGGTTGCAGCCAGGGCATCGCAACGTGGCGCGCGAGATGATCGGCGCCGGATCGGACTGCCTGAAGGCCAACGTCGATTTCGCGCGGGCGCACGGGATGGAGGCGTTCTGGTCGATGAGGATGAACGACACGCATGATGTGGCCCATCGCCCCGACAAGCCGTATCTGCTGTATCCGCCGCTGAAGGTCGAGCACCCGGACTGGCTGGTGGGCGAGCCGGTGAAGGGGACGCCGGTGGGGCGGTGGAGCAGCGTGGATTACGCCCGGCCGGAGATCCGAGATTTGGCCTTCCGTTTCATCGAGGAGGTGTGCCGCGGCTACGGCATCGATGGCATCGAACTGGATTTCTTTCGGCACCCTTGTTTCTTCAGGTCGGTGGCGATGGGGGGCAGGGCGAGCGTGGAGGAGTGCGGGATGGTGACGGACCTCGTGAGGCGGGTGCGCGCGATGACCGAGGAGGTGGGGCTGGCGCGAGGCAAGCCGATCCTCGTGACGATCCGGGTTCCGGATTCGGAGGAATACGACCTGGGCCTCGGATTGGACGTGGGGCGGTGGCTGGCGGAAGGGCTGGTGGACGTGCTGATCACGAGCTGCTATTTCCGGTTGAACCCCTGGGAATACAGCGTGGCATGGGGGCATCGTCATGGCGTGCCGGTGTACGCGTGCCTGAGCGATTCGCGGGTTGTGGGGGAGACGCGGTTTCGCAGGTCGGCGCCGGAGGCGTACCGGGGCGAGGCGATGAACGCGTGGGCGGCCGGGGTGGATGGCATACACCTGTTTAACCTCTTCAGGCCGGAGTCGCCCGTGTTCCGCGAGGTGGGGGACGTGGCGACGCTGAGGCCCCTGGAGAAGCTCTACTTTGTCACTGTGCGGGATGGCGCGCCCGATCGGTTCTTGAAGGGGGGCGCGGCACACCAGGCGCTGCCGAACCTGGTGCCGGCGCGGCCGGTGACGATCACGTCGCGCGCGCCCCTGCGGACGCGCGTTTTCGTGGGCGAGGACTTTGAGTGGGCGGCGGGTGCGGGCCTCGAACCCGAGGTGACCTGCCATCTCGAGTTGCCGCTGCTCTGTCGTCCGAGCCAGGTGAAGGTCTCGCTCAACGGGAGCGCACTTGGTGAGGGAAAACTGTTCCGGGGCGGGTGGCTGGATGTGCCGGTGCCCGCGGGCCACCTGCGGCGTGGCGCCAACGAGATCGAGGTGGCCCTGGATGTCGGTCATGGCCCCGGCGAGGGCGATTGGCCGATCCGTTTCGAGGGCGATCGGCTGCCGGTGAGGCCGTGGCGGCGGGACACGGGCTCGGAGAGGACGGCGGAGGAGCTGGTGGATGGGGCGTTGCGCGTGGCGGACCGTGGGACCCAGGGCGGGGATTATCACTACTGGCGGTGCGCGTGGGGCGCGGAGCCGGAGCGCAAGGCGGTCGTCGAGGCGCGGGCGAGGGTGATTTCCGGATCGAGTTTTCTCCTGATTTCCAACGGCGTCGGGGAAGAGCGCATAGGCCTGTGGCCGGACCGGGTCGAGCTGTACCACGACAGGGCGAAGAGTGTGCCGATGGACACGGCGGGAGACTTCCACGTGTATCGCGCCGAGGTCGGCGGGAGGGATATCCGTGTGTACGTCGATGGGGTGCTGCGGATCGATGCGCGGGGGAGCCTGCGGGATCGCGGGGGCGGGGGCCGGAACGAGGTGGCGTTCGGTGCCGCGAACAGCCCTGGCCTGGGCGAGGCGCTGTGGGATTACGTGCGGGCCCGGACCCCCGGGCTGGGCTGCGGCGATGCGGTGGTGAGGGTGGCGTACCGGAAGAGGTGAGGGGTTGCCCCGGGGCTTTTCCGGGGCCGGTACGCTGCTAGGTTTGAATTCGGAGAATTTTGTGAACGATGGTTACTGCGTCATACACGATCTCGCATCGGCGATGTCGTTGGATCCTGGGCTGAAGGCGGTGTGGCTGGATGCCCGCCATAAGAAAGTGTCGTTTGCCTTTGGGCCGGGGGCGGATTCGGAGGCGTCGAGGGGGCGTGTGGAGGCGGTGTTGGCGCGGCATCGTCCGGCGCACTTGCCCGGATGCGCGGAGGGGGGATGGCCGATCGTGTGCGAGGTGTGTGATCGGGGCGTGTCGCAGCCGATGCCCCGCGGCATCCGATTGCTGAACATGCCGGGCGCGGGCGTGCTTTTGGAGAAGGAGTCCTGCGCCACGGGGCCGAGGTTCTGGCGGTGGCAGCAATTGAAGTGGGTGAAGATCCGCCCGTGGCAACTGCCGGCGCCGGCGGAGCGGGCGGGGGATGAGGGTTGGAAGTGGGGGCTGCTGGCCGCCGCGATCTGCGGCGCGGCGACGGGAGCGGGTTTTGCGGCAGAGAGGCTGGGGGGTGACGCCTGGGCCCCGTGGGCGGTGGCGGCCTACGCCATCGGGTATGTGGCGGGGGCATGGTTTCCGGCACAGGACGTCTGGGCGCTGCTGAAGAAGAGGGTGCTGGACGTCCATTTTCTGATGCTGGCGGTGGCCGCCGGCGCGGCGATAATCGGGCACTGGTGGGAGGGCGCGATCCTGCTGTTCCTGTTCTCGTTCAGCGACGCGCTCGAGGATCTGGCGATGGCGCGGACCGAGAGGGAGATCCGCGGGTTATTCAAGGAGGCGCCGAAGGAGGCGAACGTGGTCGACGGGGGTGGGGCGGAGCGGCGCCTTGCGGTGGATAGGCTGGAGCCGGGCATGCGGGTGCGGGTCAGGCCGGGCGAGCAGTTTCCCGTGGACGCGGAGGTGATCACGGGCGCGACTGCGGCGGACGAATCGACGCTGACGGGCGAGTCGGTGCCCGTCGAGAAACACGCGGGCGACGCGGTTTTCAGCGGCACGATGAACCAATGGGGCTCGGTGGACTGCGTGGTGAGGAAGGCGGCATCGGAGAGTGCGCTCGCGAAGATTATCCGCCTGATACGGGAGGCGCAGGAGAGCAAGGCGCCATCGCAACGGTTCACGGATCGGTTTGGGACCGGCTACACCCACGCCATCCTTGGGGCGACGCTGGTGATGTTCCTGGTGTGGTGGCTGGGCATGGGGCTGGCCGCCTTCACGCCGCCGGAGGGCGGGACCTCGGCGTTCTACCGGGCGATGACGCTGCTGGTGGTCGCCTCGCCGTGCGCCCTGGTGCTGTCGATCCCGTCGGCGATCTTGGCGGGGATCGCGGCGGGCGCCCGGCGGGGAATACTGTTTCGCGGCGGCGCGGCGATCGAGCGGTTGGCCGAGGTGAGGCGGGTTGCTTTGGACAAGACGGGGACGCTGACGACGGGCGAGCTACACGTGGTGCGCGTCGAGTCTTTCCCGCCCGGTCGCGAGGAGGAGATTCTGGGGGCGGGGGCGGCGCTGGCGCATCACTCGGCGCATCCGGTGTCGCGGGCGATCGTGCGGCACTTTGCGCAGGCGGGCGCGCCGATGGGGCAGGCGACCGGGTTCCGGGACCAGCCGGGGCTAGGGGTGGTGGGCGATGTGGGCGGCGAGGCGGCGCGTCTGGGGCGGCGCTCGATGTTCGCGGCGGAGGGCTGGCTGGAGGGGATCCCGCTTCCGGGGGCCGGGATGACGGAAGCGGTGGTGTCGCGAGGCGACTTGCGCGGCAGGGTCCTTTTGCGGGATGAGGTGAGGCGCGCCAGTGCGCCGCTGTTGCGCCGGCTGGAGAATGATGGGCTATCGGTGACCATGCTGACCGGAGACCGTGAGGAGGCGGCGCGCGTGGTCGCGGAGGAAGTGGGACTGACCGATGTGCAGACCGGTTTGAAGCCAGAGGACAAAGTGGCGGCCATCCGGCGCTGGCAGGAGGCCGGGGCGAAGGTGGCGATGGTGGGCGATGGGGTGAATGATGCCCCGAGCCTTGCGGCGGCCGACGTGGCGATCGGCATGGGGCTGCGCGGCTCGGATGCGGTGCTCGAACAGGCGGACGTCGTCCTGATGCAGGATCGCCTGGAGAATTTCAACATGGCCTATCACCTGAGCCGTCGGGCGAGGGCGATCATCCGGCAGAATCTGGCGATCTCGCTGGTGGTGATCGCGGTGCTGGTCGTCGGGGCGCTCTCGGGGAGGCTGCCGCTGACGCTGGGCGTGATCGGGCACGAGGGCAGCACGGTGGTGGTCGTGCTCAATAGCCTGCGGTTGCTGTTCTATGGGGAGCGGGACTGAGGGGCGCTCGATGAGATTGGGCGCGTTCGGGACCTGGTTCGCGATGGCGATTTGCGCCGGGGCCGCGGTCGGGGTTTCCGTGGCCGCCGCGCCGGAGATCGCGGCCGGTCGGCTGCGGGTCACATTCGACGCTGGGACGGGCCAGCCCTGCCAGATGACCTATGCGGGCGAGGCGATCGTGGTTCCTCCCCGGGGCGCGTTGCCTTTCACGTTCGGGGTCGGGCCAACGAACCGGGTGGTCTGGTTGCACGAAATGGGTTTGGGGCGGCGGTTGTGCGATCTGCGCGCGGCGGGGGAGGTGGCGGAGGTCTCGGCGCGGTTTGGGGACTATGAGGTCATCGAGAAGTACCGCGTGCGCGAGGATCCTCCGCGTGTGGATCGAGAGGCGCGGCTGACTTGGCGCGGCAAGGAGCCGCTGAGGCTGAGGGGCGCGACATTCCAGAGCCATGGGGTAAGGGCCGGGGCGATGGGATACGCGTGGTTTCCCGAGCGCTGGCCCCAGCCGAGGAAGGAGTTCGGGTCGATGGAGCGCGGGTCGCGGGGATCGACGGTGGGGACGACCGCGCCTCTGGTGACGGTGCTTCGGCCCGGGCTATCGCTGATGTGGCTTTCCCGGACCGACGACATGCCATCGACCCACGTCGCGCGCGAGGGGGATGTGATGGATGTGGGCCAGGACGTGCAGGCGGCGGGGCACCTGTTGCCCGGCCGATCGCAGGAGATCGGCGTGGTTTCGATGCTGGTGGCCGAGGGGGATCACCGCACGGCGCTGGGGCTGGTGCACCGGTGGCTGGCCGACAATGGCGTCGGGGTGCCGCAGGATCGGGCCGATTGGGTGCGTGGTGCCACCCTGTACTCGTTTCATCCCGGCGGCACGATAGGTAGCCAGTGGAAGGATCTGGGGGGGTTCCGGGCGGCGAGGGAACGGCTGGTGCCGTCGCTCGGCAGGCTGGGGGCATCCGCCGCGTGGATCCTGCCGGTGGAGTACAGGAGTCCGTATTGGCCGCTGGACTACTATCGGTTCATGGATGGGCTGGGCGATGGCGCGGAGTATCGGGCGCTGGTCGAGGCGCTGCATGGCGCGGGCCTCAAGGTCATCCAGGATATCGTGCCCCACGGCGGTTCGCCGGAGGCCGCGCACAATAGGGCGCACCCGGAGTTCATGCTGCGACGCGAGGACGGTTCGACGCTCGGGTATTGGCTCAACGACTTCGCGCGAGAGGACTGGCGGGACTACGTGGCGGGCGTCGCGGCACACTATGTGCGCGAGTACGGTATCGAGGGCTACCGCGTGGACGCGTGCATGGGCAGCAAGGAGCCAAATTGGGATCCGGCCATTGCCTATTCGCGAGCGAGCCTCGCCGGGCTGTGGGGCGGACTGAGGATGCTGGAGCGCATACGCGCCACGGTGAAGGGCATCCGGCCGTCGGATGGCGCCCTCCTGGCCGAGACGCAGAGCGCGCGGCACGCGCCCTTCTGTGACCTCATGTATGATTTCCGGCTCTGCTACGAGACCCTGCATGGGTGGCGCGGCATGCCTCCGGACCAGTTCGCCTCGGCGCTCGCCGAGAACCTCGAGGATCAGCGGCAGGTGGCGCCGCCGGGCATGATCTGGCTGCGGCACATCGAGAGCCACGATTCCCTCCGGTCGCAGCTGTGGTATGGGGTCGATGGGATGCACGCGTTCTACGCCCTCTCGGCATGGATCGATGGCGTCCCGATGATCTACCAGGAGATGGAGAGGGGTCACGCCCCCGCCCTTCGATGGATCAATGACATCCGGCGCGACCGGCCCGAGTTGGCCCGCGGCACCTCAAATTTCCGCGACGTGCGGTGCGATGCGCCGGGGGTATTCGGGTGCCTCCGGGAACTGGGTGATCGGCGTTCCGTCGTGGCCATCAATTTCAATCGCGAACCGGTGCGGGCGAGGCTGGAATGGCCGGGCGGATCCGGGGAGGCGAGGCTGAGGCCCCTGGGCTACACCGTGCTGCCCCCTCCACCCGAGCCCGCACCGGATATCTCCGCGGTCGGCGCGCCCGAGGCCGCGTCACGGCGGGGCGATGGCGTGGTATTCGATGACGCCGACGAGTGGTTCGTGGACACTGTCGAGGGCCGCCTCCGAGACACCTTCGTCGCGCTGCGCCCCGGGGATCTCTCCGAGTCCAGCAGTATCTATCGGCGGCCGCAGGGCACGGGTGACGTGTGGAGGCAGGACATGCAGCCTCTGCACCCGACCCGCGGTCGCATCGGAGTGCTCCGCCATGGCAGGGGCTGGACGATGCTGGGGCCTCGTGGTGCGGTTGCCCCGGAACTCCGGCTCGTGGAGCGAGAGGGCGGTGTTGCGCGTCTCGCCCTCGTTGGGTTGGGCGACGGCGATTGGGAGATCTCGGCGGTCTCCCGGCCGCCGGCGGCACCCGATCCGACGGAGGCGACGGACTTTGGCGGCGTGACGCTCCGCGTCGTGGGGCCCGACTATATTGTCGCGAACGGGCACTACGAGGTTGTCCTCGGGCGTCAGGGGGGCGTCGTGCGATGGCTTCGCGCCGGTGGCAAGGTCCTCGCGCGCGACTGGGACCTCTACGGCGACCAGGAGTATTTCCGCCACGAGCACACCAGTCGCATGTCGGCATCCTGCGAGGTCGAGGGATCGATCCGGCTCGCGCCCGAGAAAGCCGGCCTGCGCCTAGCCTTTGAGGGGCAGATCCGCGGCGCGAACCGTTTCGCCCGGAAGCGGCCGGGGCTCTGGTTTCGGACCGAGTACCGTTTTGACGGCACGCCTGGATTCCATCAGGGGTGGGCCTTTCGCACCGACAGGTCTTTCAAGGACAAGAGAGCGTTCCTCGCCATGTGGGTGGAGATGCCCGATGCGGCGCGCGTGCGTTTCGTGCGCGATGGCACGGCCATGTTTGAAGGTGTGATCGCCCCTTCCCGCGAGCGCAGCGGGCAGACGCGTGGCGGCCCGGCGCCCGACGTGATTGAATTCGCGGGTCCGGGCACCGCGGTCCTCCGATCGCGCGACTTTGCGACCCCCGATGCCCCCTGCAACGTGTTCATGCAGGGGCGCCGTCTCTTCACCTCCCTCGTGGAGGGCGGTGGTGACTCGATGGACGAGGGGCGATGGTACGAGTTCGCGGCCACATGGCAGGTCGGACCATGACGCGGGCGGGGGCCGCCGCGTCCGGTTGACGAGGCTAGCCCGGACATTTCACAGCCTTGCGGGCTGTGAAGTGCCCGGGCTCTGGCAAAACCGCCTTCTATTTGCGAGCAAAGGAGTTATGCAACGAGGGCACGATTCGTTAAACTCCCTCAGGCGCGGTGCCGCATCTGGGTCTCGCCCATCATAACTGCCTTGGAATAAGGCGGTTTTGCTTTCTAGCAGCCTGATCGGACTCGGCAAAGTCCGCCAGGCTGCTAGTCCAGCGGGGTGATCTCGACCTTGCGGAAATGGATTTCGCCGCCCTCGGACTGGAGGGCGATGCGACCGGCCATGACCGCCAGGTCCTTCGCCTCGTTGACGACTTCGCCGTTGACGGAGAGCGTCAATTCGCCGCCCTTGAGCTGAATGTCGTACCGGTTCCACTCGCCGGGCTCCTTTTCGGCGGCCTTGATTTTCTTGGCCATGACGAGGTCGCCACCGAGCTTGTGGCCGGCCACGGTCTTGATGCGATCGGCGGGAGGCCCGGAGAATGTGAGGCCGTGGAATGCGACGATGTCGCCCGCGTTGCCGCTCATGAGCTGCGCCTCGTAGCATTTCGGGAGCATGCGGTCCTCCTTGGGCAGGCGGAGCAGGACGCCGCTGTTGCCAGGTTTGGTGCCCGGGGCCCAGCGCCATTCGACGACGGCGCGGAAGTTGGTGAAGGATCCCTTGGTGCACAGGTAGCCGTGGGGCTCGCCCTTGCAGACCAGGATGCCGCCGTTGACGCTCCAGACATCCTCGAGCCTCTTGCCGGGCTCGACCAAAAAGTGCTCCCAGCCGGAGAGGTCTTTGCCGTTGAAAAGCTGGCTGGCGGGCTGTTCCGCGGCGAGGGGTGCGATCAGTTTGGCGAGCAGGGCGATGGCGATGACGTGGCGCATGAAGAGTACTCCTTTCGTTCACATTGGCATGGGGGTGGCCCCGTGACAACTGGAATGGGAAGTGGGTTGGAAAATGGGGGGGAGGATGACGGGGATGCGGATTGCATCCGGGGGAGCGACGGCGCAGAATTCGGAATTGGAGGTGCGACATGATCCGATGGGCTGTCATCTGTTTCGTTGCTGTGACCATGGGGCTGGGGTGCGGAGGCCGGGCCGACGCGGCGGAACGCTTGGCCGCGCTGATCGTGGACGGGCAGAACAATCACGATTGGAAGGCGTGCACGCCAATACTGAAGTGGGTGCTGGAAGATAGCGGGCGGTTTGTGGTGGAGGTGTCCACGTCGCCGCCGGCCGCCCCCAAGAGACCGCAGGCCCCCAAGGGAGAGCTGAGTCCCGAGCAGAAGGCGGCGCACGAGGCGGCGCTGGCGAAGTGGGAGGGTGAAAAAGCGGCGCACGCGGCCGCGGTCGCCAAACAGTGGGAGGCGTGGCGGCCGCGATTCAAGGACTTTGCGGTGGTCGTGTGCAACTACACGGGCGATGGCTGGCCCGAGGCGGTCAAGTCCGATTTTGTCGGTTATGTGCGAGGCGGCGGCGGGGTGGTGATCTTCCACGCCGCGGACAATGCCTTCCCGGATTGGCCCGAGTACAACGAGATGATCGGGGTGGGTGGGTGGGGCGGGCGCAACGAGAAATCGGGGCCGATGGTCCGGTGGCGCGACGGTAAGATCGTGATGGACACGAGCCCGGGACCCGGGGGCACGCACGGGGCCCAGCACGAGTTCGTGGTCGAGGCGCGGGAGCCCGACCATCCGATCATGAGGGGCCTCCCGCCGCGATGGCGGCACGCGAAGGACGAGCTGTACGCGAAGCTGCGCGGGCCGGCGAAAGACATGACGGTGCTGGCGACGGCGTATTCGGCGCCCGACACGCGCGGCACGGGCGAGCACGAACCGATGCTCATGACGATCGGCTTCGGCAAGGGGCGCGTGTTCCACACCGCGCTGGGTCACGGGCCCGAGGCGATGTCGGGGCTCGGGTTCCAGGTGACGCTCGCGCGAGGCACCGAATGGGCCGCGACCGGCAAGGTGACGCTTCCACCGCCGAGCCCCGGGGCACTGTCGGAGGAGAAGGTCGCGGTCAGGCCGGTGGCGTCGGGCCATTGAGGCTCATGAGAGCGCTGGTCGCGTTCGACAAGTTCAAAGACTCGATGGGGGCGGCCGATGCGTGCCGGACGGCGGCGGATGCGATCCGCGGATCGTGCGAGGGATGTGAGGTGGACGCAGCCCCGCTGACGGATGGGGGGGAGGGTTTTGCGCGGATACTGACCGAGGCGCGCGGTGGCCAGATCCGAGTCAGCGAGGTGACGGGGCCGCGCTTTGGCCGGGTGAGTGCGGAGTGGGGGATGGTGGCCCTGGGCACATTGGAGAATGAACTGCGGGATTGGCTTGGTGTCGCGGGTGAGGGTTTGCTGGCCGTGGTGGAGATGGCGCAGGCCAGCGGGCTCCAGGGGCTCGCGTCAGATCTGCGGGATCCGTGGCGCACGACCACGCGCGGCACGGGCGAGATCATCCGGGAAGCCGCGGCGGCGGGCGCCTCTGCGATCTTGCTGGGGATCGGCGGAAGCGCGACCAATGACATGGGACTGGGCGCGCTCGAGGCGCTGGGGCTGGAATTCTCGGGGCCCGGGGGCGACGCCCGCGATGTGGTTCCGGCGGACTGGGGGCGCATCGATCGGCTGGCGGGAAAGGTCGTGGCGCTTCCGCCGATCCGGATCGCCTGCGATGTGAGCAATTCCCTGCTTGGGCCCGACGGTGCGGCCGCGGTCTACGGGCCACAGAAGGGCCTTCGCGCGGAGGACATCCCGCGCATGCAGTCCGAGATGGCGCGGGTCGCGCGACTGATGTGCGGGTTTGCGGGGAGACGATTCGATCTGGTGGAGGAGCCCTCCAGCGGGGCGGCGGGGGGCATTGGTTTTGGGTTGCGGGTGGCAACCGACGCGCGGTATGTGCCGGGTTTCGAGCTGGTGTCGCGATGGTTGCGGCTCGAGCCCCGCGTGCGGGCGGCGGATGTGGTGATCACCGGTGAGGGGCGGTTTGACCTCAGTTCGCTGCGGGGCAAGGGGCCGGGCTCCCTGTGCCGCTGGGCGGCGGAGGCGGGCAAGCCGGCCTGGGTTTTCGCGGGGCAAGTCGCGGCCGAGCTGATGGATGCGCGACGGCGGGAGGCGATGCCGCGGCTGCGCCTCGTGCCGATTACCCCGAGAGGCATGGCGCTGGATCAGGCGCTGGCGCGGGGGCCGGAGCTGCTGGCGGCTGCGGTGCGGGAGGCCTTTAGCGCTTGGGCGAAATAGGCCGGGTCAGTCCACCTTCGGGCCTGCCTGGAGCTGCCGCAGGTCCTTGCCCGCGGGACGGGCGTACGTCGGGACGCGAGACATCAGGGCGTCGAACCCGAGAAAGTAGCCTTGCGAGGCGGCATTCTTGCCGACGCATTCGAAGCGGAGGACATGATCGCCGGCGGCGAGGGTGTGCCGACCGATGGGGTCCTCGCCGTGCTTTGGGGAAAGCGGGTTGAAGAGGTCAAGGACGCCGACCGCTTTGCCATCGATCAGTATGCGGTATGTGCCGTAGTCCCTTGAGTGGACCATCCGCAGCGCGAAGTCGGCGGTGGTCTCCGCGCCGAGGCGGAAGGGGATCTCCAGCCAGCCTTTGCCGTCGGTGGGTTTGAACCACAGCTGCTTGCCATCGGTGGCGGCCCTGATGGGCTGCTCGTTGAGCGGGTGCTCGGAATGCCGGGCGACGGTCCGGGCGCTGTGACCCACGAGGACCGTTTGTTCGGTGAAGGGGAGACGCTCTGGGCCGGGGGGGAGCATCGGCCATGGCTTGTGGGGTTCGGTCTGGTACCAGATCGCGACAGAGGACATCAGGTCGTCGCGCTCGATGAAGCCGGAGCGCGTTCCGTCGGGAAACTCCTGGCTGCCCTTGTGCTCGATCTCGGCCCGCAGGGAGCGCCGGAACACGACGGGGTCGGGGATGTGGAAGCGGTAGGCGGTGCCGCGCCCGCCGGGCTTGCCGCCCTCCCACAGGGGCGTCCCGTAGAACGGCCCGTCCTGCTGCCGGAATCCCCACGCGTCGCAGAAGTAGTCCTCGGTGCCGGTGCCGCGCAAGCTCGGCTCCTTCTCGCCATCAATGAAGAAGAAGTCGTCGCCCTCCCCGTACCATCCGCCCGAGCTGTGGTAGACGCTCTGGATCGTCCCGACGTAGTGGCCGCGGCCGACGATGTCGGCGAGGAGGTAGTTCTGTCCCATGACGGCGGGGTGTTCCTGGCGGTACATCGCGTGGAAATAGGCGGTGTCGGGGGGCAGGCTTCCGTGTTTCTGCCAGTCGATGTAATAGTAGAGGGACCGGCATGGCTTGTCGGCATCGTTGGTGACCGTGATGCGCGCGCGTTTCCGGAACGGCATGGGCCAATAGCAGTTGCGGGCGCGGCCTTCGGAGGTCACGCGGATCGGCAGGGAGTTGAAAGCCTGATCGACCCCGTGGCCGATGCCGAAGAAGTCGCCGATGGGGCATTCGACGCTGGGGTGTTCCTCGCCATCCCAATAGACCCGAAGCGTCATCAGCCGGGAGTAGAAGGGAGACGGGTGCGAGATCGTGAACCAGATGTGCGCTATGATGCCGGGACCCTCGAGGTCGCAGAGGGTGAGCGTCTGCCCCGGGTCGATGGGTTTGCGGTCGCTGTTGCCGGAGCGCCAGTCGGGATCGCACGAGGACTCGCGGCGAGCCTCGAAGGCCTTGAGGCGCTCGATCCCGGCGAGGGGGTTGCCCGGCGCGGGGGCCTGGGGCCGAGAGCAGCCGGTGACGGGGAGGAGGGCGAGGGCTGGGACCAAGGGGAGGAATGCCGCGATTCGGGGCTTCATCTCGGCACATTGCGCCGGGTGGGGAGGGCGATCAAGGCGGCCATCGGAACAGAAAATCTTTCATTGGTCATAAGGCGAAATGATTGTATGTATAAAGGTATGGACGCGATGTTCGGTCGATCCCCGCGCGGCATGGGCCGGGCGGCATCTGCGGGCGGGCGGGTGGTCGCGGGGGGTGTCCCATGAAGATGGTGTGTGGCTGGTGCCGGCGGGAGATGGGAGGAACGGGGGATGGTGCCGATGAGGTGAGCCATGGCATCTGTCCCGAGTGCGCGGATTTTTTTGAGAACAATCGCGGGGTTGGGCTGCGGGAGTTCGTGGCGAAGCTGGGGGCTCCGGTGCTCATCGTGGGGGACGACATCCGGGTGGAATCCGCGAATGCCGCGGCCGAGGCGTGCGTGGATCTGAAACTTCCGGAGATCGAGGGGTTGCTGGTGGGCGACGTGCTGGAGTGCGCGCACGCGCGGTTGCCCGAGGGTTGTGGCAAGGCCGGGGTCTGCGTGGTCGCCTGTGCCCTGCGGCAGATCGTCATGCAGACCTTTGCGACCGGGAGGCCGATGGACATGGTCGAGGCGCGGCAGGAAATCTGGACCGGGCAGGGGCCGCGCGAGATGCGATTTTGGTTTTCGAGCGCGCTGGTGGACGGGCGCGTGCTACTGCGGATAGATCGGGTGCAGAAGGTCGGGCAGGGGCGTGAGACGTTTGCCGCCGGATCGGCGGCAGGGTCCAGCCCGGACATTTCACAGACTTGCGGGCTGTGAAATGTCCGGGCTCTGGGAAAGCGGCGCGATAGCAACAGGCTGCGATGCAGGCGCGCGCCTCCAAAGACCGCTCTTCGAAATCACAAAGTGTCGGCCGCGGTTCCAGTGCCGAAAACCGATCGGGGGCCCGTGTCTCAGAGCGCGGTTTTCCTTTGAGCCTGCATATTTCGCGCATGCGCGTGAAATATGCGCGGGTCAGGGGGCGACCGGTTGTTTGTGCAGCATGAGGGCCTCGATGGCGGCGGCGGCCTCTTGGGGAGGGGCTTTGGGGATGAGGCGGGCGTGCGGCCCGTCGGGTGAAGGGACCCATTGATTGGATCCATCGGGGAGGACGGTGCAGAGGCCGCGCTCGAGCGACCACAGGTCACCGGGGCCGCGGGCGGCGAAGAGCACGGCGGTCTGGTCCCAGCTCTTGTGGGGTTTGAGGCCGTTGTAGAGATCGTAGGCCCGGCGCACGGGGTCGGTGGCGGGCAGCGCGGTGAGCTTGCCGCCCGTCAGGATATCCACGCCGATCTCAAAACCGCTGAGGACGATGGGCCCGGGCCATGCGGCGATGGCGTGCTGGGCGGCATCGGGGTGATTGTAGAAGTTGGCCTCGCGTCCCCCGGGGAATTGGCCGCCCATGCAGACCCAGAGGCGGATCTTCATTTTTGCGAGTTCCGGGCCCGGGAGGGGCGAGTGGGCGTCGGGTTGGGATCGGAGCAGAGCGCTGACGTTGCTCAGTTGCCCGATGGTGACGAGCACGACGGAGCCATCGGGCTGGGAGGCGAGGGTTTTCCGATACAGCGCCGTGGCGTCCGGGGCGGCGTCGGCGGAGGCGAGGTCGTGGGGGAATTCCGCGGCGATCTTGTCGGCGTAACGCGTGTCGCGGAGGCGTCCCGGGCCCTTGTTCACCCCGATGGGGATATCGGGTCTCCCGAAATGCGTGTTGAGGGCATCGAGGCACGGGGCGCAGGCGGGATGTTTCGCGCAGACGGCCATGGCGAGGATGCGGAGCTCGCCGCGGCTGGCGAGGGCGTGGAGGGTGGCGACGGCCCCGACGTCATCGACATCTCCCATGATGTCGGTGTCGAATATGACGGCGGTGGGGTCCTTCTCGACGTAGACGTAGTAGGCGCCGGCGATCTCGGCTCCGCCTGCGTCATAGAACCACGTCTGGAGCGACGTGCGTCCCGCGGGCAGGTTGGCCGAGAAGCGGACACAGTCTGCTTCGGGGGCGGGGGACCGGGTCTGATCGAAGGCGCCAATCCTGAGGCGGCCCCTGGCGACCGCGAAGGCGGGTCCGGCCGGCAGTGCGCCATCGGCGACCGGGGTTTCCGGGATGGGGTCATTGAGGTTCAGTGAGGATCCGCGGGGCCAGCGGCGGAGTTCGAAGGTGTAGGGCCCGTCGCGTGTCACGTCGATGTGCCAGAAACCGTTCTTGCGCTCGCCGCGTCGGACCTGGGCCTGCTGGTCGACGAAGACGTCGGCCCACTCGCAGGCCGTGAGGAGGGTCGGGTTTTCGGTCGCGTGGCCGATGGCGATGGGCTGAAACTCATTGATGCGTTGTCGGACGCCATCCCACCAGTGGTCGAGGTGGCGCCGCATGGCCGCGGCGACATCCGGATGTTGGGCTATGACGTTGCGTTCCTGCAGGGGGTCGGTCTCCAGGTCGTAGAGCTCTCGGTCCTCGAGCAGGCGCCAGCGTTTCCAGAGGACCGCGGCGCCCTCGCGGCGGGGGACCGCCGGGCTGTCGGGCGCGAAGTGATTCATCCCGTGCGGCATCCGGCTGTAATTGATGACGAGCATGCGGTTCTCTGGCAGTGGGGCATGTCCCCGGAGTGCGGGGGCCAGGCTGATGCCGTCGAATCGGGCGGCGGGTGGTCGTTGGAGCGCGCAGAGATCGATGAGCGTCGGGAGGATGTCCTGGGCCTGGGCAAGTCCCGTGACGTCGCGGGGTTGCCCGAGATCTCCATTGGGCCATCGGAAGAAGCAGGGGACGCGGTGGCCTCCCTCCCAGAGGGTGACCTTGCCGCCCTTCATTCCCGCGTTGAAATACCGAGGGCCGAACGTGCTGCCGTTGTCGGTGAGAAAGATGAGGAGGGTGTTGTCGCGGAGCCCGCTGTCCCGAAGGAAGCGGTCGAGCGCGCCGACGTTCTCATCGATGCTCGCGATCATGGCCAGATAGCTCACCAATTCCGATCGTTGCGCGGGAGGCATTGGGGGGAGGGTTGCCTTGGCCGCATCGAGCGCGTCGCGGATCGGGGGGCGGAATCGCTCCGGCACGAAGTGGGGCCAGTGCGGGGCGGCGGTGGCGATATAGCAGAAGAAGGGCCGCCCGGCTTCGGATTCGGCCTTCATCCACGCGATGGCCTCGCGGAACAATACGTCAGTGGTGTAGCCCTCGAACCCCTGGCGGCGACCGTTGTGGAGGTAGGTGTCATCAAAATAGTCATTTTCCCAGGCATCGGGGACGGACCCGATGTGGGAGGAGGGGAACCAGAGGCTCTCGTGGAACCCGCGGTCCTGCGGGCGATAGGGCTGGGTGTCGCCGAGGTGCCATTTGCCGAAGATGCCCGTGCGGTAGGCGGAGGCGCCAAAGATCTCGGGCATCGTGGGGAATTCCCGGCGGAGGATGGCCCGTCCACTGCTGACATTCATCGCGCCGTTGCGGAGGGCGTCGGCCCCGGTCATCAGTTGCCCGCGGGTGGGCGTGCACATCGGGGCGACATGGAAGTCGGTGAACCGCAGGCTCTCTGCGTGGAGACGATCCAGGTTCGGGGTCTTGAGCACGGGGTTGCCGTGGCAGGAGAGTTCGCCGTAGCCCTGATCGTCGGTGATGACGAGGATGACGTTGGGTGCCCCGGGAGATTGCGGCGCGGCGTGCGCGAGGCAGATGGCGAGCGCGATGGGGGCGGCGACGGTCGGGGCGGACGGGAGTCTCATGGTTTGACTGCCTCCATTTTGGGTGGGCGCGACATGAGTTCGCCGATGGCGGCGGTGAGCGCCGCGGGGTGCCCGTTGATTTTCAGGTAGCGGTGTCTCTTGGCCCAGTCGGTATTCCATTGGGTGTGGCCATCGGAATCGACGACGACGCGGCCCTTTTCGACGACGGTCCAGAGATCGGGCTGGGGGCCGCGCACGGCGGCGAGCACGGCGGCCTGATCGTGGCTGGGCTTGCCGATCTCGAGCGCGGGTCGCCCGTGATGGGGACGGAGTTCGAAGGCGCGGCGCACGGGGTTGGTCTTTGGCGCGGCGAGGAGTTCGGTGCCGGTGATCAGAACGCAGCCGACCTCGTAGCCCTGCCAGAGCATGGGGCCGGGCCATTCGTTGACGATGGTGACCGCGGCGGCGGGATCGAGCTTGATATTTGTCTCCGGGCTGGCGGTTCTCGGAAACCCGCCGCCCATGACCACGGTCTGGCGGACCTTTTGGCGGATGAGTTCGGCGCCGGGGAGGGGGCTGATGTCATCCGGGGCGGAGCGGAGGAGGTCCTCGAGATTGCTGAGCGCGCCGACGCTGCAGATGACCACGGACGCGTCGGGCCGGCCCGCGAGCACGCGGCGGTAGACGGCCACGGCATCGGGCATTTGGTCATCGGCCCTGGCGTCGTTCGGGAACTCGTCCCTGAGGGCGGCCGCGTAGGCGCTCGGCGCGCGGCCGGCGGTCTTTGCCCCGTCCTTGTCTGTGCCGATGGGGATATCGGGGCGCCCGTACCACGTGTTGATGGCGTCGGCCGCGGCGGCGGAGGCGTTGGAGGGGTCCTTGCGGTTGGTGACGATCGCGAGGATCTCGGCCTCGCCGAGGTCGGCGAGTGCGTGCAGGACAGCGAGCGCCCCGGCGTCGTCGCAATCGTTTGCCATGTCGGTGTCGAAAATGACGGGGATCGGGGCGGGCAGCGCGACCGAGGCTGCGAGCATCGCAGCGGCGGCTAGGGGGAGGGCTCTCACAGGTCAACGGCCGGGGTTCAGAATCGCAGGTGAGTGGTCAAAGATCCCATGCCGCGGTCGCGGCAGAATTGGTGCAGTTCGGAACGGGTGGGCAGCGAGGGCTGGGCGCCCATGCGCGTTGCGGTGAGTGCACCGGCGAGGGAGGCCAAGCGGACGGCGTCGGGCAGGGGCATGCCGGACCCGAGGCCGCACGCTAGCGCGCCTGTGAACGCATCGCCCGCGGCGGTGGAATCGGTCGCCTGAATTTCGATCGTGGGCACGAGGGACATGCCGCCCGCCTCGGCGAGCAGGGCGCCCTTTGCCCCGAGGGTGATGATCGCGCACCTCGGGCCGGAGTCGAGGAGCCTGGCCGCGGCGGCGCGGGCGCCTGCCTCGTCGCGCACGGGCACCCCAGTGAGCCTCTCGGCCTCGGTCTCGTTGGGCTTGATGCAGGTCACGTGGCGCAGCAGTTCCTCTGGAAGGGGTTCGTCGGGTGCCGGAGCGGGGTCGAGGATCACGGTGACCCCGGCGCCCGCGGCGATTTCCGCGGCCCGCGTGACGGCGGGCAGCGGTGTCTCCAGCTGGAGGACGAGGACATCGGCGGCGCGGATACGTTCGGCGGCGCGGCTGATATCCTCGGGGGTCATGGCGTGGTTGGCGCCGGAGGCAACGGAGATGGCGTTCTCGCCGCGATCGTCCACCAGGATGAGGGCGACCCCCGTGGCGTGCGCCTCGTCTCGGGCGATGAGGTCGACGAGGATGCCATCGCGCGTGTAACCGGCGATCGCCTGGTCCCCGAAGGCATCGGCGCCGACGCGGGCGACGAATGTGACCTCCGCCCCGAGGCGCGCGGCGGCGACGGCCTGGTTGGCGCCCTTGCCGCCCGGGGCGAGGACGAACGTGCCCCCGGTGACGGTTTCACCCGGGGCCGGGATGCGCCTGGATTTCACCACCATGTCGGTGTTTGAGCTGCCCACGACGACGATTCTGGGACGTTTCATAGGGTCTGTATCCGGGTGGCCATGCGGGTTAGGGCTGGGCGCGGGGATGCTGGCTACCAGCCTGCCGCGATGATGAGGGCGAGGCCGATGATGTATCCGGCAAACATGAGGGCGATCAGGCGGTCGGTGCCCCTGGGTGCATCCTTGAACTCCCTCCACACGAAAACGCCCCAGAGGGCCGCGACCATGGTGGCGCCCTGCCCGAGGCCGTAGGAGATCGCGGGTCCCGCGACGCCGAAGGCGATGATCGAGAACATCATGCCCACCGCCCAGATCATGCCGCCCACGATGCCCCACAGGTGATCCCTGCCCGTGCCGCGGAGGTATGCGGCCGGGGCGACGGGTTCCCCCTTGAAGGGCCTGCGCATGATGGCGGTATTGAAGACGAAGTTGCTCGCAAAGATGCCGAGCGAGAACAGGACCATGGCGGTGTAGGGGCTGAGCTTCTCGGGTTCCATCTCGACAAACTCGGGCGACATGGCCGCGGCGACGAAGCGGTAGAAGAAGCCCATGAGGATGCCGCACAGGATGGCGAGGACCAGGCCGAGGGTGCCGCGCGAGGTTCCCTGGCCGGGCAGGCGGCGGTAGGCCATCGCGTCGAGAACGATGGCGGCCGTGATGAGGGCGACGCCACCGAAGAGCATGATGGGCTGGCCCTCCGGCTGGGCGATGTAGTTCACGATGACGCCGATGACGAGCGCCATGCCGATGCCGACGGGGAACGCGACGGCCATGCCCGCCAGCGCGATCGCGGCGACGAGGAGGATGTTCGCGGCATTGAAGATGACGCCGCCGAGGATCGCGGAGCCGAGGTTGGCGGGCGAGGCCTGGCGGAGGTCATCGGCGAAGGATCGGCCGGCGTCGCCGAAGCTGCCTAGGGTCAGCGCGAAGAGCAGGGAGGCGAGCACGACGCCGATGACGTAGTCCCAGTAGAAGAGTTCGAAGCGCCACGTCCTGCCGGCGAGTTTCTGGGTGTTGGCCCAGGAGCCCCAGCAGAGCATGGTGATGATGCAGAATATGACGGCGGTGGCGTAGTCTTGCAGGACGAACATGGCATTACCTCGGGGTTTGGGATTTCGTGGGGGGCGGTTGGCTGCAGAGTTGGACGAAGGCCTCGGTGGCGCGGGTGACCTGATCGGGCGTGGCGGTGAGGTAGCGGTGCCCACCGCCGGGAGAGGGCGCGAAGGTCGTGACCCCGTCATCCGCGACCGAGACGGTCCCGTCACCCGACAGCCCGAAGTATCCCCGGTCGGGCCAGACAGCGTAGAGGACGCTGGTCAGGTCCCAGGTGGGGCGGCAGTGGGGCGGGGGCATGTAGGCCGCGTAGGAATCCACCAGGGGATGATGGGGCTCGTAACGGTAATCGCGCAAGATGCTCTCGGCGGGGTACGGGATGGCGATGCCGATCTCAAAGCCGCTGAAGACCATCGGGCCCGGCCATTCGGCGACCAGTTTCTTTGCGGCGGGGATATCCTTGATCACGTTGTATTCCTTGTGGGTCTTGCCCTTGATGGGTTGGAACGCGCCGAACATCAGCGACAGGAGGCGGACCTTCTTGGCGACGAGGTCGCGGCCGCTCAATGGCGATGCGGCATCCGCGGGGGAGTCCAGCAGCCTGGCGAGGTTCGATGAGAAGCCGACCTGGGCGATGGCCACCGAGCCGTCGGCCTCGGCGGCGAGGGCCTTTCGGAGGAGGCTGACGGCGTCGGGCGCATCGGCGCCGCCCCGGAGGTCGTGAGGGTACCGGGGTCTGCCATCGTCGATGGTCTCGATGATGCCGAGGTACTTGCCCTTCTCGGGGGTGACGCCGCCGCGGACCGCGCCGACGGGGATGTCGCCGCGGCCATAGAAGGTGTTCACCGCGTCGATGAATGGCGCCGAGAGGGGGTGGTCTTTTGTTGAGGTGACGGCGATGAGGCGGCAGTGGCCCCGGGATTGCAGTGCGTGGATCATGCCGAGGGCGAGGGTGTCATCGACGTCGTTGCCCATGTCGGTGTCGAAGATCAGGGGAATTGGGTTCTGGGTTCTTGGTTCTGGGTTTGCGGCGGCGGCCGTCGCCTGGGCGGCGCAGGTGCCGATGGCGAGAATGGCGGCGAGTATGGGCTTCATGTGGGCTGCTTCCTTTCTGGATTCGTGGCGAGGGTCTTGACCGAGCGCCGTTCAACGAGGCGCGTGGGGATGGCCCGGGTCTTTGGCGCGGCACGCCGGCCACCGATCCGCTCGAAGAGGATCTCGGCGGCGACGCGGCCCAGGGCGTCGACGTCCTGCGCGACGGTCGTGACTGGTGCGGAGAGGTGCGGGGCGTAGGGATGATCGTCAAACGCGACGAGGGAAATGTCGTCGGGAACCCGGAGCGGCGCCTCGGCGATGGCGCGGAGCGCGCCGAGGGCGAGGAGATTGCCCAGCGCGAACAATGCCGTCGGTCGAGGGCGGAGGCGGAGCAGCCGGCGTGCGGCGCGAAAGCCGGCGTCCTCGAGGAACGAGTCTCCGGCGACGAGAGCGGGGTCGAATGGGACGCCGCGGGCGGAGAGCGCCGCGCGATGGCCGGCGATGCGATCGCGGTTGGTGGATGTCCCGGGGAGGCCTTGGAGGACACCGATGCGGCGGTGGCCCGCGTCGAGCAGATGTCGGGTCGCGGCGCGGGCGCCGCCCAGGTTGTCCGATGTGACCGCCGGAAGGGCAAGCCCGGGGAAACATCGGTCCACCAGCACCACCGGGATGCGGGCGTGCGGTAGCGGGCTGAGGTGCTCGTCAGAGAGGCCGACGGGACAGAGGATTAACCCGTCGACCTGCCGTCTCAGGAGAAGGCCGATGGCCTCGACCTCGAGGGCGGTCTGCTCCTGGCTGTCGGAGAGCAGGACGGAGTGGCGGTGGTCGCGCGCGGCGACCGTGATGCGATGGGCGATCCGGGCGAAAAAGGGATTCGAGACGTCGGGGATGACCAGGCCGACCGTGGCCGTCTTCTTCAGCCGGAGTCCGCGCGCGATGGGATTCGGGGAGAAATCGAGCCTGCGCGCGAGGCGCTGGACGGCGCGCTGGGTCCGGTCGCTGATGCGGTAGCGGGCGCCCTGCCCGTTGAGCGATCGGGACACGGTCGTCGGGGAGAGCCCGAGGCGGGCGGCGATGGCTTTCAGGGTGGGCGAGGCGTTTCGCATGGGCGCAAACGTTTGCGCAAGGGTGGCGGCGCTTGGGGGCGGTGTCAAGCGGGGTGTTGGCCGATCAGTCGATCCGTTCCAGGACGGCGGCGCATAGGGGGATGGGATGGTCGGCGGGGACGATGGTGATCTCGTGGGGGCCTTGGGGACCGATGGCGACGCGGATCTGTCGTTCGATGGGGAGGGTCGATCCGGGGCTTGCGGGGGCGATCTCGATTTTCTCTGGGCGCATGCCGGCGGGCGTGATTTCCGCGGCGGCGGATCGGTTGTCGGTGGGCGGGAGGAAGGTGAGGCGCAGTCGGTAGTTGCCCGGCGCGAGCCTGGGCGGAGGCCCGAGATCTTTCTTGCCGATCGCCATCATGGGTTGGAGGGGGACAGTCGTTGCCGTCACGATGCGGATGCCGGAGCGGCACACCTCTGGGAGGTCGGGAGGGGCTGCGGTGCCGAGGTCAAAGGCGGGAGCGCGGGTCTCCTCGGTGCCGAGGCATGCCCAGATGCGGTGGTCGGCTTCGGCGTGGAAGGTGAATCGCCCCGCCGCCTGCGCGAGGGGATCGTGCTGGGTCGGGGCGAATTTGATCCGCAAGGGCTCGAGGCCGAGGGCCTGGCGGTGGCCGATGATGTGGGTGAGCCAGCGGAGGTTGTACGCGACGACGAGGCCCTGTTCCCCGCGCGTGATGCCGTTGAGGGAGCTGAATCTCGCGAACATCTCGATCACGGGTTCGGGATGGCACAGGGAGATGAGTCGCCTGGCCTCGGCGGCGTCGCCCTTGGCCAGGGCGTCGCGGGAGCGCTGATAGAGGTCGTGTGCCTCGTGGAAAGCGGCGATGAAGTCCTCGAGGCCGAGGAAGTAGTCGGCGCGGGCGCGCTGATCGGGCGATCGGGTCACGCCCTGCAGCGCATGCAAGAGGGTCTTCCTTTCCTTGCAGCCCTGGATGACGGCCTCGACATTCTCTAGGCGGCGGTCGATGACCCAGTCGCTGGTTTCCCGGGAGAAGCGGGGGGCCCCGGTGACCCACTGTTCGAGATATCTTGAGCCCATGGCGGCCGCGTCGGGGCCAAAGACGCGGGAGGCCATGTGCGCGCAGGTGGCTGCGAGGGTTTCGTCGCGGGAGGAGGCCCACGTCTGGCGCGACAGGCTTTCAAAATAGAGATCGAGGGGACGCGTGGTCCAATGGATGATGCCAAAGCCGGAGGCCTTCGCGTCGGTGAGCCGCGAGTGGAACGCGTCAAATGGCGTGTAGGGACGACCGTTGTAGTGGCCGTCGTCGTGGTGCGCCCAGGTGATTGGGATCATGGGCCTGTGGGCGCCGGCCTCGCGGATGACCGCGCGGGATTCGGCGTCGCGCAGTTGGGACTTCTCGTGGAGCACCTCGTAGTCCAGCGGGAGCAGCGGGATGGCGGGCGGCATGAACCGGTCGGCGGCGGGGACGAAGTCGAAGCGCCAGCTTCCGGTGGCGAGCCGGACATGGGCGTGTCCTCCCTGATCGAGGGCGCGGCGGAAGGCGCGGACGATCTTGGCGATGGCGAACTGGTTGTGGGACCATTTCAGGTCCTTGGCGTCGGGGGTCCTGGCGATCTCTGCCTCGTACTCGCGGCGCCATGGCGCGGGCATCTCCTCGGGTTTCAATTCGGTCCACGGCGTGCCGCCGGCGCGGAACCAGGCGACGAGGCAATCGATCTGGGGATAGTTCTCCATGAGGGCATCGACCTGGGCCTTCCAGTACGCGTAGCCCTCGGGCGTGTCGGGATTCGGGAGCCAGAGGGTCTGGTGCGGTTGCCTGGGGTCCTTGTTTCTCGGGAACGCGATGGGGAAGCGGGCCGATTCGGGGAGGAGATCGACCAGTTCTGGCGGGTTGGCGGTGGGGGTATCGACGTCGACGGCGAAGTAGACATCCATGCCGCGCTCCTCGGCGGCGGCGAAGGCGTCGCGCATCAGTGCGCGCGCGGCGGCGACGCGGGTGTCGTCCGGGACCATGCCGGCATCGGGGCCGAAGACGGGCGAGTCGAACACCTCACCGCCCCAGAGCCGGCGGACGTCGTTCACGTGCGGGGTGGACCAGTCGCGGCCCTTGACGGTCGTGGAGAGAAAACCGACGGGCTTTTCCTTTCCCTCGAAGGCGAATGCGGCCATGGGGTTGTTGCCGTAGGCATGGACCATGACCCCGTTGAATCCGCCGAGCCCGGCGGCGCGGATCCACGAGCGCCAGTGATTCGTGTTCCACGTCGAGCAGCCGCTCAGGAAGTTGTGCCAGTTGAAGACGAACCTCTCGCGGACCAGCGGCCGGTCGGACAGGTCCCAGTCCTCGAACGTCAAGGGGCCGCGCCGCGCCGGGGGCAGGGAATCGCCAGAGATGTAGAAACCGCAGCCGAGTCGCTTGAGCAGGGCGGCCGCGGCATGTGCGGCGCCGAGGGCGTCCGCGCCGGCGAGGACCGCGATGCGGCGCGGGCCATCGGGTGTGATGAAAACGGCGTAGCTCTCGGGGCCGCCGAGCCGGGCGGCGGCCCGCGCGCGGATCGCCGGGTCATGATCGGCGGCCCCGAGGGCGATGTAGTCCCCCGACTCGGGCACGCCGGGACCGACAGGGAACACGTCGTCGGGAAACAGGCGGGACAGGGTGTCGGCCAATTCTCTGGCGGCGGTGCCCACGGCGGGCGGGGCGTTGGGAGCGGTTACGATAGGCGAGGCGTGGCCATGGCCGAGAAGCATGGCGGCAAGAACCGTGGCGATGCACGGGAGGGACGGTGGTTTGAAGGAGTGTGCCGGTTTCGGTGTGCCCATCGTGAGTTCCTTTCGGGGACGGTTCTTGTTTTGGACCACGAATAGACACGGATGGACACCAATACGGGCGCGCCTAAGGCATCCGTGTGGATTCGTGTTCATTCGTGGTTTGATTGGCCAAGTTCACACCATGCGTCGCGGAACCAGCGGATGACCTCCCATGGCGTGCGCGTGGACGTATTGCATGAGGCGGATAGCATGAAGCGGTGGCGGTGGGGCCGGAGGCTATCGACGAGGCGGGCGAGATAATCGCGCGTTTCCCGGAAGGAGCGGAAGCGCTCCGTCTCCGCGGCGCTGATGCCTCCGGTGATGATGAGGCGGTCGCCGGATAGGCGCATGGCCTCATCGAGGGAAACGTCCCCGAGCGGGGGGTAGGCGACGCCCTCCAGGCCATCGACGCCGAGGGAGGCGATGAGGGGAAGGAGGGCGCGCTGGCGGCCACAGGCGTGGATGAAGAAGACCGCCCCTCGTTCGCGGCACATGCGGGAGGCCCTTTCGTAGAACGATGCCGAATAGCGCTCGACGTAGGCGGGCGGGTGGAAGGCCGCGTCGAGGTTGTCCATCGACATGATGGCCTCGACCCCGGCGTCCAGCATCTGGCGCAGGAGGTCCAGTTGGGCCTCCTCGTGCGCGGCCATCCACTCGGCGCAGCGTTCGGGATGATCCTCCAGCAGATAGACGGCGTCGGCGGCGCCGGCGGCGAGATGGAGCATTTTCAGCGGGCTGAAGAGCTCTCCCGCGATGACGACGCCGGCGGGGCCGATCCGATCGCGCCACTGCCGCCAGCGTTCGGCGTCGAAGAGCCACCGGCGCGCGAGCACGAGCTGCTCGAAGGCGTCGAGGTTGGGCTCGGGTTCGTCGAGCAGGTGGCGTTCCTGAACGAGCGTGGATTCGGAGAAGACGTAGCGGAGGCGCTCGGAGAGGGTCCCGCGGGGCGTCCGATGGGTTTTCTCGGTGATCGTGTCCCCGTCCTCGATGCGCCGGCGGATCTCGGTACCGACGCCTTCGGATGTTTCTCGGGACAATCCCCCGAACCAGTACTCGGTGGGGTCGCAGTATAGGTTGCGGCTGAAGATATCGAGGGCGAGGTGGCGGATCAGATCCAGCTGGGAATCGCAATGGGCGATCTCCGGGGGCAGGAGCCCGTGGTTGCGATGGTGGGTGAACCACTGCCAATAGTTGGGCGCATAGACGATGCGCCCGGGGTCTTCGCGACGGAGGACGCGGAGGACGGCGTCGCGTGGCGTGCTGGGCGCGGGAACGTCCATGGGTCAATGGCTGGGGCCGATGGGGGCGGGTTCGAGGCGGGGGCTCAGGGCGTGCATGAGGGCGAGGGCGGCCAGATAGGCGGTGGCGGCGAAAACGAAGAGTGGCCAATAGGAGCCGGAGGTCTGGAGGATCCAGCCGGCGGCCTGCGAGAAGGCCATGGAGGAGA
>JADLBR010000063.1 GCA_020847615.1 Verrucomicrobiia bacterium
CGCGCTGATGCAGGACGAGGGGTATCACGCGGTGTTCGTGGCGACGGGAGCGGGATTACCCCAGTTCATGAACCTTCCGGGGGAGAACCTCAACGGCGTTTACTCGGCCAATGAGTTCCTGACGCGCGTGAACCTGCTGCGGGCGTATGACGCGGGGTTTGATCAGCCGGTGTTCGACTGCCGGGGGAAGGACGTGGTGGTCGTCGGGGGCGGGAACGTGGCGATGGATGCCGTCCGCACGGCGCTGCGGCTGGGGGCGAAGAACGCACGGCTGGTGTATCGGCGGTCGGAAGAAGAGATGCCGGCCCGCAAGGAAGAGGTGCACCACGCCAAGGACGAGGGGGTGGAGTTCATGATGCTGACGAATCCCACGGCGTTCCTGGGGGATGAGAAGGGTTGGCTGCAGAAGGTTCGCTGCGTGAGGATGGAGTTGGGTGAGCCGGATGCTTCGGGGCGGAGGAGCCCGAAGCCAGTGGCGGGATCGGAATTCGAGGTGGAGGCGGCGATGGCGATCGTGGCGGTGGGGACGACGGCGAATCCGCTGGTGCAGCAGACGACGCCGGACCTTAAGACGCGGCGCGGCGGGTACATCGAGGCGGACCCCGAGACGCTGCGGACGAGCAAGTGCGGGGTGTTCGCGGGCGGGGACATCGTCACCGGGGCGGCGACGGTGATATTGGCGATGGGGGCGGGGCGGAAGGCGGCGGCGGGGATCGACGCGTATCTGCAGTCAGGGACCTGGTGATTCAGCCGGAGCAAGCGGCCGTCATTTGTCCGCGTCGTGGGGGTCGATGTCGGCCTGGGCGTGGAGCTTGCCGGTCTCGCCGGGGGTGGCCAGGACCTTCCAGATGCACCAGGCCAGGAGCAGCGTGACGAAGCCCACGGACAGCAGCATCACCGTCCAGCCCGCGGCGGACAGGCGGTAGCCCTGAAGGTCCGTGTTCTGTGCCAGCATCAGCCATGGGCTCATCGTGACACCTCCTGCGATTTCGCCTCTTGTTTCCGCCATCGCCTGACCGACTGGCCGACCATCAGGGCGAAGAACACCGCCACGATGACCAGGAAGCCTACGGAATATCGCACGGTCTGGTTGTCGCGGATGGCGGCGAAGTAGTTGTCTTTTTCCTGAGTGATCTGCACGTAGAGCCAGGCCAGGAAGATCACGGTCAGGTAGGTCGAGGAGACGTACTTGAGGACGTAGCCGATGATCCTGGGCACCTTAATGGCGGCGCCTCGTTCGATCTCGGCCATGCCCTTCTCGACCCCGAGCACCCAGCCGAAGAGGATCGTCTGGTAGAGCGCAAGGATGAAGATGCAGAACGTGCCGACCCAGAAATCGAAGGTGTCCAGGGCCACAAGGCTCTTGGAGAAGTAGAGGACGAACAGGGTGCCGACGAGGGTGACAAACCCCAGCATGCTCACGGACGCTTTGCGGTTAAGGCCCAGCCCTTCCTCGAGCAGGGCGATGGCGGGCTGGAGCATGGAGATCGAGCTGGTGATCGCGGCCAGGAAGAGCAGGAAGAAGAAGAGGAAGCCCACCGGTTGGCCGAGGGGCATGGAGGCGAAGACCATGGGGAGGGTCTTGAAGCCGAGGTTGAAGGATGACTCGGCCGCCTGGGTGACCTCGACGGATCCGAGGAAGATGAATGCGGCGGGGATGGTGATCATCCCGCCCAGGGCCACCTCGCAGAATTCGTTGCCCGCGCAACTGGTCAGGGAGCTCAGGGCGACGTCGTCGTCACGTTTGAGGTAGCTGGCGTAGGTGATGATGATCCCGAAGCCCACGGAGAGGGTGAAGAAGATCTGGCTGGTGGCGGCGAGCCACATGTTGGGGTTGGCCAGGGACTCCCAGAACCCGCCGGTGTTGGGCGTGCGCAGGTTCCACATGAAGCCCAGACCGGCGTTGACGTTGTCGAGCGTCAGGACGCGGACGAGCACCAGCAACGCGCAGACGACCAGGGCGGGCATGGCGATCAGGCAGAATTTCTCGATGCCCTTACTCAGGCCGCGGTAGATCAACCAGAAGTTCAGGACGAAACAGATCACGACGAACAGGAGGGCCGCCTCGTGCGAGCTGGTCATCGCGAACGATTGGCCGTTGTCGCTGATGCCGACGAAGTTGTTGAAGAAATCGACGTAAGCCTGCTTGCTGACGCCGGCGCCCGGCATCGCCGCCTGCCGGCCGAGGTCGGCCATGGCGCCGGTGAGGAAGAACCAGGCGTAGGCCAGGCACCAGGCCTCGATGACGACGTAGTACATGTAGATGCCCACGGGGACGAGCATGCCCAGGACACCGAGGTAGGGCGAGAACTTGCGTGGCCAGATGGCGCGGTAGATGCCGGGGGTGGAGCTGTGGCCTCGGGCCCCACCGTAGCGGCCCATGGCCCACTCGGCCCAGGCCAGGGGCAGGCCCAGGAGGAACAGGGCGATGAAGTAGGGGATCATGAAGGCGCCGCCCTCGTACTTGGCGGCCAGCCCGGGGAAGCGGAGGAAGTTGCCCAGGCCGACCGCGCTGCCCATCACGGCCATGATCACGCCCAGTCGCGTGCCCCATGACTCCCGAGGCTTGGTGTCTGCCGCCATGCTGTGGGTTCCTTGGCGGTCGGACGATGCCGGCCGCGGGTGAGCGAAGCTTCAAATCCCGTGCCCGAAACCGAAGACCGCCCCATCATTAGCGGTTTGGGGCTCGAACGCAAGGTTGAGCGAGACGTCAGCGGGCAAGGCTGCCCGAAAAGACCGCAGGTCGTCGAGGCGTGGATGTTTTTCCGGCGGGTTTGGCGTATCCTTCCGGCCCATGCTGACGACATTTCTGGACATCATCATTCATCTGGACAAGCACCTGGCCCAGATCACCAGCGACTACGGAGCGTGGACGTACCTGATCGTCTTCCTGGTGATCTTCTGCGAGACGGGGTTGGTGGTGACGCCGTTCCTTCCGGGGGACTCGCTGCTGTTCGCCATCGGGGCGATCGCGGCGCTGGGGTCGCTGGACCTTGGGCTGTTGGCGGTGCTGCTGATCATCGCGGCGGTGGTGGGCGACAGCGTGAACTACCAGATCGGCAAGGCGCTGGGCCCGCGGGTGATGAACCGGCCGGACAGCCGGTGGCTGAGGAAGGAGCACCTGGAGCGGACGCACGCGTTCTTCGAGAAGTACGGGGGCAAGACGATCATCATCGCGCGGTTCGTGCCGATCGTGCGGACGTTCGCGCCTTTCGTGGCGGGGGTGGGGGCGATGACGTATCGACGGTTCCTGCTGTTCAACGTCATCGGCGGGGTGGTGTGGGTGCTGGGGTTCCTGCTGGCGGGTTACTTCTTCGGGAACATGCCGGTGGTCAAGAAGAACTTCACGCTGGTGATCCTGGCGATCATCGCCATCTCGCTGCTGCCGGGGGTGATCGAGTACTGGCGGGCCCGGCGAGCCAAGCGTGCGGCGGTCGCGGCCGCCAAGGGGCAGGATGTGTTATAAATGACCGTCCAGTCCAGAGGCCTGGCCCGTGTAGTTGCGGCCGGCGGCCTCGGACCCCACCCGGAGCCATTGCATGAACGTCCTGGTCACCGGCGGGGCCGGCTACATCGGCTCACACGCCGTCAAGCGTCTTCGGCAGGCGGGTCACTTCGTCGTGGTCATCGACAACCTCTTCCGGGGGCATCGGGCGGCTGTGCCCGCGGACGTGCCGTTTGAACACCTGGACCTGCGGCAGACGCAGCCGCTGGCGGAATTGCTCAAGAAGCACGAGGTCGAGTGCGTGATGCACTTCGCGGCGCTGGCGTACGTGGGCGAGTCGGTGACCGAGCCGCTGCGGTACTACGAGAACAACACGGCCGGGACGCTGAGCCTGCTGACGGCGATGAAGGAGGCGGGGGTCAGGAAGATCGTCTTCTCCTCGACGTGCGCGACGTACG
>JADLBR010000064.1 GCA_020847615.1 Verrucomicrobiia bacterium
AGCAACGGCCTCACCTCCGTGATGCCGTTCTGCACGATCGTGCCGGTTGACGGCGGCAAGAAGCTCATCGGCCTCTCGAACATCCGCCGCCCCGGCGAGACCAAGGACAAACGGTCAAACGCTGTCGCCCAGAGCGAATCCACCGACGGCGGCCTGACCTGGAGCCCCTGGCACATTCTCGTGGACCGCGCCGATCTGAAACCCTGCGAGCCCGAGGTGGTCCGCTCACCCGACGGCAAGCAGCTCCTCTGCCTCTTGCGCGAGAACGTCCGCACCGAGCCCGGCCATTTCATCACCAGCGATGACGAGGGCCGCACTTGGTCGGGGCTCAAAGACCTGCCCCCGGGCCTGCACGGCGACCGTCACAAGGCCGTCTATGCGCCCGACGGCCGACTCGTCGTCTGCTTCCGCGACATGGGCGCCGCCAGCCCCACGAAGAGCCACTTCGTCGCCTGGGTCGGACGCTACGAGGACATCGTCAGCGGACGCGATGGCGAATACAAAATAAAGCTGCTGCACAGCCACAAAGGAAGCGACTGCGGTTATCCGGGCCTAGAGGTGCTGCCCGACGGAACCCTCGTCGCCACGACCTACGTCAAATACCGCCCCGGCCCCGAACAGAATTCCGTGGTCAGCGCCCGCTTCAACCTGGCGGAAACCGACAAGGCGGAAAAACAAACCCGCGCCGCCGCCGCGTCAAAAGTCGCAGGGCTCGTGCTGGACGATGCCGCGGCGACTTACACGGGCCCCTGGGTGATCAGCACGCGGCTCGACCCGCTGGCGGGCGACAACTACCGCCACGACAACCGCGCAAAGAAGCAACCCGCCACCGCCATCTTCACCCCCGAGATCCCCGAGGCCGGCCGCTACGAGGTGCGCCTGTTGTACGTGGCCGCCAGCAATCGCGCCACGAACGCCGCCATCACCATCCGAACCGCCGACGGCGAAAAGACCGTGCCGCTAAATCAGCGCCTGCCCTGCCTGGAGGACGGGATCCCGCGCGCGCTCGGCGTGTTCGCGTTCGCGAAGGGAAAGTCCGGCTCCATCGAGATCTCCAATGCAGGCGCGAACGGTCATGTCGTGGTGGACGGCCTGCAGCTCGTGCCCGAGGCCGAGGCCAAGGCGGAGCGCAACACACGTGCCGACGCGGGCTTCCCGGCCAAAATCAGCGCCCCCGTTTCCGCCAAGATCCCGCCACCGATGCTGCTGCAGAGCGCCGCGATGCCGCAGGATGTGGACGGGAAGATGTATGACCTCATCGTCGTTGGCGGCACGGCGGGAGGCATCGCCTGCGCGGTGCGCGCGGCCCGCGAGGGGCTGAGCGTGCTCCTGGTGAATCACACGCGGCACCTTGGCGGCTTCATGACCAGCGGCGCGGGCGGCTGGGAGGCGCCGTATGACGGCCTGCGCTCGCCCCTGTATGCCGAGATGCGCACCGCTGCCGCAGAATACTACCGCAAGACCTATGGCGAAGGCTCACCGCAGCATCTCGCCTCACTCCCCAGCGCCACGAGCCGCGCGCACATCGATCGGCCAAAAATCGAGCCGCGCATCGCCGAGATGCTATTCAATCAGATGGTGGGGCGTGAAAAAATGTTGACCGTCCTGCTCGGGCATATCGTCGCCCGCGCGGGCCGCGAGGGCCCGTTGTTGAAGTCCATCACGCTCGAACCCACGCATGGTGAGGGAGCAACCAAAGTCAGCGCCCGAGTCTTTGCCGACGCCATGTATGAGGGCGACCTCATGGCCGCCGCGGGCGTGACGACACAAATTGGCCGCGAGGCGCGCAGCCAATACAACGAGCCGCACGCCGGGGTCATCTACACCAAGGAGCGCCCCAAGGAACCCCGCCAGCGCGGATTCCCCAAAGACGCCGACGAGGGCCGCCTGAATATCCGCTACAACAGCCACGCCACCGGTGAGATCGTGGAGGGGCCGCACAGCGGCGAGGCCGACGGCTCGGTGATGGCCTACAACTACCGCCTCATACTCACCCGGGACCCGGCGAACCGGGTCATGGTGGAAAAGCCCGCCAACTATGATGTCGCCATCGCCAAGGCCGCCGCCAGCGGCGGCTTCGTCCCTAACCTCCCAAACGACAAGGTCGCCTGGAATGGCGGACGACTGATCGGCCCCCAGAATGACTATCCGGCCGGCGATTGGCCCACGCGCGAGCGCATCTCGAGGCAATATCTCGACGCGATGCGGATGCGCCTCTGGTGGATGCAAAATGGTCCCGATGCGCCCGCCGCCGAACGCCAAAAATTCGCGGGCTACGGGCTGGCCGCCGACGAATTTCCCGACAACCACCACGCGCCCTACGAGATCTATGTCCGCGAGGCGCGCCGGCTCGTCGGACGCTACGTCTTCAAAGAGCAGGACAACAAGGTCGCGCCCGGCATTGCGCGCACCCCCATTCACGCCGACAGCATCGCCATCACCGACTGGCCCGTGGATTCTGTGGCCTGCCTGCCACGCAAGGCTCCCGGCTCCAATCTGGACGGCATCTTCTTCCTCGGAGAGGAGACTCGCCCGGCGCAGGTGCCGTATCGCAGCCTTCTGCCGAAGGAACTGGACAACCTCCTGGTGCCCGTGGCCCTCTCGGCATCGCATGTCGGCTGGGGCGCGATCCGCTTGGAACCCGTTTGGATGCAAATCGGCGAGTCCGCCGGTTTCGCCGCCGCGCTCGCGGTGAAGCACCACACCACCCCCGCGCAACTCGACACCGACCGACTTCTCCGCACGCTCGCCACGAGCCGCGTGATGATCTCCTTCTTCAATGACGTGGACGTGAGCGACGACGATGCCTGGATTCCCGCCGCGCAATACTTCGGCGCCAAAGGCTTCTTCCCCGATTACAACGCCCGCCCCAACGACCGTCTCACCGAGGCCGAGCGCGAGGCATGGAAGCAAGGCTTCAGCCAACTCCAGCAGGGCACCCTCGACCCCGCCAAACTCGCCGCCGCCGTCCATGCGGCGGAGAAGATGCAATCGCCGACCACCGGCGACACGCGCGGCCCATTTTTGCTTGCGCTCTGGAACTCAGTAAAATGAGAATGGCGTTACTCGTTCTTAATGTGGCGGCGTCAACGGCAATCTCTGCCGCACGTCTACCCGCGGCTGGAAGTGCTCCCGACGGCACTCCGGAAGGCATCGCCCGCTGCGTGCTGCCGCTCCCGGCTCTATCCTTTGCGGAAAACAACCAACCAAAACGCCCGGCCGCTCCCTCCCTGCCCAAGGGAGAGAAGCAGCTCTTTGTCGATAGCGTGATGATCCGGCAGAAGCAGGGGATCACACGGGTCGTCCACCCGCCGAAGAAGCTGGGGCAGCCTGTGCTGAGGGCCGAGATGCCGTGGGAATGGACGGAGCAGGACGGCACCCCTGACAGACGAGTCAACATTTACGGAACGGTGCTGCGCGATGAGAAAACCGGCGCTTTCCAGATGTGGTATGCGGACGCCGGCCATGTGCTTTACGCCACCTCGAAGGACGGTGTTCACTGGGAGCGTCCCATTCTCAACATCGCGGGCAAGAACAACCGGACCAATCTGGGACTGCACAGCCCGAGCATCATCCGCGACC
>JADLBR010000065.1 GCA_020847615.1 Verrucomicrobiia bacterium
GGCTGACTCGGAGATGGCTGGGGTGCCTTCCATTGCCGAACGCGTAAGCGTTCGGCCGCCAATGGCCCGAGGCGTTCGGCTACACCTCGTGGCGTGAACGCTCGTAGCCACGGCCGATGGATTGCCTGGATGCGACGGGTCCTCTCAATCCCGGGAAGCCCGTGCGATTAGGTGCTGGGGATCTTGGCTAATCGCGCCGCCGCAGCGCGGCAAGGAGGATGGCGGCGCCGAGCGCTAAGAGCAAGATGGTTTCGGGTTCGGGGATGACGATCTCAAGGATGATGGAACCCCCAGTATTGGCGATTTGCCACATGCCCAGGCCACCGAGATCGGGCATTGTCCCTAGATCTAGAACATCGTCGGCAACCAGGGAACCCTCGTACTGGATGATGGTCCAAGAATCGCCCAGGTTTGGAAGGTCTCCCGTGTAGTTGGTGACGTTGAGGATCCCATCGAGCGCAAGGTCTCCGGTGGGGCCCGCGAGGAGGAGGAAGTCATTGACACCTCCCCCTACAGCGGTGTTGCCGAGGTCGAGGTGGAATTGGAGGACGGATGTGGGGAGGAGCGTGACGGCGCCTGTGATGGTGAGGGTGCCCGGGCCGAAACCGGGGTCGAGCGCATTGGAGACGACGACGTTGCCCAGCACCAGGCCATCGCCTGCCAGATTGAGCAGTTCCTCTGTGCCGGTGCCCGTGGTGCCTATGCGGAGCGAGGAGCCGGCGCGCACGACCGCGCTCCCTTGGATGTCGCCGCCATTGGCCTGATCGACTGTGAGTCGCCCATTGAACACGTCGAGGGTGATGTCGGAACTGGAGACACCACGGAGGCTGTTGGTGAATGGCATGTCATCGAGGCTGTAGGTGAAACCATCGGGGTTGAGACGGCCGTTGGTGGTGCCGATCTGCAGGATCTTGGATACGCCAGGGCTGGAAGAGCGCACGTCGAGCAGGTCGAATGCGTCCACGTTGCCGCTCGCGGTGTCGCTCAGGGTCGCGATTCCGTTGGTGGTTGGGCCGTCCACGATGATGCCCATGCGAACCGTGTCGTTCGCCGAGTTCATTCGCATGAAGGAGCCATCGCGCATCCAGATATTGGTCAGGTGGATAGTGGGATTGCCGGCGCCGGGAAGGGCGTAGACGATGTTGGTGTCGGCGATCACTTCTAGGACGCGGCCCTCGTTGGCGGGGCCGTACCAGTACTTGGGGCCGGTGTTGTCCACGGTGATTTTCTGGCCCACAACGTAATCGACGGCACCCGGCAGGTTGGTTCGGACGAACTGGAGGTTTAGGCTGCCGAAGTCTTTGATCAGGATGCCGTCGGTTCCGTTGGCCAGGGTTCCGTTGACCAGCCGGTCGTGGAATCCGATGGCGTCGGTCTGGTTCGTGTCGAAGTCCGCCTCGACGATCAGGCGGCTGCCGCCGTAGTACGTGGTCGTGTTGGTTCCGCTGATCGCCCTGAAGTCGATCCCCGATGCATTGACGATGATGTTGTTGGAGACCACGAGGTCGCCCCGCGAGAGTTCGTGGGCGGCGTTGGAGCGCTTGCCCGGCGAGTCGATGACGAGGTCTCCCATGATCGTCGTCGAGTCCGATTCGGCCGCCCCAAAATCAACGCCGCTGGAACCGATTCCGGCGTTGGTGGGCCCGACATAGACGCTGCCGTGGACAACGGTGTTGGAGGCGAAGAACTGGAGCACCGGTACGATCGCGGCGCCCGCGGAGTTGGTGAGCGTGGCCCCGTCCATGAAGATGTTTCCAAAGACATGGCCGTCGCCCCCATTGAAGCGGAGCGTGGTGGCAATCTGATCGGAATCATCGACCACGACGTTGCCGAACATCCGGGTGACATCGCCGGGCTCGTTACCCAGGAGGATGTTTGCGCCCGCGACAACGCGCAGGCTGTTGAGACGGTTCGTGGGGCCGAAGAGATTGATCTGGCCGTTCTGGGCGACATTGGTCCGGGCGCTCGAATTGTCCAGGGAGGTGGTGAAAAGTCCGCCTGCGCCGACGGTTGTCTGGAGGGAATTGGTCAGGTTGACCTCGGTCTGCAAGGTAATGCTCCCCGCGCCGCGTGGAGCTAGGATCACGTTGCTTGCACCGGCAGCGGCCGTCAGGCCAACCTCGTTGCCGTTTGTGTCCTGGATGCTCCAGATTGTCGGGTTGCTGTTTCCGGGCCCGGTCAGTCGCTTTCCGTCGCCCAGGGCAAACGAGGTCGCGGTCTGGACGATGGCTGTCCGGAGCAGGTCATCGCTCCAGACGATGTTCATGTTGGTGAGGAGGTGGTTGTAGAGGGCGGTGTCCAGTTCGCGGATTGTCCCGGATCCATCATTGAGGATGAGGAGGGAGTTCGGCCCGAACCCCATCCCCGCGATCACCGCGGCATTGGCACTGGCGATGTCGAGTTCGCCACCCGTGTAGAAGGCCCCGTCGTCTTGGAAGAGGATCTTCCCCCGATTGAGGGTGATGGTCGGGGTGGCGCCGCCGCCGTCGTTGACCCGAAGGCTGGCGCCGGTGCCGATGACGAGCGTGGTGTTCGTGGTGGAGGTCGTGAGGCCGAGGTTATCGGCGCCGCGCAGGCGGACCTGGCCATCGATGACCGTCATGGTCCTCCCGTCGGGCAGGGCGGCCGCGCCGATCAGGTCGGCGGCCAGGGAGTTCTGCGTGTTGATCGCGTCGGGATTTTCCGGCGACGCGGTGCCGTCCAGGCCGATGCGCACGAGATTGGTGACGGATCCGCCCCAGGCGTCGGTGCTGACGCGGCGCTGGAAGAGGATGTTGCCCGGGCCGCGGAAGTTGGCGATGCCGGTATCCGAATTGAACTGGGCGTTGGTGTCGAAATTGACGGCGGTGACGAAAACCTCGCCCGGAATCAGGACCTCCAGGTCTTGACCGGCGCGTGCGGTCAGGGTGCCGTGGAATCCGGACTGGAAAACGTCCTCCACGCCCACAAAGGGGTCAAGGACGGGCAGGTCGCCGTTGCCCAGCGGTGTCAGTGCACTGATAGCAACACCCCTGAATATCGATGTGGCCCCGTCGTCGCCGATGTTCGTGTAGGTGCCGCCGGCATCCTGTATGCCCTGGTACAGAATGGCGCCGCCGAGGTCTGAACGGCTGGGCATGAGCGTCGCCCGTTCGCCAATGATGGCATTGGTCTGGAAGATGATGTTCTGGCCGGGACCGGAGAATACGGCGGCGCTCAAATTCCCGGCGATGCCACGGAAGGCGCCGACCGGGAGGGGTGCGTTCGTGTCGCCGGTGAATGGATCGAAAAACCCGGATTGGGGCGCGTCAAATTCAAGGAAAGTGTTGGCGTCCTCGATCGTGCTGCCTCCGAGTGTGATGGAGGAACCGGGGAATCCCGTGCCGCCGTTGGTCGCGCTGCCATAGACATCGTAGCCGAGGCGCAGGACGCTGCCGGACCGGATATCGATGGTGCCAGTGCCGAGGCGGTCGGGGGCGTCAACCGCGACGACGAGACTGCGGAAGCCGTCCAAGCGGGTCGTCAGGGTTCGGGGCGCCCCGTTCGTGTGGATCATGTCGGCGTTGATCCGGGCGACGCCGTTGCCCTCGAGTATCAAAATGTTGGCCGAGTCCAGATCCTCATTGACCACGACACTGCTGTTGAAATTGACGATCCCGCCGAAAATCGAGTCCAAACGAATGACGCGGTTGGCTGCCGCGTGCGCGCCGCCGAAATCGACTTGGTCGTTTACGTTGACGGTCGTGGACGGGGTGCCGTCCGGCATCGACCCGCCGCCCAGATGGAAGCGAACGGTGTTGGTGGCCAGCGTGAGGTTTGCGATGTTGACCGTGACCTGATTGGTCCCGGACTGTCGGCCGAAATCGATATTCTGGTTGCCGTCGTGATCGATCGTCAGATTCGGAATGTCGTGGGTGACTGGCCCGTTCGCTGCATCGAAGTAGAAATTTTTGGAACCGCCGGATCCGCCCGTAAATGTGAGGCCATTGGTGGGATCTATCCCATAGGACATGGCGTAGCCCCGGACGTAGAGGGCCTGCCCACCGGAGACGATCAGTCCCTCGGAGCCGACAATCCCGCCGCCGAGATCCAGCGTGCTGCCTCCCATAGCCAACTCGAAGGCCCTGCCGTCGCTCCTGTCCATAAACGTGACGCCCGGATAGACGTCGATCTGCCGGCCGCCGACGAGATACTCGATGCGTTCGAGTTCCTGCGTTGTCGAGAAATTGCCCCCGAAACCACCGGTATTGAGAATGTTGCCGTCGGCGTTGCCTGTCGCCCCTTCGCTGAGGGTCAGGGTGCGGAAAACGAAAGATTCGCCGTCAAAATCCAATTGTGGGGTTCGGGTCACGTTGCCCCCCGCAAGAAAGTTGACGACGACGGTATCGTTGGAATCGCCGGTCGCAGTGCTGATCTGGTAACCGGGTGTACCGTTTGGATTCCAATTAAAGGGCACGGTCCAAAATGTGATGGTGTTGCCCGTGATGTTGTTGGTGAACGCCGTCTGGGCCTGGGCGTTCGGCGAGACTGGTGGGGCTCCCGTTATCGCCATTGCCATTATGATCCGCAGAGCGGTGAGGGCGGAGTGGGACTGGGATCGGTCAGGCGAGGTGCTGCCCGAGTCACGCATAGACCCAACGTAGTCCGAGGGAGCGGCCCAGCAATTGGGTGACATCCTTTCCATGCTTAGGGGTATCCCCTAGGGGCGGTGGCGAGGGGCCGCTTGCGGAGGTTGGGTGCGGGGCCCCGAAACTCGCCCCAGGGGACCGCGCGTGAGCGGGTGTGATCACCGGCTTATCGCCTCGCGATCACCGGCGGGCTGATCCAGTGCTCGGTTCCCCGGGCAGATGTGGAGGGACTCGGGCAGCGGCTCAAGCTCATGCTGTATGCCGGTGGCTCGCGCGCATTCAAGTTTGGGGGTAGCTTTTGTTACCTGTGACATCCAAACCGCGATCACTTCAAGGCAGGATCGAGGCGCTTCTTGCTGGGCTATACGGTGCGGATGTGGGGAGTCGCCTCGGCCGACAACTGTTGTCGAGGCCACGATTCGCGATGCCGGATCGGCGCCTCACGGAGCGTGACAACCTGCTCATCACCTACGGGGACCAGGTGACCGAGGCGGGTCGCCCGCCTCTGGCGGTCTTGACTGAGTTCTTGGAACGGCACGTGGGCGATATCGTGACGGGTGTCCATCTGCTGCCGCATTTTCCATATTCCTCGGATGATGGCTTTTCGGTTATCGACCACCGGCGGGTCGATCCGGCACTTGGGACGTGGGACGACGTGGGGCGACTCGGACGGCGCTTCAACCTCATGCTCGATGCGGTCATCAACCACGTATCGCGTGAGAGCGCATGGTTCCAGGCCTACCGGCGCGGCGAGGCACCCTATCGGGGGTACTTCATCGAGTGCGAGCCCGGCGCGGACATTTCGATGGTGGTGAGGCCCCGGGCGTTGCCGCTCCTCACGCCGGTCGAGACCGCGCGGGGAACCAGGCACGTGTGGACGACCTTCAGCGACGATCAGATCGACTTGAATTTTCGGAACCCGGATGTGCTGATGGAAATCATCGACATCCTGCTGATGTACGTATCAAGGGGCGCGCGGCTCTTGCGGCTGGATGCCATCGCCTATCTTTGGAAAGAGCTGGGCACCCCGTGCATCCATCTTCCGCAGACCCATCAGGTCATCCAACTGATCCGCGCCGTGCTCGACCTCGTGGCGCCCGGCACCCTGCTCGTCACGGAGACGAACGTCCCGCACCGGGACAACGTCGGCTATTTTGGGGATGGGACAAACGAGGCGCACATGGTCTACAACTTTTCCCTTCCCCCGCTGGTCCTGGATGCGCTCCGGGGTGGCAGCGCGGAGGCGCTATCGGGCTGGGCGGCGGGCGTCGGCGCACCTCCCGACGGCACCACCTTCTTGAACTTTCTGGCATCGCACGATGGCATAGGGCTGAACCCAGCCCGCGGGATCTTGTCCGAATCCGCCATCGCGTCGCTCGCGAGGGAACTGTCGCCCGTGTCTTTTGCGGACGGCCCGGACGGTGTGCGCCGTCCGTACGAGTTGAACGTGAACTTTCTCGACGCCGTTGGGGGGAACGCGCGGCCCTTTCTCGTGGCGCAGGCAATCATGCTGGCGTTGCGGGGAGTTCCCGGAATCTACTTCCATAGCCTGTTTGGTTCGCGCGGGTGGCCGGAGGGCGTTCGCCAGACCGGGCGAAACCGCACGATCAACCGGCAGAAATTCACCCGGCTGTCGCTGGAGAAGGCCGTGGCGGACCCGGCTTCGGGACGGGCCGAGATTCTAGGGGGGTGCCGAAGCCTGCTGCGGGCGCGGGCGGCATCGGCGGCGTTCGACCCATACGCCCCGCAGCGGGTATTGGACTGCGGCGGCGCGGTATTTGGGCTAATCCGAACTTCGGCGGATGGGAGCCGGAGCGTTTTCTGCCTGCACAACGTGTCCCCGCGACGCCAGACAGTGCGGTTGGACACGGGGCGCGACCCGATGCATGATCTTATAAGCGGGAGGAGCATGTCGGCGATGAATGTGGAACTGGAGCCGCACGAGGCGGTGTGGCTGACGGGGGAGCCATGACCGGACCGGGGGCGGGGTGGCGCGCGCGCCGCGTGGGATTTGTCTCGACGCGCTTCGAGGGCACCGATGGCGTGTCGCTGGAGACCGAGAAGTGGGCAACCGTCCTCCAGGGAATGGGCCACTCGTGCTTCTACTTTGCCGGGATTTGCGAGACGGGCGGCGAACGAAGCCGGGTCGTGCCAGAGGCGTTTTTCCTGCATCCGGAGATCGGCCTCATCCACAACGACGTTTTCAACAACCCGAAGCGATCACCTGAGACCACCCGTCTCGTAAGTCGCCTCAAGGACAAGCTGAAGGGAGACATACGGGCGTTCGTGGCAGACTTTGGGATCGAGGTGATGATCGTCGAGAACGCGCTGTCGATCCCGCTGAATATCCCGCTGGGACTCGCTCTCACCGAATTCATCGCGGAGACGGGTTTCCCGACGATCGCCCACCACCACGACTTCTTTTGGGAGCGCGACCGGTTCCAGGTCAACTGTGCCATGGATTACCTCCAGGCCGCGTTCCCCCCAAACCTCCCGAGCGTGCGACACGTCGTCATCAACTCCGCCGCCGGGACACAGCTCGGCTGGCGCACGGGCCTCCTGAGCCACCTGATTCCAAACGTCATGGATTTCGACAATCCGCCGCCCGCGCCGGACGCGTATGCGGAAGACGTTCGAGAAGTCCTGGGGGTGCCGGCCGATGGGTTCCTGCTGTTGCAGCCGACCCGCGTGGTGCAGCGCAAGGGCATCGAGCACGCGATCGAATTGGCAGACCGGCTGGGCCCCGGCGCCCGCCTGATCATCTCGCACGCGACCGGTGACGAGGGGAACCTCTACGAGCAGCGGGTCCGCGCTTTCGCGGAGCGGCTCGGGGTCTCGGTGCGGTTCGTCGCGAGGATCATACGCGGCGAGCGGGGCACCGCGCCGGATGGCCGCAAGGTCTACGCCCTTGCGGACGTCTACCAGCGCGCCGACATGGTCACCTACCCATCCACGTGGGAGGGCTTTGGGAACGCTTTCCTTGAGGCGATTTACTTCCGGCGGCCCGTCGTCGTGAACAACTACTCGATTTTCGCCCTCGACATCAAGCCGAAGGGTTTTCGCGTGATCGAGTTTGATGGTTTCATCACGAATGATACGGTGGAGCAAGCCCGGAGGATCCTGGGTTCCACGCAGCTCGCGGCAGAGATGGCGGAGCGCAACTACCAGCTGGGGCGCCAGCACTATTCGTACACGGTTCTGCGGCGCCGGTTGCAGGCACTGCTCACGGAGTGCCTCGGGGAGGAGTGACGCGCGGCGGGATCAGTGGTCCGCGTTGTCGCGATCAACCGCGTCCTTCAGCTGGGAGTAGAAGTCTGGAAGGGCGGACGTGACCCGATTCCAGTTGGAGATCAGGGGAATACCGAGCGGGTCGCGCAGGTAATCTTCGGCCGCCATCCGGATCGCCTTGGTGAATGCCGCGACGGCCCTGAGCTCGTCGTGGCGGTCAAACGGCAGGGAGTTGTGCGCGGCGTCGTCCTCGTACTGCTTCACGGCGTCCTGCGCGGACCGAAGGTAGCGGACGGCGAGGGTCGTGAAATGGGCCTCCGAGAGGACGATCCCCTCCGTGGCGAGGTTGCGGAACAGCGACTTTGCGATGTCGAGGCTCATCTTGGCGAGGCCCCTGGTGGTGTCCTCGGCGGAGAGCGATTGGTGCTTGTGCTCGTAGGTGTTGGCGAGGTCCACCTGGCAGATGCGGCGGATGGTGACGTTGCGGAACATCTCGCAGAGGACGCCGATCTCCAGTCCCCAGTCGGCGGGGATACGGTTGATCCGGGCGAGGTCGGTGGTCATGGAGAACTCGCCGGCGAGGGGATAGCGGAAACCGTCGAGAAAATTGAGCAAGTCGATATCGCGCCCGAGGATCTTCTGGAGGGCGCGGATGAGCGGCGTGAGCATCAGGCGGGTAACGCGCCCATAGAGCCGGTCGGACACGCGGGCGTAGTAGCCCTTGCAGAATATGTAGTCCATGCTGGGGTTGAGGAGGGGGAAGACCAGGCGCGCGAGGAGTTCGCGGTCGTACGTGGCGATGTCGCAGTCGTGGAGGGCGATGACCTTGCACCTGTTGTCCGCGAGAACGAGGCCGGTGGCCAGCCACATGCAGCTGCCCTTGCCGGGTCCGCCGACCGAGACGTCATTGTCCCTCATGAGCTCGGCGAGGCGCCGCAGCCGGGTCCCGTCACGCCAGAGGATGCGCACCTCCTGCGGCAATCGCCCGAAGAAGCGGCGAGCGTGCGAGAACTCTGCGCGGTCGGCGTGATCGAGGCCGACGACAATCTGGGATACGTAGCGCACCTTCGACAGGTGGGTGACGATCGACTTGAGGGCCGGGCGCTCCATTTCGGACGCGAGGCAGGGCAGGATCAGCGCCAGGGGCCGCTGGCGCGCGTATTCGGTGAGGTCTCGCTCGACCTCGCCGAGGTCATAGCGCGTCCCGAGCCGGTGGAATGTGGTGATGACTCCGCTCTGGTGAAAATCGCTCATGCGTCACGGTCCTTCGCTTTTACCCCGCCTCGGTACTGTGGTAGTTAATCCGTGATGCGGATGGATGACAAACGATTTCCCGAGGCGGGGGGCGGAACGAGGGCCGTTCTCTGGGACGTGTACGGCACGCTGCTGGACGCGCAGCGCGGAGATCTCGTCGGACTCGTGCGTCGCGGGGACGAACTGCGCTCGGTGTTCGGGCGAGTGATTGGGCATTTCGGGTTGCGCGACCGCCCGGCCGACCTGCACGGGATGTTCCTGGGGACCATCGAGGCGCGGCTCGGCGAGCGGCGGGCCGCCGGTGTCGATCATCCCGAGATCCGGATCGAGGACATCTGGCGGCAGATCGCGCCTGGGGTCGAGTCGCGCGAGATCGCGCTGTGTTTCGAGCGGTGGGCGAACCCGAAGAGGGGGTTGGCCGACGCGGCCGAGACGCTGCGGGCCATCCGAGGGCGCGGCCTGCGGCAGGGGATCATATCGAATGCCCAGTTCTACACTCTCATCGAGCTGAGCGAGTTGCTGGAAGGGGATTGGCGGGACGTGTTCGACCCGGAACTGGTCATCCTCTCCTGCGACCTCGGGGTGGCGAAGCCGGATCCGGAGCCCTTCCAACGGGCCGCGGCGGTCCTGGCGGGCCATGGCATCGCCCCGTCCGGGTGCCTGTTCGTGGGCGACTCGGCCGCGAACGACATCGCGCCGGCTCGCCGGGCGGGCTTCCGCGCGGTGCGGATTGGGGCGGGCGGGGACATCGTGACTCCCGGCGAGGTCATGGGACGGCTATGATCATTTCAATCCTGCACTATCACCTGCGGCCCGGCGGGGTGACCACGGTGATCCGCAATGCCGCGCGCGCGTTGGCTGGCCGGCACGAGGTGCGGGTTCTTGCCGACTTCGGGTACGGGGAATGCCCCGCGCGGGGCAAGGCGGCATTTTCCAAGGAGGCGCGCTCGTTGCTGGGCGCGCTTCCCCGCCGCGGGCTGTTGCACACGCATAACATCGGCCTGGGGAAGAACCCGCGGCTGGCGATGGCGGTGCGGATTTTGGCCGATCGTGGCGACGTGTGGATACTCAATCAGGTGCACGATTTCCCCGAGGAGGGTCGCCCGTCCCAACTGGGCGCCCTTCAGAACTGCACAGGGAGGCACGATGACGATTTCTGGAGGAGGTTCTGTTACTATGATCGCCCCGGCGTGATGTGGGCCACGCTGACCAGCGGCGATGCCGTGAAGCTGGCATCACGCGGCGTGCCAAGAGACAGGATACACGTCTTGCCAAATCCGGTCGACGATGAGCTCTTCGGGAGACCCGCGCCCGACCTTGCGCCCGTGCGAGAGAAGCTGGGCGCGTATGCGCGCGACCACGGGTACCGGTTCGATCCGGCGGGAAAGATCCTGCTATCTCCGATGAAGGTGATGATCCGGAAGAATACCGCGGAGGCGGTGGATCTCGTCCGTCGGCTCCCGGGCTATCAGCTCATCGTATCTCTCGATGCCTCTTCCGCCGCCGACCGCGCGTATAGCGAGGAGATCAAACTGAGAATTCGACGGGAGAGGTTGCCCGTGGTGATCGGCTTCGGCGCGACGCTCGCAGATCCGCTGCCGCTCTTTCATCTTGCGGACGCCATCCTGACGACATCCCGGCAAGAGGGCTTCGGGTATGCCTTTCTGGAGGCGTGGCTGTGCGGGAAGATCGTTGTCGGGCGCGACATCCCGGAGGTCACAAAGGATTTCAGAGCGGAGGGTGTGCGACTGGAGCACCTGTACACGGAACCGGACACCGCCGCTGTGGCGACAATCCGGCGCCTCGTCGAGCGGCCGCCCGTCCGGCTGATCTCGCACAATCGCCAAAAGATACGGGAGAATTACTCCCTGGCGGCATACGCGCGTCGGTATGAGCAACTGATCCGGCGATTCGAGGGGCAGCGGCGGTCGTTGGCCGTGCGCCGATAGAGGGGCCTCGGGTCCCGCGGTGGTGCCCCGGGAGCGAGGGATAGGGGTTTCGCCTATGCGAGGAGGGGGGCTGCCCCGATTGGTCGGACGATCACCATCTGATTGAATTCTTCTCTGTCGGCAAAGCGGTGGCGCGCGTCCCGAAAGATGGCCTGTCTGGATGTCGTGTCGGTGGCGTGCCTGACGATGGAGAGAAGGACGAAATGGACATGATCTGTGTTCGGATGGCGGCGGTGGTGGCCGGGATATGGGCGTGCGCCGCGGGGGCCGCGGCCCAGACGACAAACAGTTGGATCCTCAATGGCAACGGCGTGTGGAGCCTCACCAACAACTGGTTTCCAAACACGAATTATCCGGATTCGATCGGCGCGGTGGTGTACATCACCAACAACGTCACCGCGAATCGGACACTGACGATCGACACGAACTCGACGGTGGGTGTGCTGACGTGGGGCGACTGGGATCGGGGAAGCCAGATCGACATGCGCTCGACCAACGCGGTGCCCTCGATCATCACCTTTGACAGCGGCGACGCGAACCCCGCCGTCTTGATCCATGGCACCGGTGACATCGCGGGCCGCGACATCGGAAACGGCGGCGATGACATGGACGCCGGAATCAGTGTGGCCGACGCGCAGGGCCTGTTCATTGACGCGTATCAGAACTTCGTGATCAACGGGCGGGCGGGAGCGCTCGGCGCCGAACCGGGTCGCGCGTTTGACGGCGGCGGCCACGACGTCACCAAGGGAGAGGACGGCGCGGTCTACTTCCGGACGATCACCACGAACATCGGGACCTATCGCGCGCGCGATGGCTGGACGGAGTTTGGCATGGAGGGCAACCCGCAGCTGCGGCCGGGCATCAGCAACGTCGTTCTCGGCGTGGCGCCCGGGGTCGTGGACATCGGCGCCAACCCGCTGGGTGTCATCACCAACACCGGCGAGGGTGGCGCGCACGACCGGGTGCAGTTCCCGGTGTTCGCCGTGGTGGGCGCGAACAACACCAACGCGTCGTATGCGGGGCAGATCGCGACGAATGCCTTCGACGTTACGATCAACCGGGGCTACTTCCGGTCATTCAACCGACCGCAGACAAATGGCCTGCCGTCGGTGTACGGCGGCACGTGGACGCTGAACGGCGACGCGAACGAGGTGTTCATCCTCACGGAGAGCCAGGGATTCAACAACAACATCTCAAGCATCGTGCAACAGACCGTATTCGCGGGGCCCATGACGGGCGGGGGCGGCTTCACCAAGATAGGAACGGGCGAGATGACGCTCGTGTCCAGCAACTCGTTCACCGGGACGATGAACGTGAATCGGCCCTCGGATAGCGCGATCGGCACTCGGGGCGGCGTCCGGCTTCAGGAGGGCGGCACGCTTTCCGGGGTGAGCCAGATCACGCTGAACCGGAACGGGAACTTCTTCATCGACGACAGCGGCACCGTCCTCTCGAACCGGATCAATGACTCCGCGGCACTGGTGGGGCAAGGGCGGAGCCACGTCGAGCTCGTGGGAAACGCGGCGGCGGCGACGTACGAGCAGATCGGCGCCGTGACATCGATGGCGGGCTCGCTGAGCTTCGAGTTTGACAAGGACAACGCGTCCCCTCAATCGCAGACGCTGGTCCTGGGGAGCCTGACTCGGGTGCCGGGCTCGGTCGTCAATTTCACCGCCAGCGACGTGCGCAACGGGGCGTTCCGGCTGGATGGCGCGACGGGCATCGTGGTGAACGTTCTGAACGGCGCGTCGTTGGCCCAGGTCGGGGCCGGTGGTGGCGCGGGCAGCGCCACGCAAAGCGTGGTCGTCGGCGTATTCGGGGGCGACGGCGTCGACAATAACGTGGATCCGACAGGGCGAGCCCCGGATCGTTCCGACGAGTTCATGACCTACGACGGGGTCCGCCTGCGGACTCTGGATCCCGTGACCGAGATGGTGGGCCTCGGTGGTGGCAGCACGAATCCACTGAGCATCACGCAGGCATCCGCCGCGCCGGAGGCGAATGTGAACATCAACTTCAGGTCCACGGCACCGGTCATCACCAGCTCCACGTGGAATACAAACTTCATCGACAAGCGGGTCGTGGAGAGCGCCACCTTCAACAGCGTGCGCTTTGGGGTCGTGGCCGGCAGCCCGGCGAATGATGGCGGCCGGTCGCTGGTCATGGACGACGGGGTCCGGCTTCGGTCGGAGTCGGGCATGCTGCTGGCGGGGCGGGACACGAGCAGCACGAATGGCGATGTCACCTCCGGCGGAAGCGTTTGGCTGTACGGTGGCACGCTGGATCTCGATGGCGCCGCCGACAATCGCGAGGCCATCATCCAGAACATGAGCGGCGGCAGTTTCATATTGCGCAGCCAGCTCGAGGCGGGGCAGGGCCTGACCAAGGGAGGGACCAGCCGAGTCTATCTCGACAATAACAACAGCATCGGCGGCATCGTCAACGTGGCCCAGGGCGAGTTGCAGCTTCGGTCCAGCGGTGCCCTCCGCGGGGGGACCGAGGTCCGCCTGGCGGGCGATGGTGCCCTGGTGCTGTCGGGCGGAATCTCAGTGACCAACCTGGACTTGCGCATCGGCCCGCGGGACACGTCGCGAAACACGCTCTACAGCGAGGGCAACCACAACGTCTTCGGTGGGGACATCCTCATCGAGAACGTGGATCCCCAGGGGATGATCGTTCACGAGGTGAGGCTCGGGTCGGCGATCAACGGCCAGACGGCGACGCTGACGCTCCTGGGAGACATTGGCATCAGCGCCACGAACCAGAGTCCGGATGTGTACCTCCACGACCCGCAGTATCTGGCCATCCGCGACAGTGGCGGGATCATCAACATCCGGGGCAGGGTGGGCGACCGCATCGTCGATGGCGAGGCGCTGCCCGTCGATCCGACCGCGGCGGGACAGACACGCGTCACCAGCGGGTACATGAGCAATCGCGCGTCGGTCGAGAACAGGGTCCTGCGGTTCTTGGTCGATGGGCCGTCTCTGGTGAGATACGGCGATGAGTTGAATGTCAACATAGACAACTCCTGGAATGCCGCCGGGCGGTTCGTTGCGGCGCAGGGCACCGTTCGGTTCCTGGGCGACCCGAGCCTGGGGCAGGGGGATTTCTGGACCAGCAACGCGCTGGCGGTGTCGGATTTTGGCAACGGCTTCAGCGGGTTCCAGCTGGGCGGCCTGGGCTCCGGCGAGAGCGACCGCAACAGCAGCACGACCCTCCTGCTGACCCGCGACGGGCAGGCCTTCAACGCGGAGCGCTGGACGGTGGCCACCGACAACAACACCAGCGACTTCACAGCGACCATGGGCCTGGAGCACACCGGCCCCTCCAACGCGACGGTGAC
>JADLBR010000066.1 GCA_020847615.1 Verrucomicrobiia bacterium
ACGCCGCGGCAGCAGGCTGGCGTCGGTCGGCGCGCGCGGCCATCGTCTCTATGAAACACGTACCGCTCGTCATGCTCTGCGCCGCATCGTGCGGCCTGGCCGTCCCGCCTCAGTCCGCTGCGCCGCCCGGCACCAACGCGCACCTCATCGCCACCCCCGCGGAATTGAAGGCCCGCATCGCCAAGCAGCTTCATATCACGAAGCCGGATTACGTCGTCTTCGTGCCCGAGGTGGCGGAGGGCGGCGCCAGCGACACCGGCAACGAGCACTTTCTGGTGTTTGACGGGCCGGACGGATCGCTCATGGCGGTGTGGACACAGAGTTCTGTGGAGAACTTCTCCCCCGACACGCCGCCGGACCAGCACATCGCGTTTTCGCGGAGCAAAGACGAGGGAACGACCTGGGCAAAGCCCCGCATCATCGCCGGGCCGAGAAGGGCGGGCGACGGGCCCATGGCGAGCTGGGCCTACCCGCTGGTGAGCCAGAAGGGGCGCGTCTACGTGCTCTACAGCCAGAGCATCGGCAAGACCGATTGTTTCGTCCATCACACCGGCTGGCTGCACGGCATCTTCAGCGACGACGGCGGAGCCACCTGGTCGAAGCCGCAGGAGGTCCCCGTCGCGCGCAGCATCAACGACAACCCCGATCCGACCATGCCGCCCAACATGCTCTGCTGGCAGAAACCGCTCCGCCTCGGCAAGGATGGGAAGTATCTTGCGGGTTTCACGCGGTGGACGAGTTTCGCGGTGCGCAAACCATCGCCCAAGTCGCTCGGGACCGCCGACTCGCGCGTCGAGTTCATGCGCTTCGAGAACGTGGACGACAACCCCGAGCCGCGCGATTTGAAAATAAGTTGGTTCATGTCGAATGAGAAGGCGCTGGCGGTGCCCTGCTCGGCCTATCCCGAAAACAGCGTCTGCCAGGAGCCCTCCATCGTGAAGCTGCCGGACGGGCGGCTGTTTTGCGTCATGCGCACCTCGGCGGGGAGCCCGTTCTGGAGCATCAGCGCCGACGCCGGAGAGACTTGGACCGAGCCGCGACGCCTGCTGCGCCAAGACGGCGGCGAACCGTTGCGGCACCCGGTCTCCCCGTGCCCGATCTATGACGTCGGCGGCAACGAGGCGGGCAGCGGCCGCTACGTGCTCTTCATCCACGACAACGACGGGAACTTCAAGGGCTACCGGCCCAAGCCCCCCGTCACCGGCTTCAACCGCCGACCCGTCTATCTCGTCGCGGGGCGCTTCCGGCCCGGTGCCGACCAGCCCGTGTGGTTTGATGCGCTCCAGTTCTTCATGGACCACGACAACACCAGCCTCGGCAAGCCCGGAACCAGCGGGCGCATGGATCTGTCGCTATACTCCAGCTTCACCGTCCGGAACGGGAGATCCGTCCTCTGGTATCCGGACAGGAAGTTCTTCCTGCTGGGCCGCGTTGTCGGCGAGGAGTGGTTCTCCCATGGGGCAGAGGTTTCCCCCCATATGCCATGAAGTGTCCCGCCCAAATCGTCTGGAGCATCCTCGGGGCTTTGCTGGGCCTACACACGAGCCTGGCGTCAGCGGAGCGGCCGGGAGATGGGGGTGAGACCGGCCCTTCCTCATGCGGCATCGTGCCGGTGAACCTCCGATGCGAGTACGGGCTCGATCCCTCGGGAATTGACGTGAGGGATCCACGGCTGAGCTGGGAACTCCGGGCGGCGACCGGATCGAACCGTGGGCTGCGACAGACCGCGTACCGGATCATGATTGCCGGCAGCCGCGAAATGCTTGAGCGCGGCGCCGGGGACCTCTGCGACAGCGGTGTGGTCAAGTCGGATGAGACGCTCGGCATCGCCTACGCAGGAAGACCATTGGCAAGCGGACAGCGGTGCTGGTGGAGGGTCAAGGTGTGGGATCAGGAGGGCCGGGAGTCGGGATGGAGCGCGCCCGCATCGTGGACGATGGGCCTGATGGAACCGGGCGACTGGTCCGGGCGGTGGATAGGCGCACCGGAGGCCGGCTTTGCCGCCCCGCTGTTGCGCAAGGAATGGAAACTGCGCGAGAAGCCCGTGCGCGCCACGGCCTACTTCTGCGGGTTGGGCTATGGCGAACTCTACCTGAATGGGAAGAAGGTGGGCGACCATGCCCTGGATCCTGGTTTCACCGATTACGCGAAACGCGTGCTCTACGCCGCGCACGATGTCGGCGGCCAGCTGGTGGCGGGCACGAATGCGGTAGGCATCATTCTCGGGAACGGCTGGTATTGGATGCCCACGCCCGATGTCTGGGATTTCCAGAATGCGTCGTGGCGCGGGTTTCCTCGGGCCATCTTGCAGCTCGACGTGGAATATGGGGACGGGACCCGCGAGTCGCTCGTGACGGACGGGTCGTGGAAGTGGGCGGTGGGTCCCGTTGCCTTCAATTGTTTGCGCGGGGGCGAGACCATCGACCTGCGCGCGCCACCGTCTGGTTGGGAACGGCCCGGCTTCGACGATGCCTCGTGGCGCGGGGCGACGGTCCTGCCCGCACCCGGAGGGCGAATGGTGGCACAGCGGCATCCTCCGATCCGCGCGGTGCGGGAGATCCCCGCGGTCAAGCTCACCCAGCCCAGGCCCGGAGTCTTTGTCTACGACTTCGGCGAACACATCAGCGGGTGGCCGCGTTACAACAAGCGCCAAGGGCAGGGCCTGAAAGTCACCCTATCCTGCAACGAGAAACTCGGCCGCGATGGCACCGTCGACATGGGGGAGTTGTCGGAATACACCTTCGGTCGCTACCAGACGGACATCATGGTGGGCAGGGCAGGCACGACCTACGAGCCCCGGTTCACGCTCCACGGGTTCCGCTTCGTGCAACTCGAATCCTCTCAGCGGGCCCCTTCCGGCGACCCAGTCACGGACGTGGCCCTGGGAGACGTCACCGGCATCGAAGTGCGCAGCGATCTGCCGTCCGCCGGGGGCTTCGCGACGTCCGACGAGAACCTGAACGCCGTCTACCGGCTGCTGCTGAGGGCGGCGCTGGCCAATCTCGCGGGCATGGGCACCGACTGCCCGAGCCGCGAGAAACTCGGATGGACCTATGACGGATTCGTGGCCATGCAGGCGGCGGCGAATGATTGCGACGTTGGGCTGTTGTGCGCCAAGTGGCTGGATGACATGCGCGACGCGCAGGAACCGTGCGGCAACCTGCCGCGGATCGTGCCCACCGGGGGCTGGGGAAAGCTGAAGGCGGATGGCAGCATGGGCCGCAATGATCCCTGGTGGGGCATCTCGATCGTCCGCGCGCCGTGGTTTCTCTATCTGCGACAAGGTGACCGCCGCGCGCTCGAGGCGGCCTACCCCGCGATGAAGCGCTATGTCGATTTCTTGAGCGGCACGGCCAAGGACGGCCTGCTGCATTGGCAACTGGGGGACTGGCTGGCCCAATCCGCTGACCCGGTCGGATACTATGAGGCAACCCACAGCCGCGCTCCGGTCGCCCTGGTTTCCACCGCCGCGTGGTTCTATGCGGCATCGATCCTGTCGCGGGTGGCCGAAGCACTTGGCGAGACCGCCGACGCAAAACGATTCCGCGAATTGGCCGAACAGATCCGAGACAATTTCAATCGCCATTTTATTGATCTCTCCGGCCGCCTCATGGTGGAGAGGGACCAGACCGCGCCGGCGCTTGCCCTGGCACTCGGCTTGGCCCCCGAGCGGTATCGCCAGACGGTGCTTCGGCAGCTTGTCACGGCGATCGCGGATCGCGGTGGCCATATGGCGACCGGCATCGTGGGCACGCGCTTCCTCCACGACGCGCTGTCGGAAAACGGGCGGGCGGATCTCGCCGTGGGCACGTTGACCGCCGAAGGATTCCCGGGATATCTCCATCTGCTACGACGCGGCGCGACCGCCGTCTGGGAAGACTGGGCTGGCCGGCAGGCATGGAACCACGCTGGCCTCGCTTCGCCCGCGTGTTGGCTCTATGAAGTTCTGGCTGGGATCCGCCCCGATCCGGCCGCGCCAGGATTCAAGCGCGTCATCGTCAAGCCGGCTCCGGTCGCCAAGCCCGAATGGGTGAAGGCCTGGCACCAATCGCCACGCGGCCGCGTGGCCGTTCGCCGGGAGACCGCGGGCGGTCGTGTTTCGTTGAGCGTGACGGTGCCACCCAACTGCACGGCCGAGGTCCACGTGCCCGCGATCGACATCGGAGATATCACGGAGGGGGGCAAACCCGTGTGCGACCGCGCCGATGTGCGGTTCCTCCGCCAAGAGGGCCAGGCGATTGTCCTGGAAACCGATTCCGGCGACTATCAATTTTCCGCCTTGATCCCCGGTGAGTCGAAACCGTGAACGGACAGATACCATGACACCTAGATTGCCAGTCATTGCCGCGCTCGTGCTGGTGCCGCTTGGCGCATCGTGCGCCACCGCGCAGCCTCCTGCCGGTCAACCGGCGGACGACCTCCAGATCGTCAGGGAGAGCGATGCCCGCGCCAAGGCGTCCCCGACCGCACCCGACCGGCTGGGGTGGTGGAGCGAGGCGAGGTTCGGCATGTTCATCCACTGGGGGTTGTTCAGCATCCCGGCGGGGGTGTGGGAGGGGAAGGCGAGCCGCCGGAGGTACGCCGAGCACATCATGCTGTCTGAAAAAATCCCGATGGCCGAGTACGCCAAGCTCG
>JADLBR010000067.1 GCA_020847615.1 Verrucomicrobiia bacterium
CGCGTACAGGTAATAATAGGGGACTTGTGCCTGGGCGGGATTGTAGACGTTGCCCGCGCCGAGCCGGTCGAATATCCACAGCGGGAACGTGTCCCAGCCGAAACGGTACGGCCCGTACGAGTCGCACTGGTGATACGCGTGCCCATCATAGAGCCAGTTGCGCGCCGGCAGGTGCCCGCGAAAAAAACGCCCCGCCGCATGCTCGTACATCTCGGGGGATTCGTCGTGCAGCGCGATGCCCGCCGAGAGCATGTCGCGCATGATCATCGCCTCGGAGCTGTGCCCCGTCACCGACCCCTGCCGCGTCGGGGGATACCCGCACTCCAGCGTCTTGGCCAACCTCACCAGCTCCGCGCGGAACGCCTCCTTGTCCGATGGGGTCAGGTGCGCGTGGAACCAGTCGTACGCGATGGCGCCCGTCACCATCGCCCGGCCCGTCTCGCGGCAGGCGTCCCGCCGGTCCGCCAGCTCGGTGGCCCTGAGCACGCGCAGGCAATCGGCGATCAGCGCCCGCGCCGCATCGCGGTCGGGTTTCACGAGCAGATTCACGGCGCGCCACTCCACGTCGAACATGGGGTGCCGCTTCGCCAGTTGCTCCAGCCGCCGCACCGCCGGCTGGAGGACCGGGTGCTTCAAGCGCTCGGCCAGATCGGGCACGTCCTTCGCCCGCAGGTACAGTCGCGGGTGCTCCCGTGGCGGCACCGGGATCGGGACGCCACCGATCTCCCTCCATTCGATCGGGCCGCCCTTCCCCGCCGCGTGGGCGGCCATAGGCGCAGCGGGGAGAGAAGCGATGAAACCCAGGCAACCAAGCAGTAGAGGCAGGCACCGCATATCGGGTCACATCCTGCCCGATGCGCGCGGCCGGTCAATGCGCCGGGCACCCGCGATACTCGACCGGGGCAACACCGGGACGGTCAGCGCTTCAGGGGCGTGGCCCTTCGGCCCCGGGCGCACCCGTGTCGCGCGACGGCCGGACGACGAAGAAGTAATAGAGGCCCCCCAGGACGAGCGCGCCGAGCCCGAGCCACTTGGAGAGCGTGTGGGTGAGGTTGGAGGTCTTCTCGATATCGGCCCCCATCGCCACCCCGATCCAGCACAGCACCGCGCTCCAGATCGCGGAACCGATCAGCGTGTAGATCGAATACTGCGTGAAGTTCATCCGGACGATGCCGGCGGGAATGCCGATGAGGTGCCGGATGACCGGGAGAAGTCGGGAGATGAAGATGCCCATCGGCCCATAGTGCGCCGCCCAGTGCTCGGCCATCTCGACCTTGTGAGGGGTGATGCCGACGTATCGCCCAAACCGCATCACGAAGGGCCGGCCACCGATCCTCGATGCCCAATACATCACCGTCGCGCCCAGCCATGAGCCAAGGGCCCCGGCGACGGTCAACCAGACGAGGCACAGAAAACCCTCCTGGTTCCGATTATAGAACAGGTGCGCGGCCGGCGGTATGACGATCTCGCTCGGCAGCGGCACGATCGAACTCTCCACCGCCATGAGCACCGCAACGAGGGCGTAGCCCCCGTCCTCCAGGCGCGCCATGTACCATTCCGATAGGGCCTCGAACATCCCGGGAAGCTAGCAACGAACCCGACTTTGCAAAGCCCGATGCGGGCCCCTCAGCCCGGCCAGTATTTCCACGCGACGAGGGCCGCCAGGGCGACGCCCGCGGCCGCCGCGGCGATCATGGCCCGCGGGGATCGCATCAGGGAAAGCACAGGCCCGGTCCCGTAGCGAACCGTCGCTCCCGTGGCGAGCATCCGCCCCCCCCGCCCGATGAGCGAGGCCAGCAGGAAACCCGGCAGGTTGATGCCGAACACGCCGCCGCAGATGGCGAGCACCTTGTAGGGCAGCGGCGAGACCGACAGCGCCATCGTCCCCAAGAAGGCCGCGCCCACGAACTCCGCCTGGAAGGCCGCGACCCGCTCCGGGGTGAAACCGGGCACCCACCGGAACAGCGCCGGAGAGACGGCATCCCACGCGAACGCCCCGATCCACCAGCCCAGCACCCCACCAGCGACGGAGGTCACGGCGCACCACAGCGAAAGCCCCACCCAGCGGCGCGGGTTGGCGGCCACCATCGGCACCAGCAGGTAATAGGGCGAGATCGGGAACACCGAGGAATTCCCAAAAGACACCGCCACCAGGACCCAGAACCCCGCCGGCGTGCGCGACCACGCCGCGCACCGCTCGCCCAGACCCTCCAGCCATCGCTTCACGCCGCCCACGATGAACTCTCTACCCCTCCCCGCCCCCGGGTCAACCGCATCGCCGGCCCCGGCGCGGCCCTCACTCGGCCTGCTGGATGGCCAAGACCTGGCCATTGCGGGCCGCGACGATCACGCGCCCAAACTTCGACACGGAGCCGCCGCGCAGGACATGGACATCGACGCTCCAGACGGGCTGGCCGTGCGATGGCGACTGCCGGAGCTCGAACGAGCTGCCGACGATCTTGAGGTCCTTGAGGGGGGCCAGGTCGCGCACCGTGCCGAGGATCTGCGCGGTATCGGCGGCCATGTCGGCGGCGGGTATGACCTCGGTGGACTTGTACGGCGCGAAGCGGATGCGGCGCACCTCCGTGACGCCCTCTTTGACATCGCGGACCTGATCGCCGACCACGTGGACGCGCCGGCCCTGCTGCGCCGCATCGGGGACATAGAACCAGACATACCAATCCAGCGGCGCGGTGTAGGTATCGACGCGGGGCCCGAGGATGGCGATGACGTTCGCGCGATGCTCCGGGGCGATGGCCTTGGCCGCGATGTCGCGGGCCTGGAGGCCGGTGACGGGCTTGACCTGCTCGTCCGCCGCGGGCGCGACTCCGGCGCACAGCGCGGCCACGAGCGCCAACAGATAGGCAGTGGATCTCATTCTCACGCCGGCTAGTGTAACCGCCCGAGCAGGCCCATCAAGGCGGTTCTGGCCCCGAGCAACTCCAGCCCGGTCAGGAAAAGCAGCGCGTAGATGACGGCGCCGAAGCGGTTGCTGTCGAACCGCTTATTGAGCCACACCCCGACCATGCTGCCGACGATGATCGCGGGGGTGCCCAGCGCCGAAACCCAGAGGGTGTGGGCGTTGATCAATCCCTGATGGAGGTAGGGGGGCACCTTCATGAGGTTGAGGACCGCGAAGAAAACGCTGTTGGAACCGACGTAGATCGCGGGAGAGAGGTGCTGCGGGACGAGGTACATCACGAGCACGGGACCGGCCGCGTGCGCCAGCGTCGAGGTGAAACCCGCCGCCAGGCCGACGGCCGAGCCCCATGGCCAGTTGGGGTGCCAGCCCTCCTCGATGCGCAGGATCACCCGCCGCCACCACTGGAGGGCGCAGAAGAGCAGGCAGACGCCACCGATCATCACGCGGAGCTGGTGGTCCGACACCGTCGCGAACATCACCGCGGCCAACCCGATGCCCGCCACCATCCCCGGCCAGAGGTACGTCAGCGCGCGCCAGCGGACATCGCGCCAATAATGCCAGACCGCGATCGCGTCCGAGACGATCAGCAAAGGCAGCAGGATGCCCACCGCGTCGCGCGGCGGAAACACCGCCGCCAGCAGCGGCGTCGCCAGCACCCCGGCCCCTCCCCCGAAGCCGACCTTCGAGATGCCCGTGAGCATCAGGGCGAAACACGCCACGCTCCAATCCAATGCCGTCACTGGTTGCCACGAGTAGCCTCCCCGGGTCCGAAACCAAGGAGGAAGTCGGGGGCGCCGATAATGATCCGGGGGCGCAAGAGCCGAGCGGAGCGCGCCGTTGGCCTTGAATGCGGCGCGCCCGCGGGTAAAGGATACGGCTCATGGCCGATCGGCGAGGGATCTTGGCGGGCGGGCACTGGGTCATCGACCACGTGAAGATGATCGATGCGTGGCCGCCGCAGGACGCGCTCGCCTCGATCTCCTCGGAGCGCAACGCCAACGGCGGCTGCGCGTTCAACCTCCTCAAGGACCTGGCCCTGATGGGCGCACGCTTCCCGCTGCAGGGCATCGGCCTGATCGGGCGCGACGCGGATGGCGAGACCATCCTCCGCGACTGCGATGGGCTGGGCATCGACCGCACCCGGATCCGGCAGACCGACGCCGCCCCGACATCGTACACCGACGTCATGACGGTGGCGGCCACGGGCCGCCGCACCTTTTTCCATCAGCGCGGCACCAACGCCCTGCTCGACGAGGGGCACTTCGACCTCGAGTCGTCGAGCGCCCGCATATTCCACCTGGGTTACTTCTGCCTGCTGGATGCTCTGGACCGCGTCGGCGCCGACGGACGCAACGGCCACGCGCGCCTGCTGGAGCGGGCCTCGGCCCTGGGATTCCTGACGTCCGCCGACATGGTGAGCAACGAGACCGCGGATTTTCCCACGGTCGTCGGCCCGAGCCTGCCGCACCTGGACTTCCTCATCGCGAACGAGTTCGAGATCGGTCGACTGACGGGCCGCGAGTGCGCGCGCGACGGGCGCGCCAATCCGTCCGCGGTTGCCTCGGCGGCGCGCGAGGTGCTGGGGCACGGCGTGAGGCGCGCGGTGATCGTGCACTTCCGCGAGGGCGCCGTGCTCGTGCCGCGCGAGGGAAAGGAGATCCGCCTCGGCGCGGTCCAGGTGCCCCGGGAGCGCATCCGGGGCGCGGCGGGCGCGGGCGACGCGTTCGCCGCCGGGCTGCTGTGCGGGATCCACGAGGGCTGGCCTCCCGACCAGGCGCTCGAACTCGGCAACTGCATCGCCGCCGCCTGCCTCGAGGACCCCACTTGCTCCGGCGCCATCCGCCACTGGCAAGTGTCGCTCCAAAACGGACGGCAGATGGGCTACGCCCCGCTCTGAGGCCGGCCCCCGATGGCACCCCGGCAACCCCGACGCCACGGGATGACGCGGGGTTTTCTCTCGCGGAAGAGGATGCTATATTGGTCAAGTGCTCGATCGGTTGCTCTACCTGCTGCTGCTCGCGATCGTCGCCTACTTCTTTGTCTATCCGGCCCTGAATCCAGAAGAGACGAAGGACAGGCAACCGGTCGCGGCCCAGAGGCAGCCCGATCGATTCAACGTGCAGGCCCGGTTCGACGCGGTGAGCGGCGAGCTGGACAAGTATTCGACGCGTCGCGGGTCGAGGTACTATCCGCCCACGCCGGTGGCCGGACGACCCGCTTCGCCGATGGCGATCCCGGGCCCGCTGCAGGCGCAAAAGGAATTCAACCGGGTCCACGACGCCATGGGCATCGCGCCCCGCACGGCGACTCCGGGCAAACCCGGATCCCCGGCGAGCCTGCCCGATCCCGCCGAACTGCAGCGACAGCTCAAGCGCATCCGCGATGAACTGGGCGGCAGCACCGCGACTCCCCCGCGCCCGTAGCCGCCAGACCGCCGCGCCACCGGGGGATGAAAAGTCCTCACCCGCTTCGGCGCACGGCGGTGTGAGGACGCACCGCAAAGCGCTGCGCGCGAAACCGGGCGCCGCCATGGCCCCAGGGTATCGCCTGATTTCGGCCGAAGGCCCGTGGTGTGCGGACCGTCCCCGGGCCGCCATGTGCGAGCCGCCGGTATGCCCTGCCAGTAACCGGGGCTGCCTGAAGGCAGCACTACGAACGTTCCCGCGGCTTTGGGCTCGTAGTGCCGCCTTCAGGCGGCTTCCGCATAACCAGCTCGATCCCGTGCCCCGGACGCCTGGTTGCCGGCGCTAAAGACGCTGCCCTGCGCCTCAGGCGATCGCCGCCCAAACGCTTACGCGTTCGGCTACGGGAGACGCGTCGGTTACAGGTATCTCCAGATGAGCCCCCGCCTTGCCTTGCGGCGCGGCGCGGACATCATGGGCGGATGCGATGCATTTTCTTACCCCTGGCGGCGCTGTGGTTGTGCGGCGCCACCACGGCCGCGACCCCCTGGCACCACCCCCTGTATGTCGGCAATGGCGATATCTGGCGCCAGCGTCTCGCGGTACGCATCGAGAACGCCTCCACGAATGCGCTCGCCGGATTGCCGATGGCCATCCGCGTGGGCGATGGTCCGGGCGAACTCCGGCTCGCGGGCCGGGCGTGCGATGACGTGCGCGTGGTGGATGCCGCTGGCCGAGAGATGCTCTTCGCGGTGCTGGATCCCGCGGGCGAACCGATCGTCCGCGGGGCGATCCCGCAGGGCGCGTCACTCTACCTGCCCGCCGAATGCGGGGCATCGTCGTCATCCGACTATTACATCTATTTCGACAACCCGTCGGCCTGGCGCGTTCCGGACTTCCTCGACGTGGCATCACCGGACATCAACGGCGGTTTCGAGGCGGGCGCGGGCGCGATGCCGAAGGGGTGGGAGACCAAGGACGGGGATTCGGCCCATCGCGCCATCTGGGCATCCGACGGCGCGCGTTCGGGGTCGCGGTGCGTGCGGCACGAGGTGGACGCCGGCGCCGATCCGAACTGGCTGGGCGTCACGCGGCGCATCGCGCCCGTCATCCCGGGCTCGCGATATCGCATACGGGCGTGGGTTCGCGCGGAGGGGGTCATCGGACAGGCGGGGTGGTTCATCCACGCGGGTGGGCCATCGGGACTGATCGCGAACAAGGTCTTCGGCGCCGGCGGGGGCACCTACGATTGGAAGGAGGTCATCATGGATCTCACGGCGCCGGCCGGCGCGTCGTGGATCACGGTCGGCACATCGCTGCGCGGCACGGGGCGCGCGTGGTTCGATGACCTGACCATCGAGTGCGACCAAGGCACGGTGGCCAAGATCTCCGCCGCGGCGCCGGAGACGGTGCCGCTCTCCGAGGCGCAACTGCCCGCGGCCTGGCCCGAGAAGGGCGGGGCCTCGAGGCGCATGCCCGCGCGGTTCACCAATCTGTCGGATGCCCCGATGGATGGTGCCCTCGGCTGGCTGTGGTTGCCGTCGGCCTTCCGCGGCGCGCGCGACATGGAGCCGATCTCCGTGGCGCTCGCGGGCCGCGAGGTGCCCTTCACCCGACTCGGCGACATGATCCTGTTCGATTGCCCCCTCCCGCCGATGTCGCGGCTGACCGCCCACGTGTATCTCGGGACCCGCGCCCCCGGTGCCGACGGCGCCAGCGCGGAACGGACCGGATTGGCCAGCGACATACCCTCGGATTATCGACTGGCGCGGCGCTCGGCGCCCGTGGATCCCGCGAATTTCGCGCCTCTCCTCAGGGGCGAGGCGAACCTTGTCAGGAACCCCGATTTCTCCTCGGGCGCACAACTCCCCGATGCCTGGTCCGGCGCGACGCCCGGCGATCCCACCATGGGTCTCGAATCGCCGGGGCTGTTCGGCGAACGCTGCGCGCGCATGAACCTGCCCAAGGACAACAGGTCCTGGCGGGGATGGCGGCAGGCGGTGCCGGTCAAGGCGGGCCGCACCTACCTGTTTGGCGCGTGGGCGAAATGCAGCGGCCTGGGGGGCGAGGCAAGGCTCCACGCGCACCTGCTCACGCCGCAGCGAAAAATGGTGGCGGCCAACGCGTTCGCGTCGGCGGGCGAACCGATCTCGGGCGACACCGGCTGGACCCTGTGGTTCGGCACGATCCGCATCCCCGATGACGGCGCCTTCCTGGAACTGCACCTCACGGCGGACTGCGGCGGCACACTCTGGCACGACGGCGCGATCGTCGCCGAGATCGCGCGCGGCGAGCCCGGCTCCGTCGAGGCCCACGACACGCGGGAGGCCGGCGGATTCTCCGCTTGGCCCGTCAATCCCATCGTGAAGGTCTTTCGCGAAGACGCCCCTCCCGAGAAAGCGGTCGCCGCAGAGATCGCCATGGCCCGCAACGAGAGCGAGCCGATCCAGATCGCGCTGCGCGCCGCCTCCGCGACCCGCAACGTCACCGTCGAAGCCGGGGCCCCCGCGGGCCAGGAAGGCGTCCGGTTGCCCGATCCGACGGTCCACGTCGTCGGCTACGTCCCCATCGATCACCCGACATCGTACTTCCGCTCCGACACCGAGGCGTGGCGGAGGAAGTTCCCGACCACCCCCGGCCAATGCGACGGCTGGGCCGGATGGTGGCCCGATCCCCTGCTCCCCTCCAAACGTTTCGATCTGAAACCAGGCCAGACGCAGCCGATCTGGATCACATTCCGCGCGCCAACCGACGCCGCCCCCGGCGAGTACCGCGGGACCATCCGCCTGAAAGCCGGGGAAAAGACCCTGCGCGAGATCCCGTATTCGCTGCGTGTCTGGGACTTCGCGCTGCCCGAGGAGCGGCACGTGATCGCGATGTACGACGTGCGACCCGGCAAACAGTTCCTCGAGGGCGGCGCCGGCGCCGAGGACGTCAAGCGCCAGATGATCCGGTTCCTCTCGGAGCGCAGGCTCTGCGCCGACCGCATCCCCGCCGAACCGGTATTCAAGCGCGAGGGCGACCGCGTCGTCGCCGACTTCGCGGCGTTCGACGCCGCCGCCGCGTGGTACTTCGGCGAGATGCGCATGCCCGCCGCCTATTTCCCCCAGTTCTTCTATATCTTCGGATGGGCGCACCCGCCGAGGAAACTCCTCGGCGAAGACCCGTACGAGGGCGGCTTCCCGTACGAGGGCGCGGATCGCTCCAGGCTGCGACCGGAGTACAAGAGGGTCTACCAGTCCGCGCTCAGGCTGTTCTGGGACCACATCCGGGCCAAGGGCTGGGCCGATAAGATGGTGTTATACATCTCCGACGAGCCGCACTTCACGCACGAGGAGGTGCGCCGGCAGATGCGGGCGGGCTGCGACATGATCCACGAGGTGGATCCGAAGATCCGCATCTACAGCAGCACGTGGAGGCACTGCCCCGAGTGGGATGGCTACCTCGACATCTGGGGCATCGGCCATTACGGGTGCTTCCCGATGGACGAGGCCGCGCGCCTGCGGAAGCAGGGCCATCAGATCTGGTTCACGACAGACGGGCAGATGTGCACCGACACCCCATTCTGCGCGGTGGAGCGCCTCCTCCCCCACTACTGCTTCCACCACGGCGCCGATGCCTACGAGTTCTGGGGCGTCGATTGGCTCACCTACGACCCCTACGAATTTGGATGGCACCGCTACATCAACCAATCCGACAGGCCCGGAAACCAGTACTACGTCCGCTACCCCAACGGCGACGGCTACCTCGCCTATCCCGGCAAATCCGTCGGCGTCGAGGGACCCGTGAGCACCATCCGCCTCGAACAGGCCCGCGACGGCGCCGAGGATTACGAATACCTCCGGCTCGCGGGCCAGATCGCCGCAAAGGGTGGCTCTCGGGCGCAGGCCGCCAAGGCCGCCATCGAGGGGGCCGCGGGGCTCGTCCCCATCCCCAACGCCGGCGGGCGGTACTCCTCCCGCATCCTCCCCGACCCCGACATCGTCCCCGCCATCCGACGTCGCATCGCCGAGGCGATCATCGCGCCCGGCGGTTGAGGTCGGCCGCAGGCACACCCGCCCGCGTCTTGAGACGGACGGGCGCGCCGATGATCACGGGTGTCGTGACTCGAGATCGCGCCGCATCATTCATGTGGGAACTCTTGGTGGGTCCGGGCTGCCTGAAGGCAGCACTACGAACGTTCCCGCGGTCTTGGGCCCGTGGTGCCCCCTCACGCGGGGCATGATGTCTGGCCCCACGCACGAGCACGGGGTGGCGACCGCGGCTACGGATTCTCGAGGTTCCCTCAGATCTCGACCCACTTGCCCGGGACGGGGGTCGGATAGCGGCCCTGGGCATCGGCCTGGACCGGGGCGGGGCTGTCCGCGGTCAGTGTGTCGGTGCCCGGGAAGAACTGGAAATTGGAGGCCATGGCCTCCTCCCAGGTGACGATGCGCCCCATGTGTGTGGCGGCGCGGCCCATGATGTCGGCGAGGTTCGTGAGGGCGGCGCGCTTGGCCTCGTTGTGCGGGCGGTTCCCGCGGATGGCGCCGAGCAGCTCGTTCCACTCCGCCTGCCAGGGCGAAACGGTCTCGCGCTCCGCGCGCCAGGCGACATTGTCGTTCGCGCACCGCTGGTCTTTATATATCTGGACCGTGGCGGCGTGGACGTTGCCCGAGAACTGTGCGGCGCACTTCGTGCCGTGGACGAAGGTGGCGAACTCGTTGTAGCAGTTGGGCAGGTACCGGACGACATCGTAGCCCTTCGTGCCATCCGGGAAGGTCCACTCGACCGAGAACGAATCCAGGTTCTGGCTGAGGTCGACGGAGTCGGCGGCGCGCCCGCCGATGCCGTGGGCCGCCGTCGGCCACGCGTCCTTCACCCAGCAGATCTCGTCTATCTGGTGGATGTCCATCTCGGCCCATAGCCCGCCCGAGACCCAGAGGAATTTCGTGAAGTTCCGGATCTGATAGAAGAGCTCCTTGTCATCCGGCTTGCGGGGGCCGAGGGGGCGGTTCGGCTCCATGCGGTAGGCGCGAACCATGAGGATGTCACCGAGCTCGCCATCCCGGATCCTGCGTATGAGCTCCTGGCGGTTCTTCGAATGGCGGCACATCAGGCCGGCCGCGATCTTCAGGCCCTTCTTCTCCGCGACCTCGCCCGCCTGGATCACGCGCCGGACCGCGGGCGGATCGACCGCGAAGGATTTCTCCATGAAGACATTCACGCCCTTTTCGACCGCGTATTCCAGTTGCGCGGGGCGGAACCCGGCATAGCCGCAGAGCATCGCGATGTCGCCGCTGCCCGGGCGGAGGCAATCGATGGCCCGTTTGAAGGAGTCGAATCCGACGAAGCGCCGGTCCTCGGGCACGTCCATGCGGTCGGCGTACTCCGCGCTCAGCGCCGCGTGCGATTTCTTGAGCCGGTCCTCGAAAAAGTCGGCCATGGCGACGAGGCGCACCGGCCCACCCGTGGCCTCGAACGCATCCCGGGCCGCGCCGCTCCCGCGTCCGCCGCAGCCGATCAGCGCCAGGCGGATCGTGTCGTCGGATGCCGCGTGCACGGCCGGTATCGCCACGCCCGCCAGCGCGGCCCCCGCGACCGTCGCGCCCCCCTGTGCCAGAAACCGCCGCCGAGAGAGCGGCTCGAGGCCGCCCGTGGAAGATGGGTTCGTCGTGCTCATGGTGACCACAGTCTAGACGCGGCGGTGGCACGCGGGTCAACGTTCAATTCGCCCGGGCGGGAACGCCGGCGGATTCAGCGCCACTCGATGCCGTCGGGTTCGGCGCCGAGGCCCGGGGCATCGGGGACGCGCAGGATGCCATTCTCTAATCTCGGGCCGGCGCACGGGTCATCGCGCAGCAGCCAGGCGCCATCGAGGTCGGCGAAGTCCGCCCCCTGTGCGATCACGGCGCCGGCGGCGATGAGGAGGCTACTCTCGAGCATGCACCCGACCATGGTCGTGAGGCCGAGTTCGCGCCCGAGGCGCAGCATGCGGAGCGCCGGGGTCAGGCCGCCACACTTGACGAGCTTGATGTTGAAGCCGGAAAAATGGCCGGGCATCCGCCCCACGCAATCCTCCGTGACGCAGCTCTCGTCAGCGAGGATGGGCAGGGCGGAGGCCGCCAGGACAGAGGGCATGCGGGCGTCGTGCGTGGGCGGGAGGGGCTGCTCGATAAACAGGGTGCCCATGCCCGCCAGTTCGCGGGATAGCGCCGCGATGTCGGCGCCTCCCCAGGCGCAGTTGGCATCGATGGCGAACCGGGCGCGCGTCCGCTCGCGCGCGAGCCGGGCGGGCGTGAGATCGGCGCGGGCATCGCACTTGATCTTGATCAGGGGATGGGAGTGGAGTTCGGCGAGTTTCTGCCCCAATTCGTCGGGGGTCGAGAGGCCCAGCGTACAAAAACTCGGCACGTCGTGGGGCGCCGGGCCCAGGGCGAGGGCGGCGACGGCCATGCCCTCGCGGCGGCCAAACCAGTCCCACAGCGCGACATCGATCGCGCATTGGGCGGCGCGGGATGGCGCCAGCACCGCCCAGGACTCGTCCCA
>JADLBR010000068.1 GCA_020847615.1 Verrucomicrobiia bacterium
ACCGCCCCTGGAGCAACTATTCGATCTGGCCGAGGATCCGCGGGAGGAAAGGGATTTGGCGAAGGATCCCGCGCAGGCAGAGACCCTGGCCCGGCTCCGCGCCCGCTGCGACGAGTATCGTGCCTCGGTGAAGTAGGGGCGTGGGGAAATTGACGCCCGCGTGATGCGCTGCTATCGGTCGGAAGAGGAGTCGGAGAGAGCCAAGAGGAGCAGTACCCATGATCAAATTTGATAGAGGGTTCAGTCGTTTATGCTTTGTCCTTATAGCGCCGATCGTCATGTGCGCGCTCATCGGGTGTGCTGTGAATGGCACGACGCAGGGCACGTCGGATGCGGGTTATTACGGGCAACCGTCGTCCACTGGCACGCCGGCCCGCTGTTCGACCTGCGGCGGATCGGGACGATGCAACACTTGCCGGGGCTCGGGGCGATTCCTCGGCTCGGGTGAAACCGGTTGTAGCACGTGCAGCGGCACGGGCCGGTGCATCAATTGCATGTGACCGGCGGGCGGGAGGATCCCGGCATCGATCTGGGTTCTGTCATTAGGTTGGGGCCCCGATATGCGAGGCGGAGGTGCGGTGAGGCACAGGTCCAGTTTTCCGAGCGCGAGGTGGTTGCTGATGGGGCCGGGTGCGCTCTTTGGCGTCATGGGCCTTCTCGGCGCCGGCGAGGTCCGGATGGAACCGGTGGCAGGGGAAGAACTCGCCGTGCTGAGGGCGGTGGTATCGCGGATCTGTGACGCATCCTGCGAGGTTCGGGAGAAGACGCTCACGGGCCATCGGGTGGATCAGGCGATGCTCCGAATGTGGGGCCCGGACGTGCCACCCGACGGTGCGACGGATGATCTCAACGCGAAGAGCGGGGCGGGGCGCATGATACCCGGCAACGCTTTGGACGGCGTGCCGCGCAAGCCACGATTCTCTCCGGATGGCCCGGGGATGTGTTGCGAGCTTTCACGGCCCGGCATCGACGCTGAGGGGAAGTGGGCCATGGTCCTTGTGAAACTGATCGAGCTTCACCCGCGGGACATCATCAGCGAGGGCAAGTGTGTGCTGCTGCGGCGGAAAGAAGGCGCCTGGAAAGTCGAGAGGATCGTTCAAGCGTGGCCCGCGATGTTGGGGGAATGATCCATGTGGCGTGGACGACCGTGGTTGCCGAGAATCTGCGCCGCGCTTCTGGCGCTGGCAAATGGGGGTGACGGGGCCATGTCGGTTGCCGCGGATATCGCCGACGCGGTGAACCATTATGTCGGGACATCGGTTTCGTCCTCACCGGACGGGCGGATCCCTTACAACAAGACCGACGTGTTCCTGAAACGCGCCACGGCGGAGGGAGGACGTTTGGTGGTGGAGACATGGACGCGGTCGGCTCCTTCGCCGTCGATGCCCCCGGTGGTCTCTGTGCTCCGACTGACACGGCGCGGGGAGTCGCTGGAATACGACGTGGTGGCGGAGAAGGGGGCCCGCTCTGGCATCGTCACGTTCGCGAGCGGCGCGCTGGATCGGTGGACGTTGGATCTCGATTTGGGCGATGGGCGCAGAGAGACCGGCACGGGCCGCATCAGCGGGGCGGGGGTGCGCGTGGCTAAAACGGTTGAGGGAGCCCGACCCATGCGGGTTGTGGATGAGCTTCGTGCCGTGAGCGGCGAGGTGTACGAGCGCGAGATCGCGTCCATGCGTCCTCCAAAGCAGGCCGAGTAGCGGGGAGGGGCATGCCCAAGAAGCTGGGGCACCCGGCGATCTGGACCGCGAAAAAGGGGATCGCAATCTTTGGTCGGCCCTGATAGGATAAAACGCATGGTTCGCCATCCGCGTGTCGTTTCGGCGAGAAATTGAGGGAACCCATCCGTGTTTTTATCCTACGGGCTATGAGCGATGCGAATGTGACGATCCTGTGGCGCCCGGGTTACGAATCGTGGGCGGGATGCTGGCGCGAGGGGGCCATCGGGTGATGGAAGAGCGGCTGCAGCGACAGCGTTTCGAGCGCAAGTACTTCATCACCGCGCGACAGGCGGATCAGATCCGCGAGATCGTGAGGGCGCACCTTGTGCCGGACAGTTTTGGTGAGGGGCGGCCCGATCACGCCTATCCGGTGTACAGCCTCTACGTCGACTCGAGCGAGCTGACGACCTATTGGGCGACGGTCCAGTGCGAGAAGAGACGCTTCAAGCTGCGGGTGAGGTATTATGACGAGGATTCGGAATCGCCCCTGTTTTTTGAGATCAAGCGCCGCGAGAACGACTGCATCCTGAAGCACCGTGGCGCGGTGCGCCGGAGCGCGGGTGCGGCGCTCCTTGCGGGACGGTTGCCGGGCCGCGAGCACCTCGTGGTCGACGGGCCCTCGCAGCTGGCGGCGCTGCAGAAGTTTTGCCAACTGATGGTGCGGCTGCACGCTCGGCCGACGGCGACGGTGACGTATCTGCGCGAGGCGTGGGTGAGTCCGAGGGGCAACTCGGCGCGGGTGACGATCGACCGCGATGTGCGCGGGGAACTGCGGCGCGAGGCGGATTTCACCACGCGGCTGGATCATCCGGTGTATCCGTTTGGCGACCGGCGCGTGCTGGAGCTGAAGTTCACCGACCGTTTTCCGGATTGGTTCCGGGACCTGACGCAGCATTTTAACCTCAATCAGTCGTCCGCGCCGAAGTATTGCGGCAGCGTGTCATTGGCGGGTGAGGTCGGGGCCCGTAATGGGGTCCGGCCCGGGTTGGGCGCGAGGGTTCCGGCGGGAGCCCTGGTGATCCGGTAAGGGGCTGGGATGGCGCGCGCGGGGCGAATTCGATCACGGGCCAGGGGCATATGTTCGACGAACTGATGACGGGCGATTTTGGGCTGGCCCCCACGAATCTGCCGGCGCTGGTCCTGGGATTGCTGCTCGCGTTCGCGGGCGGCCACGTGCTCGCCTGGGTCTACATGGTCACGCACTCCGGGCTGTCCTACTCGCGGTCGTTCGTGAAGTCGCTCATCGTGATGCCCATCGCCGTGGCGCTCGTGATGCACGTCCTGGCGAACAATCTCATCACGGCGTTCGGGATGATGGCGGTGTTCGCCATCGTGCGTTTCCGGAACATGCTGCGGGACACGCTCGACACGACCTACGTGCTGCTGGTCCTCGTCCTGGGCATGGCTTCGGGCAGCCAGAAGTTCACGTCCGCGATCGTGGGCGTGGCGGTGATGGCGGTCGCGCTGCTGTACCTCTGGGTCACTTCGTTCGGAAGCCGGCACCGCTACGATCTCATCCTGAACCTGCGCTGGTCCCGCCCGCTCGTCGAGCTGGGGGAGATGGACCGGCTGCTGGATCGCCACGTCCGCCGCAGTCGCCGCGCCAGCCAGCGCGCCGAGGGCGGCGAGGGGGCGGATCTCTCGTATTGGCTGCTTTTGCGCGATCCGGATCGCGTGGATGAGATGCTGGCCGAGGTGCGGGCGGTGAGCGGGGTTTCGGGGGTGAGCTCGATCATGGCGGAGGACGAGTCGGAGGTGTGAGATGTCGGATCGTGACCTGCAGCCCATCCCCATCCCGCTGAAGCGGCGCCTGCACGAGTTCCGGGTGGCCCAGGCGCCCGCGCTCACTTTCCTGGTCCTGGCGGGCGCGATCTGGTGGATGTGGGTGCGCTACGTGCATCCCGCCACCATCATCGGGGAGGTCGAGCCCGTGCGCGCCCACATCATCAGCCTGGTGGCCGGGACGCTCCAGGAGCTCAAGGTGGACATCCTTCAGCCGGTGACCAACGGGCAGGAGCTCGCGGTCCTGACGGCGCTCGAGGCCGACCCGCTGAATGCCGAGATCATCGCCATCGAGGCGGAGCTGCGGCTGATGAAGCGGCGGATGGATCTGGACAAGACGAGGAACCTCGGTGACTACGCGCGGCTCCGCGCCGCTTGGCTGGCCGAGAAGCTCGAACTGGACCTGGTGCGGATCCGTCTCAGGGAGGCGGAGTCGGAATACGGGCGCGTCGAGAAGCTCTTTGAGAAGCGGATCGTGGGCCGGGGCCTGAGCCTCGGCGGCAACCCCGGCCTGGATGTCGCCAGGCGCGACCGGGACGCGCTGCGCTCGGAGGTCGCCTCGCGCGAGAGGGCGACGGCGGATTTGGAGGCCAGCCTGGAGCGCATTCGGGCGATGGGTCTCGCGGAGGTGGAGGCCGCGGATCCCGGCATCGAAGAGGCGATCCGGGCGCAGCGGGCGCGCATCGATTACTTGCAGAGGCCCGTCGTGCTGCGCTCGTCCATCGATGGCTTCGTGAGCGCGGTCAGCAATCATCCGGGCGAGCGCGTCTCGGCCGGCGTGCCGATCCTGGTGGTGAGCGGGCGGAAGTCCGATCGGATTCTCGCGTGGGTGCGTCCGCCCGTCACGGTGCGCCCGCGGGCGGGCGATGTGCTCGAGGTGCGGGGGATGGCGATGGGCCAGGCGGCGTTCAAGGCGACGGTGGTGGAGGTGGGGGCGCAGATGGAACCGATCAGCGCGACGCTGCTGCCGCCGAGCGCCGCCGTGGATCGCGTGGAGGTCGGCCTGCCGCTGATGGTCAAGGCGGAGGAAGTCTCGAGCCTGATACCGGGCGAGGCGGTCCAGCTGCGTTTTCTCAAGGCCGGGCGCGGGGGCAAGGCGAACTGATTCCCGGCGTTCGCCGCAAGGGGGGAGCGGTTTCCCACAGGGGATTCGTGAGGGTGGCCTCAGCGGCCGGGGTCGACGGTCTTCGGCTGGAGATCGGCCTTCGCGCCTGCGGGTGGCAGCGGTTGGCCGGGGGCGAGACCACTTGCGCGGCAGAACTGCAGCTCATCCAGCGCCACGGCGGCGGCGCGCTCGAGGGCGAGGATCTCCATCTCCGCGCTTCGTTCCCTGAGGCGGAGGGCATCGAGCCGGCCCCTGAGGTCCATCTCTGCGGACATCGCCGCAAGCTCCTCGATCTCGCGGCAATCGCGCTCGCAGGATTGGCGGAACGCGGCGAGATCGGCGCGGGAATCCCGCAGCACTTGGCCGGCCATGATGATCTCGCGCTCCGCGCGGGCGCGTCCGGCCTCGTATCCCCGGGTCGCCTCGTCGAGGGCGCGATGGCGCTCGCCGCTCTGTTTGGAAAACCACTCGAAGATCGGCAGATCGACCGAGACACCGATCCACCATTCGTCGGCGTCGGCCCCGCCATAGGCGTGCTGCTTTGAGAAATCGGTGGTGCTCTCGTATTCGATGTCGGTGAGCGAGCCGAGCTCCCAGGTCGCCTCGGTCTCGTCCCGCGATTGCTCCGCGGTCCTCTGGCGGGTCTCGTAGATATCCCAGCGGGTGTAGGCGCCCTCGATGTGGTTCAGCCACGGGTAGCCGGCGGCGCGGGCCTCGCTCCATTCCCGCTGGTAGCGGAGTCGGTTCCAGTGGGCCGCCAAGACATCCGGGCGCTGCCGGGCCAGTGTGCGGGCGAGGGCCGTCATTTGCGGTGTCCCGTGGGTGAGAGCGACCGGGCAGATCGCGCCGGCCTCGACGGCGTGCAGCGACAGGTGCCCGGGATCGAAGCCGGTGGCCATCCGGAACTTCTGCCGCCACGAGGCGAGGCGATCGGCCTCGCGCGCTCGACCGGCCTCGGCTGACGCGAGCCGCAGGCGAGCGTCGATGGCATCCGTCCGCGGGAGCTGCCCCTCATCGGATGCGCGCCGCACCTCCTCGTAGAGTGCGCGGCAGGCAGCCGCGAAAGCGTCGCGCACCCGGAGGACGCGCTCGCCATAGGCGATCTGCACGGCGGCCTCCACGGTGTCGCAGATGACCGCGTGTTCCTCCTCCACGAGATGGGCCTGGGCCATCCACCGTCTGGCGCGGGCGGCGCCCCCGGCGGCGGCCATCAGCCAGGGGTTGGGCGGGAAATAGCGCACCCCGAGCCGCAGGCTGTCTTCCGTCTGTCCCGAGAAATCCGTGGCATGCGAGGTGCCGGAGTACTGCATCTGCTGGTAGGTCTCGAAGCCCGTGCGGTCGCCGCCGCCTTTTTCCGTTTCGCGGGTCCATCCGCGGGCGTCCTGGTCCTCGCGCCCGAAGCCGAAGCGGAGTTCGGGCGATCTGGGCGTCGTGGCCTCGGCGGCGTTGCCCGCCTCGCGGTGGACCTCGGCCCTCAGCGCGCTGAGTTTCGGGTCGGACGCGAGGGCATAGGCCACCGCCTGAGACAAGGAAACCGGCTGCGCGGCGTTCGTCGTTGCGGCGGCCAGCGTCTCTCCGTCGGGAAATGGGCTCATGGCCACCATCTCGTCCAGCGCCCCCGTGGACTGGCAACCGCCGCAGGCGAGAAGCGCGGCGGCGGCGAACGCGAGCCCCGTCGCGCGGCAACGTCTCGGGGAACGCCGGGCATCCGCGCATGTTTCCGGGGTTGGGGTCATGGGTCTCGTGCCTGCATTTTCGCCGCGGGCACCTGGCCTGGCGCGCCGGAAACTGTGATTGGGCCGATGCGTTCTGACAAGCGGTTTCCGGCAGCCCTGGGCGGTCGGGTGCGGGCGATCACGCGCTCTCGGGTCGGCCATCATCCGGCAGCCGCCGGATTACCGGGGGTGAAAATGTAGCCGAAGCCGTGAGGCTTTGGCGGCCAAACGCTGGCGCGTTCGGCCACGGGAAGCGATGCGAGTCAGCCTCCCGCGATGGCGGGGACGATGGTGATCTCGTCGGAGTCG
>JADLBR010000069.1 GCA_020847615.1 Verrucomicrobiia bacterium
CCGGCGATGTTGTCGGGCCGCGTGGCTGCGTTGGAGGGGGCGCACAGCCAGAGCAGCAGGAGGAAGTGGATGGCGTTTTTCATGGGGCTTGGAGGAGGTTGCCTTCGGCGTCGTAGGTGTAGCCCGACGCGTTGCGGCCGGAGACGCCGGTCAGCCGGTCGATCGCGTCATAGAGGTAGTTGGCGCGGCCCGAGGAGGAGGCGGAGTCGTCAACCTTCGGGTCGAGTTCGAAGTCCATCTCGTCGGGGTTGCCGATCCCATCGGCGTCCGGATCTCCGGACGCGCCGTTGGCAGGGTCGCGGGAGCCATCGTCGGTGGGGTCGAGCCCGTGGGCCGCCTCCCACCCATCGGGAAGGCCATCGCCATCGGTGTCGGGGTTGCCCGGGTTGGTGCCGTAACGGTACTCATCCAGGGGACTCAGGCCGTCATTGTCATCGACGTAACCGGCGTACATCGCCTCCCACCAATCGGGGAGGCCGTCGCCGTCGGTGTCCTTGAACTCGTCGGCCCCGGCGTCCGGCGCGGCCCCGGCGTCGCGGCCCTCGCCGTTGATGTCCAGGGCGGCGAACGGCGCGTTGGTGCCGAAGTCGATGGCCGGGGAGTTGGTCGTCAGGAAGCCCCAGCGGGTCAGGATCGGGTCCTGGCCCGAGCCGCCGCACTGGGCGCCGGCGACGATGCTGTTGCTGCACGCCACGGTCCCACCGGCGGCGTAGATCGCCTCCGGGGCGCCGCCCCCCTCCTCCCAGAGGATCGAGTTGAGGGCACGCACCGAGCCGCCCGCGCTGTAGACGGCGTTGCCGTGGCCGTTGGTGGCCGCCGCGTTGCGGTCCAAGGTGCAGTGGACCAGCAGGGGCGAGCCGCCGTCGTTGTAGAGGCCGGCGCCGCTCTCGGCGCGGTTGTCGCGCACGATGAGGTTGGCCAGGAGCGGCTCGGCCCCCGGCGCCACGTAGATTCCCGCGCCCGACTTGCCCGGCTGCTTGGTCACCACGAGGCCGTCGAGGGCGCTCGCGTTGCCGATGCGCAGCGTGTAGTCGGGCGACGCCGGGCCGGCCGAGATGACCGGCGGGCCGTTGCTGCCGCCGAGGTCTCCGAGCAGGAGCACCCGGGCGTTGGTCAGCGACAGGCATTCCGTGTAGGTCCCCTGCCGCACCCCGATGATCGCGAGGTCTTCCCCCGCGGCGGCGGCGAGGGCCGCGCCGATGGTGGCGTGGTCCCCGCCCCCCGATGCGTCCACCACCAGCAGCGGGCCGGGAACGACCGCCGCGTTGGTCGGGTCGCCCGAGTTGGCCCACTCGAAGAGGTTGGGGATGCGGTCGCCGTCGGCGTCCTCGCGGGCGTCGGCGGGGTCGAGCCGGTCGAGCCCGAAAGCGGTCTCGAAGGCGTCGGGCATCCCGTCCCCGTCGGTGTCGGCCAGTTCGGCGTAGTTGGTGGCGATGCTGCCCGCGTCCAGCGGATAGTTGAAGGTCTCGATCTCGTCGAGCCGGCCCCGGAGCGAGTCGAACCCGTACACCTCGGTGCCGAAGTGCGCGCCGGTGGCCTCCCGCACGGCGCGGCCGGGGTAATACACCGCCGGGCTGCCGCCCCACGAGCCCACCTGGGCGCCGTCGACGTACATGCGCACCGTCGCCTCGTCGTAGGTGAGGGCCACCTGGTGCCACTGGCCCGTCGTCCACTGGAGCGCGGTGCTGGTCCCGCCCCGGCGGTTGCCGAGCCCGTCGTCGCAGCCCCAGTAGATCGCGTCGCCCCCGGGGTCGAGGGTGAGCTGCCAGTCGCCGTAGCTGGCGTCCGGCGTCCAGTAGCCCACCTGGACGATGCGCGCCCACGCCCCCGGCCCGCCCCCGCCCAGCGCGGAACTGGTCCAGTCGGGGCAGATCCAGGCCCGGAAGGTGCCCCGGCGCAGGTTGATGTTGGCGGAGCCGTCTGCCTCGGCGTCGCGATACTTGAGCCGGTTGGGCTGCGCCGGGCGCACGCGGGCCGACTCGCCCAGCATCCCGGCCGCGCGGGCGATGTTGGTGGAATCCAGCGGCGCCGCGCCGTGGGCGGCCACGAACCCCGGCGCCTCGAAGGGCCAGTACCCCAGCCGGACCGACGCGTGGCTCGCGCCGTTGGTCGGATTCGTGCCGTCGATCCAAACCTCCTGCCCGTCGCTCCGCCCATCGTAGTCGGTGTCGGGGTCGGTCGGGTCGGTCGCCCAGCCCGGCTCCAGGTCGTCGCGCAGCCCGTCGCCGTCGGCGTCCGGGTAGAGCACGAGCACATCGACCGGCCCGGCCGTCCAGCCCATGCCGTCGTCGTCGGTCGCCCGGACCGAGAGCAGGTGGGCCCCGGTGGGCGGGTTGGTCCAGGTGACCGAGTAGGGCGGGCTGGTGTCCTGGGCGATGAGGTTGGTCCCCTGGAAGAACTCGACCCTCGCCACCGAGCCGAACGGGTCGGAGGCGGTGGCCTCCACCACGATGTTGGAGCCGACCTCGAAGACCGAGCCGTTGGTCGGCGATGTCAGGCTCGCGGTGGGATAGAGCCGCGCGTCCCGGGCGCTTTCCGATGGCCCGGTCCCCGACGGGGTGTAGCCGCCGTCGGACGTGACGACGATCTTGTCGATGACGAACCCGTCCTTGCCCATCCACAGGTCCAGGGTGCGCTCGCCCGGCCCGTTGACATTGATCGTGGCGCTCCCACCGTCCGCGGTGCCCTTGGACCACGCCCAGCTGCCGGAGAACCCGTTGATGCGGTCCGCCGCGGCCACCGACTGGCCATCGAGCCCGGCGTGCGCCGTGTCGTCCGCGCCCCCGCCCGGCGCCCTGCCCCGGACCCAGATGTGGTGCGGCCCGGTCGTGACGAAGCGCACGCGGTAGTCGAGCCGCGCCGCGTTGGTGAAGGCGATGGCGCCGGTGTCCCAGTTGGTGCCGATGTTCGGGCTCGCCGTCATGTGCCCATCGCCCGAATAGCCCGCGTCATTGGTCCCGGCCACCCACGCGTGCGCGCCCCGGGCCATGTTCGTGGTGAAGTGCTCCGCCTCGATGCTGACCAGCCAGCTGCCGTTGGACGCCTGGATGAACCAGGGCCCGGCCTGGTCGGCGCCCGGTGACCACGCGTGGCCGGGCACGGGGACCGGCGAGGGGCGGTCCGTCGACGCGCCGTCGCCTATCTCGCCGTAGCTGCCCTCGCCCCAGGCCCAGAGCGCGCCATCGGCCCGGATGGCGTAGCCGCTCTTCTCCCCTCCCCTGGCCCACAGCACCCCGTCCAGGGCCCCGATCCGGATCGGCGTGAGCCGGTCCTGCTGCGTGCCGTCGCCCAGCTGGTAGACGCCGTTGATGCCCCAGCCCCAGAGCAGCCCGCCGGCATCGATGGCGAACGCGAATTTGCCCAGCGTGCTGGCCACCATCGCGATGTTGGTCATCCCGGGCACCGCGGTCGGGGCGGTGCGGTCATTCTGGTCCCCGAGGCCCAGCGCGCCGTTGGCGCCCTCGCCCCATGCCCAGAGCTGGCCCGACCCATCCACGGCATAGCTCTGCATCGCCCCGGCCCCGATCCCGACGACGTTGGACAGCCCGCCCACCGCCACCGGAACCCACCGGTTGGTCCTGGTCCCGTCGCCGAGTTGGCCCTCCGCGTTGGAGCCCCATGCGCGCACCGCGCCGTTGGAGAGCAGCGCCAGGGCGTGGTCCGAACCCGCGGCCAGCGCCACGACGCCGGAGAGCCCCGTCACCGTGCCCGGCAGCGAGCGGAAGACGTTGGTGCCATTGCCCAGCTGGCCCGACGCGTTGTAGCCCCAGCTCCAGGCGGTCCCATCGCCCCGCAGCGCCAGGCTGAACTCGCCCCCGGCCACCGCCTGAACGGCCCCGGACAGGTTGCTCACGGCCACCGGTGACGAGCGGTCCTGCGTGCTGCCGTCGCCGAGCTGGCCGTTGGCGTTCTTGCCCCAGGCCCTCAGCGCGCCATCGTCCCGCAGCGCCAGGCTGTGGCGGCCCCCGCCCGCCACCATCGTCGCGTTCGTCATCCCGGGCACCGGGTGCACCTCGTCCGCGTCGCCCTGGCTGCGCCCCAGCTGCCCCCTGTCGTTGCG
>JADLBR010000070.1 GCA_020847615.1 Verrucomicrobiia bacterium
CTCCTCATCCAGCAGGCCGAAGGTCACCGCCATGCCCTGCACGAAAGTGAACCAGTAGTCGTGCAATTGCCCGTCCGCGCTCTTCCATCCCGCGATCACGCCGGTCGCGGGATTCCGCAGGGCCGGCGCGTAGGCGGCGCGCAGCCTATCGGCCTTTTCGGCGAAGAACCGCCCATCCTCCTCGCGCCCCAACCGCCGGGCGAGTTCGGCGAACATCGTCCCGGCCCGATAGACCAGCGCGTTGCCAAAGGCGTCCTCGTGGCCGAAGTTGATCGTGTCCCACCAATTGGAGGGACGCCGCTCGCGCGTCGGGCGCTCCCCGAAGTTGCCGGTGCCCGGGTATTCCACGAGGCCGTTGCCATCCCTGTCCGCGGCAAACATCTCCCTCCCCCATGCGGCCAGCTTCCCGTGATTGGCGCGCGCCCAGTCCGTGTCGCCCGAGCCCTCCACGTAATTGCAGGCCGAGATCAGGAATGAAGGCAGGGTATCGAGCGTGGTCCAGGGCGTCGGCCAGGAGATGAGGTCGGCGTCGGTCGGGTTGCAGGCATAGCCGATCTGGCCGTAGCCCAGCGCGCCGGAGATATAGCGGTCCAGCGTCATGCGGATCAAATCGTTGGCGGTCAGGCCCTCGGCCAGAGGCGGCGTGTGCCGCGCGAGATCCGAATACTCGAATAGCGTAAAGGCGCACGGGTCGCTGGACGCGTTGTTCGCCAGCATCTGCACCCGGGGGTTGACCTGGAAAATATTCAGCCAGTCCCGCCGGAAGCCATCATACAGGGAGTTGCCCTCGATCCCGGGCAGTCGCGGGTGGATGGACACGACCTCCAGCCGATACTCCACCCGGGGCCTCTTCGCCGTCGCCGCAGGGAATGCGACGCTCACGAACGCGGGCTTGACGCTTCGCCGCGCGTCGTAGTCGAGTTTCACCCCGGGCGCGTCGCAGGTGATGCGCAGGGTCCCCATGTCCGGCAGGTGCAGCAGGCACGGCACCCCCATCTGCCGCTCACCGGGTTCCATCAACCCAAGCAGTGTCGCGTGATTCGCCTTCTGATCGAACGTGACCGTGAATGGCGGGGCAACGGCGCCTCCAGCACATTCGGAGCGCAGCGATAGCACCCTCTCCTCCCACGCCACGGTCCATACCGGCATGCCGTTCAACCGATAGGTCTGTCCCTCCAAGGCGAGGCCCTCGAACGCATGGGTCTCCGCAAGCACGGGATTCTGCTCGACCTCGCCCTGGCCCAGCGAGTCCACGGCGAAGCGGTTGAACGCCGGCGCCGCGCGCGCGAGCCCCACGGCGAGGTGCTTGGATCGGAAACCGGTTTCGGCGGCCCCCGGTTCGGCCAGAGGCGCCAACAATGCGGCGATGAGGATCAGGCGGGTGGTCTTCATCCTAGGTCTATGCCCCTTTATAGCAGCCTGTCGGCGCCGGGTGTCATGTCGCAAATATTGCGACAGGCGCAACCAGCCCACGAGCCGGATGGGGAGACAGAAACACGGTTGAGACGGAAGCGCGGATCGCATATCTTTCTGTCCCGTGGATGACACCCGAACCATTCCGGCAAAGAGCGCGTGGCGCGCCTCGCCGGCAGAGCGGATGGAGCGCTTCGCGCGACTCCAGCGGCAGGCGTTTGACCTGCTGAAGGCTTCACCCGAAGGATGGCGGCGGTACTGGGAACGCAATCTGAGGAAGCGCCGCGTCCGCTGGTCGCCGCAGTGATTATGGAACCGGGCGGGATACTCGATGTGCTGGCGCGTGCCGGGGTGCCGTTCGTGGTGATCGGTGGCCATGCGGTCAACTTCCACGGATACGTGAGGACGACGGAGGACGCGGATATCGTATTCCTCCGCACGCCGGAGTCGGAGGCCCGGCTCCTGAAGGCGCTGGAATCCGTGAACGCCCGCTGGATCAGCGATGATATCGATCCCTCCACCAGCATCGAGCGCCAGGTGCCGGTCTCGGCGGCCTACCTGATGGCGAATCACCTGATGATGCTGACGACCGACGCCGGCTTCGTGGATATCTACGATTATATCCCGGGATTTCCCGGCGTGTCACCCCAGGATCTGTTTGCCGACAGCGTGCCCATGGGAGACCTCCGTTTTGTCTCACTCCGATGGCTCCGCCGATTGAAGGAGCGCGCGGCCCGCCACAAGGATTTGGACGACCTGGAGAACCTGCCACCGGCGTGACGGGCCTGTGGGCTTCGGCGCATCCGCGGCGTGCAGCGGCGGCGGCGGCGGCAGGGCGGCGAGGACCGGGAGGATCGAGGCACGGGCCAAGCGGATTGAAGGCACTCTGGAACCGAAACCTGTGAGAGTCATCGTCACCATACCATGAGGCCCGTTGTTCTCTTGCTGGCATTGGCCGTCTCCGCCCACGCGGCCGCTCCGGTGCCGCAGCTGCACTTTCTGCAGGACGGGGAGGCGTGGTGGGGCCGGATGTTCTCGATGTCCTTCGACGGCCACGGGAATTTTGTCTCGCCGCATCTTGGCACGTTGCGCACCACGGCGGCCAGCCTCGGCGCGGTCGGTTACAGCGGCGTATGGGAGGCGGACCTCGCGCGTGACATGCCATGGATGCGCGCGCATGAGCAGGTCTTTGCGGGTCGGCCCTGGACGAAACGCGTCATCTACATCGAAGGCTGCAGCGCGAGGAAAGTCCTGGCCCGGGTCTCCGGCGATGGACGCGTGCTGTTCACCGCGGGTCTGCTGGAAGACCTGAGCAACCCGCAACGGCGCCGTTACGTCGAAAACCTCATCAAGCCCGGGGGTCGCACCCTCTGGATCAGCGACTGGCATTTCCTTCAATCGCCCGACCTGAAGACGAGCCTCGGCAAACCGCTCCCAACCGCAAGAGACATCGGCCTGCCAGCGTTCACGCATCCGCTCGATGGCAGCGTCATCACGAATGAAGCGGACTTCTGGCGCACGCGCTCCTCGTCAAAGCTCATCGGGGAGGGTGGCGAGGGGAGCGAGAGCGGCGAGGGTTTCGAGAAGTATGCCGCCATTCCCGGCGACATGGCCGAGGCGCTTGGTCTCAGAGACATCAGCACGCAGCGCTCGGACGGCCAATGGTTGGTGCAGTCAGAAGTCCCCATGCTCTACGACGCCCAGTTCGCGCGCTATCAGGCCGCCAAGGGACGCCGCGCCATGGAGGTGCTGGCGCCCGACATGATCCATTACGACGACTGGGATCTGC